>NZ_JAYTLQ010000056.1:0-144608 GCF_043729335.1 Crenothrix sp. | reverse complement strand
CGGTTAGGGTCGCGCCCCGCGTGGGCGCGTGGATTGAAACCCCGATGATTCTCCAGTGTTGCCGCCTAGGCCAGTCGCGCCCCGCGTGGGCGCGTGGATTGAAACCAAATTGCCGAGCGGCGGCGCTTTGATAGCGGGCGTCGCGCCCCGCGTGGGCGCGTGGATTGAAACTTGCCATGATGTTTTGTCCCTTAAGCGGTTAGGGTCGCGCCCCGCGTGGGCGCGTGGATTGAAACTGAAATAGCTTATGATAAAGCACGTGGCCTGTCGCGCCCCGCGTGGGCGCGTGGATTGAAACGTAGATCGTAGGGATTAAACTGGTTAGCGTATGTCGCGCCCCGCGTGGGCGCGTGGATTGAAACCCGTCATATCAAAATACTCGACAATGGCATTGGTCGCGCCCCGCGTGGGCGCGTGGATTGAAACAACAGTCTCGCCTATTGCTTTGGCCGCAATAGGTCGCGCCCCGCGTGGGCGCGTGGATTGAAACTTTCTTGCCAGGGCTAAGCGATCATTTTGTTCGTCGCGCCCCGCGTGGGCGCGTGGATTGAAACGCCGTGGGTCAGGATAGCGGCCACTGATAAAGTGTCGCGCCCCGCGTGGGCGCGTTTTTAAATGGGTAGAATAAAAGTGTTTATTCCGGAGGCGGCATACTAACACGGTGTTCCAGCCATTCCTGTAAGAAATCCATAAAGCTTTTTACTTTGGCCGATAAGTATTTTCTGTGCGGATAAACGGCATAAACATCTAGTGGCGGCAATAAATAATCTTCTAGCACGACTTTTAATTTGCCCTTTTCAATATCTCTACCAACAATATAAAACGGCAGCATAATGACACCCAAACCATTAATGGCCGCAATTCTAACAGGCTCACCTACATTAGCTTTTACTCGGCCACTGACATTGATGACGGTATAGCCCGTTTCTGTTTTAAAGCGCCATTTGTCTTTGGGCGCAACTGCCCAATTTACCAAACAACTGTGGTTTAATAAATCCTGGGGAGTTTGCGGTACGCCGTGCTCGGCAAAATATTCCGGCGAACCACAGGCTACTAACAAAGAGGTGGCTACTTTGCGGGCCACTAAACTGCTGTCATCCAGCGTGCCTAAACAAATGGCAACATCCACTCCTTCATCAACCAAGTCCATTGGGCCATTTTGTAAAATCATTTCCACGGTTAAGTCGGGATATAGTTTTAAAAACTCTGTAACCGCCCGGGAAATATGCGTTGATCCAATACCGTAAGGTGCGCTGATTCTTAATAACCCGCGTGGTTCGGTTTGCAAATGGGTTACTGCGGCTTCCATTTCTTCTACTTCCGTCAACACATGCTGACAACGCTCAAGATAGGAAATCCCGACATCGGTTAAACTCAAGCTACGGGTAGTGCGATTAAAAAGCCGCGTGCCTAAATCGCTTTCAAGAGACATAATGTGCTTGGTTGCCATTGCTCTTGAAATGTCTAATTCGCGGGCGCCAGCGGCAAAACTACCGGCATTGGCGACACGAACAAATACATTCATACTGGTTAGTTTATCCACGTCGATATTTTTTATCTGATGAGTTTTTAATAGCCCGCAGTCAGGAGCGTTCAAATAGATGATACGCCACTTCTCCGGCGGTTTTATGCTTTAGCAGTTGCCAGTTTGTCGGCAGGTCGTTGAGCATGAGTGCCCGTTCGGTTTCTACATAAATTTTGGCGTGCGCTGTTAACCAGCCATTATTTTCCAGTGCCTGACAGGTTTCAAACACTTTATTCTGAGCGAAAGGAGGGTCGATAAACACTACATCAAAACCTTCTGCTTTGCCCGCCAGAAAAGCCAGGACATCAGCTTGCACGCTGCTGACTTGATTCGCCAATAAAGCCGCCGCGTTTTGCCTTAAAGTCTGACAAGCTTGCGGATTGCTTTCAACTTGCACGACAGATTTGGCACCTCTTGAAGCCGCCTCAAATCCCAGCGCACCACTACCGGCGTATAAATCTAGGCATGTCCGGCCAATAATGTCGTACTGTAGCCAATTGAACAGCGTTTCTCTAACTCGTCCGGGTGTGGGTCGCAAATCCGGCGCATCCGCAAATGTTATGATGCGGCTGCGCCATTGTCCGCCAATAATACGCAGTTTATTTTGCACTTTTTGTGGTCGCTTGGCCCACGGTTACGGTCTGTAACAATTGGGGATTAATACGGCGCTTAAAAGCATCAGTGATTTCTGCAATGGTGACATTTTCAATATTTTTTTGAAAAGTATCCAGGTAATCTAAGGGTAAATCATAAAAACCAATCATGGCGACATAATTGGCCAGTTCTTTATTGGTATCAAAACGCATGGCAAAGCCGCCAACGATATTTTGTTTGGCAGCGGTCAGTTCTGCGGGCGTTGGGCCGTTGCTTATAAAGTCATTTAAGGTTTTATTCAGCACTTCCAAAGCTTGGGGAGTTTGGTCGTTACGTGTTTGTAAACCAATGGTGAACGGGCCTTGTTTTAATAACGGAGAAAAAGAGCTGGAGGCACTGTAGGCCAGTCCGCGTTTTTCCCTGATTTCATCAAAAAGCTTAGACACTAAACCGCTGCCGCCTAAAATATGATTGCCCACGTAAAGCGGAAAATAATCCGGATCTTTGCGGTAGTTGCCGGGCAATCCTACCAGCACATGGGTTTGTGAAGACGGAAATTCGATGTGTTGCTCGGTGGCTTTGGTCGGCATGACTACATCAGGCAGTGCATCTGGTTTTTGGCCTACTGGCAAACCGGTCAATAACTTCTCTGCGGTCTGTTCAGCCTGTTGTTTAGACACATCGCCAACAATAACCACTATGGCATTTGCTGCCACGTAATATTTTTTATAAAACGCCTTAAGATCTTTAGGCGTTAGCGCTGCTACGGTTTTAATGATGCCTTCGGTAGGGTGTGCGTAAGGATGGTCGCCATACAGAGCATTAGAGAAAGCAATACCGGCCAAATCACCAGGCGATTCTTCAGTTTGTTTAAGCATAGCCAAAGTGCGTTTTTGATCGCGGCTAACATCGGCTTTATTAAACAAAGGATCCGTTAAAATAACCTGCATAGTGTCTAGCGCTTTGCTAAATAGGGCGGGTTCAGTGAGTGTTCGTAGTGATAATGTGGCAAGATCGGTACTGGAGGCTGCGCTAAATTGTGCGCCTACACTTTCAAGACGCTTGGCAATTTCATCGGCATTCCATTTGCCAGCGCCGGTATCAAGTAAGCTTGCAGTGAGAGATGATATGCCGAATTGCTTGAAATCACGGGCACTGCCGGCATCGAACACAACGTGTATGTCTACCATCGGCAAGCCTTCAGTTTGCACATAATACACGCGGCTGCCTTGTGCGGTTTGCCAGTGTTCAATTTTAGCGGCGGCCCATAATGAGTTACAAAACAGTAATAAAATAAAACTTAATACTCGAATACGCATTACTTAACTCCGGTTTTTTCAGCTTTGTCAGCCTTGTCATTTTTTTCAGTGGCTTTATTGATCGCTTGTGGTTCCAAATAAGCCACGCTTAAATGATCTTCAATCAAGTATTTACGGGCAATATCGCGCACTTGCTCAGCGGTAACCTGGTTAATTTTAGGGACATATTCGTCGGCTTTTTGCCAGCCCAAGCCTACTGTTTCCAGCATGCCTAATTGCATGGCCTGATAAAAATTAGAATCTTTTTCGTAAACATTGCTGGCTAAAACTTGAGCTTTAATGCGCTGTAATTCTTCATTGCTGATTAAATCTTTTTGCAGTTTAACGATTTCCGCTTTTAAGGCAGCTTCTAAATCTTGTACGGTTTTGCCTTCGTTAGGGGTGGCCTCTAGTTCAAATAATGTCGGTAATCTTTCGGTCATACTATAACTGGCCCCGGCCGAAACCGCGATTTGTTTACCTCGCACCAAACCTGATGACAACCGTGCGCTGCTACCGCCATCAAGCACACCGGCCAGCACTTCCAGCGCATAGGCTTCCCACTCTTGCTCTGCGGTTTTTAATGAAGGCGCTTTATAACCCATGACAATGTACGGTAGTTTGGCGGGAAGTTTTACCGTCATTTTGCGCACACCCAGTTGTTCCACCTCAGTTTGTGGTTTTAACGCTTCAATATCGCTGGTTTTTAATTCGCCAAAATATCTTTCCGCTAAATCGAAAACTTCTTTGGGTTGCACATCCCCCACCACAACTAAAGTGGCATTATTAGGTGCATACCAGCGTTGATACCAGGCTTGTAAATCTTTAACGGTGTAAGCAGCAATATCGGCAGGCCAGCCAATGACCGGATTTTTATACGGACTGTTAGTGTAAGCCATGGCCATAAAATGCTCTTGCATTTTAGCTTGTGGATTATCATCGGTACGCATACGGCGTTCTTCGGTAACGACTTGCAGTTCTTTTTTTAATTCTTCCGGCAATAAATGCAGATGACGCATTCTGTCGGCTTCCAATTCAAGGCTGATCGCAAGCTTGTCAGCAGACATGGTTTGAAAATATGCCGTGTAATCCTGGCCGGTAAAGGCGTTTTCATCACCGCCGTTGGTTGCAATAATCTTGGAGAATTCGCCCGCTGGATGTTTGTCCGTGCCTTTAAACATCATGTGTTCCAACATGTGTGAGGCACCGGTAATACCGTTAGGTTCATAACTAGAACCCACTCTGTACCACACTTGCGATACCATTACAGGCGAGCGATGGTCTTCTTTGACTAAAACCTTCAAGCCATTTCTTAGGATATGTTCGGACACTTTAGTGGCTGCGCTGCTGTCCAATGCTGGCAAGCATAATAACGCGAGTCTTATTAATTGTTTAGTCATAACTCTCTTCTCAGATAAAAGCTAGCCCGTCGGACTATTTCAATAATCAATGGTTCACTGTATTCTATTGGATAATTAAAAAGTTGGAAGCTAAAAATCAATGTTAAAGCCATCTCCCTTAATACCCACTGTTTGGCAATCTTACTTCAATCTGTGTAAATCAAACGTCGTTATTGAAATGATTTTCACCTCTACGGTAGGCATGTTATTAGCAGTACCGGGTTTGCCGCCTTGGTCTGCACTGGTTTACGGCAATATAGGTATTGCTTTGGCGGCAGCTTCCGGCGCTGCTATGAACCATTATGTTGATCGGGATATTGATAAAGCCCTTAATCCACATCGACCCATCCCTATGGGTTATTTATCGCCATCGCAAGTGCTGAATTTTGCTGTGGTAGTGGGCATTATGGGCATTATTATACTGGCTATTATGGTTAATATCCTCACTGCGATACTGACTTTGGTGTCAATGTTGGGGTACGCGGTTATTTATACTAAATATCTTAAAAGGATGACCTCGCAGAACATTGTCATCGGCGGTGCTTTTGGCGCCACGCCCCCGTTATTAGGTTGGTGCGCCGTGACCGGTAGCATACACCCCCATGCCATCTTGTTAGTATTGATTATTTTTGTGTGGACACCACCGCATTTTTGGCCATTAGCCATAGCCAGGCTGGACAAATACCAGCAAATCTATAACGATCACAAAATCCCCATGTTACCGGTAACCCACGGGGTGGCGCTTACCCGTTTGCACGTTCTTTTATACAGTATTTTGTTGTTGGTCGTCACTATCTTACCGTCTATAACCGGTATGAGTGGCCTGATTTATTTGGCTGTCGCCATGCCGATGGGCTTAGGGTTTATTTATTACGCAATCTTAATGCGGCGCCGCCAAGATGCAAAAACAGCCATGGCGACTTTTTGGTATTCTATCGTTTATATCACCGTGTTGTTTGCGGCATTGTTAATTGACCATTATTTCCGCATTACCTTATGACATTCACCCATCACGAACAAACCAGCCAGCCAGAACATGTCTTTGCAGAATTCATTCGCATACTGGGCAAGGGTAAAAAAGGTTCCAGACCGTTAACGCAAGATGAAGCTTATCGTGCAATGACCTTGATTATGGCCGGTGAAGTATTACCTGTGCAACTGGGCGCTTTTTTGATGTTAATGCGCGTTAAAGAAGAAACACCAGAAGAGTTGGCAGGTTTTGTGCTTGCCGCAAGACAAGCATGTAATATGGATTCTGCTAGCGTACAGGTTGATTTGGATTGGTCATCTTATGCCGGTAAACGTCGGCATTTGCCCTGGTTTTTGTTATCGGCATTATTGCTGGCTGAAAATGGAATTACGGTGTTTATGCACGGCGCAAAAGGCCCGTCTGCAACACGCTTGTATACAGAAGATATGCTAGGCTATTTAGGATTGCATTGTGCAAAATCAATCGAGGAAGCTAAGCAACAATTGGCACAACAGCACTTTAGCTATTTATCGCTAGAACATTTTTGTCCTAAGCTGCATGAAATTATAGAATTACGTCCTATTTTGGGCTTGCGTTCGCCGGTGCATACGCTGGTACGGTTGTTAAATCCATTTAATGCACCGTGCAGTATTCAGGGGATTTTTCATCCAGGTTACCGGCCTGTGCATCAACAAGCGGCGTTGTTATTGCAACAACCTCATGCCGCGGCTTTAAAAGGCGAGGGCGGTGAGACCGAACGTAACCCTGATATGGAATGTCTGGTGCAAAGCGTCCATAACGGTCAATTACTGGATGAAACCTGGCCGGCTTTGTTTGCGCATCGCCATGTAAAAACTGAATCACTGGATCCAAAGCAGCTAGCGTTAGTTTGGGAAGGTGTGGTGGAAGATGAGTTTGCGCAAGCTTCGGTTATTGGGACGGCTGCTGTGGCGTTAAAGTTGTTGGGTAAAGCTAATAATCAGCAGGAGGCGCATATATTGGCAAGCGATTATTGGGCCAAGCGTTTAAAAAAAAGCTTTAAATCAATATGAACACTGTGTGTTTTTTAAGTAATCTTTCTCAAAGAGGGAGATTGAGCAGTTACCTTTTTGACATACTTAACCTAAGGGATTAACCATGAAAATCATTTTCAATAGCTTACTTATCTTGGCGACTTTATACGCGTCTGCACAGGCCGCGCAAAAACCGTTTGACTATTACGTGCTCAGTCTTTCCTGGTCGCCGCAATTTTGTACTACGCATCCAAAGGACAGCCAATGTACGCGTGAGTACGGTATTGTTTTACATGGCTTATGGCCGCAATATAATAAAGGCTATCCCAAATCATGCAGCAAAGAGTGGATTGCAACCAAACTGATCCGTAGTTTTCCCGATCTTTATCCCAGTGAAAAACTGGCCATTCATGAATGGGTACAGCATGGCACGTGTTCTGGTTTGTCACCTACCGATTATTTAAAGCTCTCACAAAAACTGAAACAATCCGTAGTTATGCCTGATGTACTGCAAAATCTTGCTAAACCGTTGCGGGTGAGTTCATCTCAACTTAATGCGCTGATGCAAAAGGCTAATCCTAATCTCAGTAATAACGCTATCGCTTTTTCCTGTGCTGACGGCGGACGTTTTTTACAAGAAATTTACTTGTGTTTTGATAAAAAAGGCGAAACATCTGCCGCATGTGGTGTTGATATACAGCGTCGCAGCCGTTTAAGTTGTGGCCGCCCGAATTTTTTGATTAGAAATGTACGTTAATCTTATGGCAATCGACAGTACTCTCATCAAGCCTACAGCATGATAAAGTTTGCAATACTATCCATGTTTTTCGCAGGCTTTACTTCGGTCATAGCCAAAATCGGTTTGACCGGTATTTCTGGGGAATTAGGTTTAAGCGTACGTACTTTATTTGTCAGTGTGTTTGTATTCGGTTTTGCAGCTATGGTAGTGCCTTTGCAGGATTGGTCTACGCTGAACCGCAATAATATTGTTTGGCTGGGTGCATCTGGATTAACCACAACACTATCCTGGATTTTCTATTACAAAGCACTAAAGTTGGGTGATGTCGCTACCGTTGCCCTGATTGATAAAGGCAGTGTTGTGGTGGCCATTTTTCTTGCCTGGTTGTTGTTAAAAGAAACTGTTAGCATCCGTATCATCATGGGTGCGTTATTGATTATTGCGGGTCTCGTAGTCATTGCCAAAAAGCCTTAGCTCAGCTCCTGCCTGAATTACAAAAAAAACCACTGGTATGGCAATCTTCAATAGTTTTGCGTAGCCAATAACCGACATTTGCGCCCTTGGATTAATAATCAACTGGCAAACGTTCTAACAACTCATTCCATTGAATAACAATATCCGGCAACGCCTTAACCTGGGTTTCACCACGTAATTCGTAAACATCAGGTTTACCGTATTCGCCATTAATCAGACAATAAACCGTCAGCACTCGATCTACAGGATGAACCAGCCAATATTCACGCACACCATGAAGCTCATAAAGAGCTCGTTTTTTGGTTTGGTCATGGCTGGCAGTGGAAGGTGACAACACTTCGACAATCCAGTCCGGCGCGCCGCGTATGCCAGGGCGATCCAACTTGCTACTGTCGCAAACTACCATCACATCCGGTTGCACCAACGTATCAATGTGTTCGTCGGCTTCATCTTTTTTTGGTAGACGAACATCTACTGGTGCAATGAAAACTCGACAAGATTTACCTGCTAAAATGTTGGCAGCTTGGCGAAAAATTTCTCCCGCAATATCTTGATGCGCCAAATCTGGTGTTGGAGCCATCACATAGGCGACACCGTCAATCAGTTCATAACGCACATCATCTGGCCAGGTTAAGTAATCGTCGTAGCAATGGGTTTGCGTGTCTCTTAATGCTAAAGTCATGCAAGTCTCCTTATGTGATAAAGGCGTTAGCTCTCATCGGCCAGCGTTAACACAACTTCCTCAGCAGTTTTCTGCTGAATATTAAAGCCGCGCATTTCCAGCACGCCTTTGGTATTGAGAGAAATAATCAAATACAGCGCATCCTCATAAGCGGCCAGATCTAAGTCGGTCGTGGAAGGTATCGCTGGCGATGTTGGGTGGGAGTGATAAATGGCGAACAATTCTTCACTGTGTTCGCGCATGGTTTTCATCGCGGCGATTTGTTGCTCCGCATCCAGTAAAAATTGTTGCTGCGGTTGCGCCGCGACATTTTTAATGGGATAACAGCGCACCGGTTGATTATTTTTAGCGCTGACTAAACCGCAGATTTCAGCTTGGGGTGAAATTTGCGCCAGATGCAGCAGTTCATTAGTGAGTTTACGGGAGATTTGAATTTCGCTGGCTAGCATGGGCTTGTCTCAGGTTTATGGTTAAGTATGGTAAGTGCTTTAAGGCTGCCATTGGCCATAAGTGACACGCGGCTGTCCCGATAAATCGATAGTGGTTTGTACATTTTTATAATCGAAACGTTTGAAAATATCTTGTACGGCATGGTGTTGATTATAGCCATGTTCGATTAACAAATGCCCGCCGTTGTGCAATCGGCTACGGGCTTGATCAGCTAAAGATTGAATATCCTTCAGGCCATCATCGGGTGCGACAAGAGCAGATTGTGGCTCAAAACGTAAATCACCATCCTGTAAATGCGCATCGCCTTCGGCAATATAGGGCGGGTTGCTAACGATAAGATCAAATAAACTCTCAGGCACTTGGCTAAACCAATCACTGAGATAAAATTGAATATGATCGACACCGTGTTGATTAGCGTTATTTCGTGCTACCGCTAACGCTGCCTCGCAAATATCCGTAGCAGTCACATGGGTTTGCGGCCGTTCTGCCGCCAGGGTAATAGCAATAATCCCCGATCCTGTTCCAAGATCAATAAGGCGGTATGGCTGGTTTACCGGGATCAGTTTTAACGCGCATTCAATCAACACTTCGGTGTCAGGTCTGGGAATTAATACATCCGCCGACACCTGGAAATCACGCGACCAAAACTCTCTAGAGCCAGTGATGTAGGCGATAGGGTGGCCTTGCTGACGTTTGGCAACGGCTGCCCAAAACAAATCCGCTTGTTGAGCATCCAAGATTTTATCCGGCCAAGCGCGTAGGTGTGAACGTTGTTTTTGCAGTATCGAACATAACAAAACTTCCGCATCCAAAGTCGCTGAATCAGAGCTTGCCGCAATTAGCTGTGTTGCCTTTTCTAACGCTGTTTGGATGCTAATCATGTGCTCAGTTATCGCCAAGCTGGGTAAGCAATTCAGCTTGATGCTCACTGATTAACGGCTGGATAACTTGCTCCAAACCGCCTTGCATGATGTCATCCAGCTTATACAAAGTAAGGTTGATACGATGATCTGTTAACCTGCCTTGCGGGTAATTATAAGTACGAATTCGCTCAGAGCGGTCACCACTACCCACTTGCAGCTTGCGGGTGGCCGATTGTTCGGCATGATGTTTTTCCTGTTCAGCAGACAGCAAACGTGAGGCCAGTAACGACATCGCCCGCGCCCGGTTTTTATGCTGCGAGCGTTCATCCTGACATTCAACGACTACGCCGCTGGGAATATGGGTAATACGGATGGCGGATTCGGTTTTATTGATGTGCTGGCCACCGGCACCGGAGGCGCGGTAAGTATCCACTTTTAAATCACTGGGATTGATGTCGATAGCATCCACTTCGTCTACTTCCGGCATAATGGCCACGGTACAGGCAGAGGTGTGGACACGGCCTTGAGATTCAGTTTCGGGTACGCGTTGCACACGGTGTGCGCCCGACTCAAATTTTAATTGCGAGTACACATCCCGACCAGAAACCCGCAAGATAACCTCTTTATATCCGCCGTGATCGCCGTGGCTTTCGTTGATGATTTCAGTTTGCCAGCCTTTCTTTTCTGCATAACGCTGATACATTCTTGATAAATCGCCCGAAAAAATAGCCGCTTCATCACCGCCGGTACCGGCACGTATTTCCAGAAAGATATTGCGGGTGTCGTTGGGATCTTTGGGTAACAGCAAGAGTTGCAGTTCGTGATCCAGCGCATCAAGTTGATTTTCGGTATCCAGAATCTCTTCTTTGGCCATTTCGCGCAGTTCAGGATCGCTGTCATTAGCCATGTCTTTGGCAGATGCTAGCATTTCCATCAGCGTTTCATAACGCTTATAGCAATCCACCAACGGACTGATTTGCGAATATTCCTGGCTTAAAGTACGGAACTTGTTTTGGTTACCTTGAACTTCGGGTTCGGAAAGTAGCGCGGCTATTTCATCGTAGCGTTCGCACAGGTTTTCCAGTTTTAATTGTATCGATGGTTTCATTGGGTTGGGGGTAGTTTAAAAATATCGCGGGCAGCCGTTATCAAGTCGTAACGTTCGTTTTCGGCGGCTTCTCTAATTTGTGTGCTGGGTGTATGGATTAATTTGTTGGTTAGGCTGTGTGCCAGTCGATTAAGGGCAACTTCGGCAGGGACACCGTTTTTTAATAATATCAAGGCTTTTTGTAAGGCTTCATCGCGGTGTTGTTCGGCTTGAAAGCGGTATTCCTGAATGGTTGTTTGGGCGCTTTGTGCATTGAGCCAGGCAAGGAAATCATTCACTTGGGTGTCGATGATGTCTTCGGCCTGTTCTGCAGCCAGTCGTCGTGTATCCATATTCTGGTTGATGATGTGTTGCAAATCATCAATCGTGTACAAATAAACATCGTCGAGTTTGCCTACTTCGGTTTCAATATCGCGCGGTACGGCCAGGTCAACCATAAACATGGGTTTGTGTTTGCGCTTTTTAAGGGCGCTTTCAACACCGCCTTTGCCCAGAATGGGCAGTTGACTGGCAGTAGATGAAATAACAATATCTGCTTCGGCTAAATGTGCCGGTAGTTCCGCTAACTCGATGGCGTAGCCGTTAAAACGCATGGCTAAGGCATGGGCTTTATCGTAGGTGCGATTAGCAATAACAATGCGCTTAATGCCTTGTTGGCTGAGATGGCGGGCAGTGAGCTCTATGGTTTCACCTGCACCTATCAGCAGCGCGGTTTGTTCGCTAAGCTTATCAAAAATTTGTTGCGCCAGTTGCACGGCTGCAAAAGCGACGGACACTGGGCTAGAACCTATTGCGGTGTCGGTACGCACTTTTTTGGCGGCGGTAAAGGTATGCTGAAACAATCTGCCTAGCTGCTTACCTAGAGTGCCGGCATCGTAAGCGGCTTTATAAGCCGTCTTCATTTGGCCTAAAATTTGTGGCTCACCCAAAATCATGGAATCTAAGCCGCAAGCGACACGAAACATGTGCCGGCACACCGAGCGATCGGTATAGCTGTATAAATAGGGCATTAAGCTAGTGAGCTCAATGTTTTTGTTAGTGGCTATCCAGTCAATGAGAATATCTTGGTTAGCGGTTGCTGCATTGCAGTAAAGTTCAGTACGGTTACAAGTAGACAATATCGCCGCTTCGTGTATATCTTTGACTTGGGAGAGTTGCTGTAATGAGGATGCCAATATATCGGTAGAAAATACCAGGCGCTCACGAACGGCAACCGGTGCGGTGTTATAATTAACCCCTACTGCGATAAATGTCATGGTGTCGGTGTCTTGTAAAGTTGGTGTAATCTTAACAGTGATTTGATGTTTTGGGTTTTATCCTGATCTTTGAGTAACTAAAACCGGTGACTGAGTGGACAGTTTATGTTGAGATTTAGGGTATTTCTTAGAATATACAGTTCAGCACTTTGGCGTATTTTATAAAAATATCGCTACTTTATCCAATTGGGAATAAATCAGCTATCTGAATCAATCGATTTTTCTGATAACCTATAGGTCATTGTATGTGGACAACAGGGTTTGTGTGTGTTGATGTTTAAATTTTTTACGATAATAACGCTTGTATTCTTAGGTGGTTGCGCAAGTTCGCCTGAAAAGGGTACGGATGCAGCTGTTTTGTCGACTAAAGCGAATGAGCTAAAAGGAAAGGGGCTGGCGGACGCGGATAAAACATCTATTGAACCTGATGTGATGTTTATGTTGTTAACCGCTGAAATAGCAGGCCAGCGTGGGCAATACGATGTGGCTTTAGAAGGTTATATGGAAGCGGCCAAGCGGGTAAATGATCCCCGTTTTGCAGAAAGAGCGGCCATGATTGCCATGTACGCAAAAAATGCGGCTAAAACTGATGAGGCGGTGTCTTTGTGGTTACGTGATGATCCAGCCAATCTGTCAGCCCGAAAAATAGCCGCCTTGTCGGCATTAAAAAATGAAGATAAACCCGCGGCTGTAGAGCATTTAAGTGCGTTGCTGAAAATTGATCCTGCTGGTTTTGAGAAAACCGTGATGGAATTAACGGCCGCTGTGCAAAAACAAGATAAATCGGCTTTTGTTTATGATGTACTTGATGAGCTGGCTTTAAAGTCGCCAGGGCATGCAGATGTTTATTTTGTTCAGGCATTACTGGCTGCGCAAATGAAAAATGAAAAATTGGCTGACAACAAGCTACAGCAAGCGTTGAAGATTCAGCCGGAGTGGGACAAAGCACTTATATTGCAGGCGCAGTTATCCGCATATTCAGGTGATTTACCTAGGGCTAGAGCCTTGTTAAAAAATGCTGCCGTCAAGTATCCCGAAAATGAGAAGATTAAAAAACTGTATGCTCAGGTGCTGATAAAGTCCGAGGATTACGAAGCTGCGGGTGAAGTGTACCGAAGTTTGATTGCGGTAAATCCTGCTGATAATGACAGCCAGTTTGCTTACGGTTTGGTGCAGCTGCAATTGGATCGTGATGAAAAAGCGGAAGAAGTGTTTATCAAGCTGGTTGATAAACCTGAGTGGCGCAGTCAAGCGAGTTTCTATCTTGGCAAAATAGAGGAGAAACGCGGCAACAAACAAAAAGCTTTGGCGTGGTTTGATAAAGTGACGGAGGCGCCTTTGGGACTTGAAGCATCGCTATCCGCTATCTCTTTACTGGCTAAAGACAGGCAATTTGATGAGGCGGCTTCTCGATTAGAGTTGGCGCGAACTCGCTATCCTGAACAAAAACAACGCATGGTTTTGATGCAGGCTGATTTGTATAATCAGCAAAAACAATATCAACAAGCCTTTGATTTGTTAACGGCAGCATTAGCTGAGCAAGGTGACGATAAGGAGTTGCTGTATACGCATGCTTTGATGGCCGAACGTATTGGCAAATTTGACATACTTGAGAGTGATTTGGGAAAAATTTTGGCAAAAAATCCGGATAATCCAGAAGCATTAAATGCATTGGGTTACAGCTTACTGGATAAAACGCAGCGTTACAGTGAGGCGGAAAAATATTTAAAACATGCCTTGGAATTACAGCCTAATGAAGCCGTGATTATGGACAGTTATGGCTGGTTGCAATTTAAATTAGGTAATAGTCAAAAAGCACTGGATTATTTGCAGCGTGCTTATGATAAAAAGCAGGAACATGAAATAGCCGCACATCTGATTGAAGTGTTGTGGGCTTTGAATAGAAAAGATGAAGCCAGAAAGTTATTTCATAAAGCCATAAAAATAGCCCCAGACGATGAATATTTACTGGATGTGCAGCATCGTGTGCTAAAAGGTGAGTTGTAGTGGTGTTACGATTGAAAATAAAAACGTTGTGCGGGATATTCCTTGTTGCATCGTTATTGTTGGCTTGCTCTACAGTACCCGTCGCACCCGCTCAGCCTTATTCAAAATCTGCACATAATCATTTATACGCATTAAAGCAATGGTCGCTTGAGGGTCGTTTAGCGATGAGTGCGAAAAAGGATTCCTGGACGGCTAATATGACGTGGCAGCATGATGCTGAGGTTGAGGCAATCAAGTTATCTGGGCCATTAGGGCAGGGCGCTACGCATATTCGCTTGACCAATGATCAGGTTGTCATAGATCGTGGCGGTAAAGACGTGCAGACATCGGCAAATCCGGAGCAGTTCATTGAGCAACAATTGGGTATGGCGGTTCCGATTCACTCATTGCGTTATTGGGTGGTCGGCTTGCCGGAACCCGGCATAGCTTTTTTTGAAACTGAAGCCGGTTTTAAGCAGGGTCAATGGCTAATTGCCTACAAAGAAATGCAGTCTATTGGTAATCAAGCCATGCCGCGAAAAATTACTGTGATGAATGATCAGGTAAGATTAAAAGTAATGATAGATCAGTGGAATCTAAATGATATCAAAGCCAATTGATCCGCTCGGGTGGGGCGAGAGATGGCCCGCGCCCGCTAAGCTTAATTTAATGCTGCGTATCGTTGGGCAAAGGCCGGATGGCTACCATTTGTTGCAAACTGTATTTCAGTTTATTGATTTGTGTGATTGGTTGACCTTTCATCCTGTTAACGATGGTTCGGTGAGCTTAAAACAACCGATTCCAGGCGTCGCAGAAGCAGATGATTTAACGGTTCGTGCTGCATTATTGCTAAAAGCGGAGACAGGCTGCCAAGCTGGCGTATGTATTGAGGTAGAAAAGATTTTGCCAATGGGTGGTGGTCTGGGTGGGGGGAGTTCCGACGCTGCAACTACTTTGTTGGTGTTAAATCACTTATGGGATTTGCAGTTGCCCACTAAAAAGCTCATTGCGTTGGGGTTGATTTTAGGCGCAGATGTTCCTGTCTTTGTGTATGGTTATGCAGCATGGGCGGAGGGCATTGGTGAAAAGCTAGAAAGAATAATGCCAGCAGAACACTGGATTGTTGTCATTAAACCTGGCTGTCATGTAGAAACTCGAGAAATATTTTTAGCCAAGGATTTGACACGTGATAGTAAATCCATCACAATAGATGAATTCACGGCTGGCAGTCATAAAAATGATTGTTTGGATGTTGTTAGTCGGCGTTACCACTCTGTCAAATGCGCCTTAAGTGCTTTGTCCGAATTCTCGGAGCCAAGATTAACAGGAACTGGGGCTTGTGTCTTTGCGCAGTTTAGTTCAAAACAGGCTGCTGTTAATGCTTATGATGCGCTGAAAGGGTCATGGCAGGTTTATCTCACAAAGGGATTAAATACATCGCCTTTGCTGTCAAAGTTAGAGAGCGGTAAGCATATACATTAATTATTGGGTCGTCGCCAAGCGGTAAGGCACGGGGTTTTGATCTCCGCATACCAAGGTTCGAATCCTTGCGACCCAGCCATTTTTTCCTTCATTAACAAGTCTTTGGGGTATCTGAATGGGTGACACCGCGATGATGGTGTTTTCTGGGAATGCTAACCTGGCTTTGTCTGAGGGAATAGTTAAGAAGCTCAATATGCGATTAGGCATGGCCACGGTTGGCAGATTTAGCGATGGGGAAATCGCGGTTGAGATTCAAGAGAACGTTCGCGGGAAAGATGTTTATGTCATTCAACCGACATCTTCGCCCGCTAATGAAAATTTAATGGAATTGTTAGTAATGATTGATGCGCTTAAAAGAGCGTCCGCGTCACGCATTACTGCTGTTATTCCTTACTACGGATATGCTCGGCAAGATAGGCGGTCGCGGTCTGCACGAGTTCCTATTACGGCTAAGTTAGTCGCTCAGATGATTGAGCAGGCGGGTGCACACCGGGTTTTAACCGTTGATTTGCATGCCGACCAGATTCAAGGGTTCTTTGATATACCCGTTGATAATGTTTACGCCTCGCCGCTATTGTTGGGTGATGTATGGCGGCGGCAATATAAGAATTTGATTGTTGTATCGCCCGATGTCGGCGGCGTTGTTAGGGCGCGTGCATTAGCTAAACGATTGGGTGATGCAGATCTGGCTATTATAGATAAGCGTAGGCCTAGAGCAAACGTTGCAGAAGTAATGCACATTATTGGTGATGTTGATGGCCGTACTTGTGTGTTGGTTGATGACCTGGTAGATACGGCGGGTACTTTGTGTCATGCTGCCCATGCGTTGAAAAAACATGGTGCTATAAAAGTGGTGGCCTACTGTACGCATGCGGTGCTATCTGGCTCTGCTATTGCTAATTTGAATGGTTCAGATCTCGATGAGTTAGTGGTTACTGATACCATCCCTTTGAGCGAAAGTGCTTTAAGTTCAGGAAAAATAAGACGATTAAGTGTTGCAGAGATGTTGGCTGAAACGATAAGACGTATAGCGGCGGGTGAGTCGGTTAGCTCGCTTTATGTGGATTGATAAGCGTTAAGAGTATGCTTTTTAGTATTGATTTGAGAGGAAAAAATGGCTAACATGTTTGAGTTTATTGCCGAGAGTCGTGGGCAATCAGGTAAAGGTGCAGCGAGAAGATTGCGTCGTAAAGGTGAAGTACCTGCGGTGATATATGGTGGGCATCTTGATCCTCAAATGATCATGCTAAATCATAATGAGGTCATTAAGCATCTTGACCGTGAAGCAGTTTATTCGCACGTTTTGGATGTCACTGTTGATGGTAAAACTGAAAAAGCTATATTGAAAGGCGTTCAGCGCAATCCAGCAAGATTTCAAATTTTGCATTTGGACTTTTTGCGGGTGAATATGTCTGAGGTGGTTAAAGTGCATGTGCCTTTGCATTTTATTAATGAAAGTACTTCCATCGGCGGCAAAAAAGGCGGTATAGCAGCGCATTCTTTGGTTGATGTTGAGGTATCTTGTTTGCCTTCGGTATTGCCAGAATATATCGAAGTTAATATGGCGAGCCTTGATGTTGGTGCGTCATTGCATCTTTCTGATTTGGTTATGCCGGCAGGTGTTGAAATTGTTGCTTTGGCTCAAGGGTCTGAGCATGATTTGCCAGTGGTGTCGATGATGGCATCCAGAGCTACCAAAGATGAAGGTGCTGTTTAGCTAGTGCTATTTAGCTGATGATTAAGCTAATAGTGGGTCTGGGTAATCCGGGTCGGCAGTACGAAAAAACCCGGCATAATGCCGGGTTTTTGTTTTTGGATAGATTGGCATCTGAATACGGTGGTGTTTGGCTTAAAGAGGGCAGATTTCAGGCATTGGCCGCTGAGGGTTTTTTGGCTGCAAACAGGTTTATTTTGCTAAAGCCGGAAACATTCATGAATCGCAGCGGTTATTCTGTCGGTAAAGTGGCTCGGTATTACAAGGTGTTGCCTGAGGAAATTTTGGTAATACATGATGAACTGGATTTTGATGTGGGCGTGGTTAAGCTCAAAAAAGATGGTGGGCACGCGGGCCATAATGGCTTACGAGATATTATTGATCAGTTGGGATCCAGGGATTTTTATAGGTTACGCGTAGGTGTGGGTCGCCCCGCAGCAGGAAAGGTACTCGCTGATTTTGTACTATCAGAGCCATCAAAAACCGAATGGATCGCGATGAATATGGCATTTGATGTGGCCATGGGATTTATTCCTGAAATCATTGCAGGCAATCTGTCTGCTGCAATGAATAAAATGAATATATAAAAAAATATATTTTTTGACATTTTTTATTTAATAGTGCATAATGGTCGACTAATATCAATTAGGAGGGGTTCCCGAGCGGCCAAAGGGATCAGACTGTAAATCTGCCGGCTCTGCCTTCGGAGGTTCGAATCCTCCCCCCTCCACCATTCTTTAAGCGCATTTGAATTGCGGGTGTAGTTCAATGGTAGAACTCCAGCCTTCCAAGCTGATCACGTGGGTTCGATTCCCATCACCCGCTCCAATTTCATGGCTCATATAGCTCAGTAGGTAGAGCACTTCCTTGGTAAGGAAGAGGTCACCGGTTCAAATCCGGTTATGAGCTCCAGATTGATGTGTGCGTTTTTATTTAGAGGTATGAATATTGGTATTCTCTAAAATTGTAATCTGCTAGTTGAATAATAAATTTAATTAGTATAGTATGAGCAAGTTCCGTAAGGTTTGTCTGAATAGGTCAGTAGTTCAATTGGTAGAATGGCGGTCTCCAAAACCGTTGGTTGGGGGTTCGAGACCCTCCTGGCCTGCCATTCAGGCGAAACTAATCAAATTTATTTATCTCACAATCAATAACGCATGAATACTCAAGCAGAAACGTCGACAGCAGTTCTTGATGTCGTCAAGCAAGTCTTTTCCGTCGTTTTTTTAGTTGCCGGTATAGGTGCATTCTATTACTTCTCAGAAATTCAGCTTTTATATCGCGTTATTGGGCTACTTGTGATTGCTGCTGCGGCTGTAGGTATGGTTTTAACTACAGGTGTTGGCCGTAATCTATGGTCGTTTATGAAAGAGTCCAAGCAGGAAGTTCGAAAAGTCGTTTGGCCTACCCGCGATGAGACAGTGCGTACTACAATGATGGTATTTGCCATGGTGTTTGTTGTTGGCTTTATGTTGTGGTTACTGGATATGTTTTTATTTTGGGGTGTGCGTTTTTTGACTGGTCAGGGAGTTTAATAACATGGCTCTTCGTTGGTATGTCGTTCACGCTTACTCTAATTTTGAAAGTAAGGTCAAGCAAGTATTGGAAGAACGAGTAAAGAGAGAAGGGTTGGATCGTTATTTTGGTAAAATATTGGTTCCCACGGAAGAAGTTGTTGAAATGCGCATGGGCCAGCAGCGTAAAAGTGAAAGGAAATTTTTCCCTGGTTACGTGTTGGTACAAATGGAATTAACCGATGAAACATGGCATTTGGTAAAGGATGTGCCTAAAGTTCTTGGTTTTATAGGTGGAACTTCAGATCGTCCTGCACCTATTTCAGAAAAAGAAGCGATGTCCATACTTAATAGGGTTGAGGAAGGTGTTAACAAGCCTCGTCCAAAGACGCTATTTGAAGCCGGTGAAGTTATCAGAGTCGTTGATGGTCCATTCAAGGACTTTAATGGTGTCGTCGAAGAAGTCAATTACGAAAAAAGCAAATTAAAGATATCGGTGCTCATTTTTGGGCGCTCTGCCTCTGTCGAGCTAAGTTTTAATCAAGTTGAAAAAAGCTAAGGCTCAGTAGGTTATTGTACTTACCCATCAGGTAAGTTTTTACAGGGGAGCCTTTAAGGCGCTTGTACCCACATTGGAGTAGATAATGGCAAAAAAAATAACGGCATATATAAAGCTGCAAGTGAAAGCGGGTGAAGCTAATCCTAGTCCGCCGGTAGGTCCTGCTTTAGGTCAGCGCGGTGTTAACATCATGGAGTTTTGTAAGGCATTTAATGCTAAAACCCAAGACGTTGAAAAAGGTTTGCCTTTACCTGTTGTAATTACTGTTTACAGTGATCGCAGCTTTACTTTTATTACCAAGACACCACCGGCCTCTGTTTTATTAAAGAAAGCAGCCGGTGTTAAGAGCGGCAGTAGCAATCCTAACACCAAAAAAATTGGGACAGTGACAGTTGCTCAAGTGGAAGAGATCGCTAAAACTAAAATGGAAGATTTGAATGCTGCCAGTTTGGAAGCGGCCATAAAAACAATTGCAGGCAGTGCGCGTAGCATGGGCTTGAATGTGGAGGGTCTGTAATGGCTAAGTTAACGAAAAAAGCAAAGTTGATTAAAGAAAAAGTCGATAGTACTAAACAATATGCTGTTGCTGACGCTGTACAAATTTTGAAAGAATTGACGACAACAAAATTTAGTGAATCCATTGATGTGAGTGTTAACCTCGGTGTTGATCCGCGTAAATCTGATCAAAATGTTCGTGGCGCTACCCTGTTGCCAAATGGAACTGGTAAAACAGTCAGGGTAGCTGTGTTTGCACAAGGCGCTAATGCAGATGCTGCAAAAGCTGCCGGTGCCGATATTGTTGGTATGGACGATTTGGGCGATTTAATCAAAAAAGGCGAAATGAATTTCGATGTGGTTATTGCCTCACCTGATGCTATGCGTGTTGTAGGTCAATTAGGTCAAATATTAGGGCCAAGAGGCTTAATGCCTAATCCGAAAGTGGGTACAGTGACTCCTGATGTTGCTACAGCAGTAAAAAATGCTAAATCTGGCCAGGTTCGTTACCGCACTGATAAAGCGGGTATTATACATTGTACTTTAGGCAAAGTTGCATTTGATGCTGAAGCTATTCAAGGTAATTTAGAGGCCTTGTTAGCTGATTTGAAAAAAATGAGACCTGTTGCCGCTAAAGGCATCTACATTCAAAAAATAACCTTATCTTCAACCATGGGTCCTGGTTTGTGGCTGGACGCAAGCGGTCTTACCAATTAATTGTTATCCAAAGAACTTTGGGTTGCCGTTTTAGCGGTAACCGTCAAAGACCGTAGGTGTTGCAAAACTTAATAAGCATGGTTGAAAAGCTGTGTTCCTACGCAGGCGGTGCACTCAGTAAAATGAAGTGAGATATACCGTTAGGGGCATCTATAAATGATGCATTTAGTAATTCAGAGGTACGGAGGTTGTGTGGCTCTAAATTTAGATAGTAAAAAAGTTGTCGTAGACGAGGTTGCTGGATATGCTGCGAAAGCGCATTCTGCGGTAGCCGCTGAATATCGGGGCTTAACAGTTACAGAATTGACTGAGTTGCGTAAGGTTGCCAGATCAACGGGTGTTTATCTGCGCGTAGTCAAAAATACACTGGCAAAACGCGCAGTAGCTGGGACTGAATTTGAATGCATGCAAGATGGATTGGTTGGGCCATTATTGATTGCATTTTCAATGGAAGATCCGGGTTCAGCAGCACGGTTAATCAGTAATTTTGCCAAAACACACGACAAATTAGTGACTAAGATAGTTGCTATTGGTGGTAAGTCATACGGTGCGACTGAGCTTGCACGGTTGGCCAGTTTGCCAACGCGTGATCAAGGTATTGCCATGTTAATGTCGGTGATGAAAGCGCCTGCTGAGAAACTTGTACGTACATTGGCAGCACTCAGAGATCAGATGCAAGAAGCGGCATAGTCTTCTGGTGTTTAAATTAGTTTAAAATATTATTTATAGGAAAGAATACAATGGCACTAGCACAAGAAGACATCTTGGATGCAGTCTCAAAAATGACCGTTATGGAAATTGTTGATTTGATTTCTGCAATGGAAGAAAAATTTGGTGTATCTGCTGCAGTAGCTGTTTCTGCTGCGCCAGCTGCTGCTGCGGCAGTTGTTGAAGAGCAAACCGAATTCGATGTTATCATGACATCTTTCGGCGAAAATAAAGTTTCAGTTATTAAAGCCGTTCGCGGGATAACTGGCTTAGGCTTAAAAGAAGCTAAAGATGCCGTAGAAGGCGTACCAACAACTTTGAAAGAAGGTGTGTCTAAAGCTGAAGCTGAAGAGTTTAAGAAACAACTCTCAGAAGCAGGCGCTACCGTCGAAATTAAATAAATTTTGGCACCAAATTAAGGCTAAGCCTTAGATTCAAATGTGGCTGGTGGCGTTATCGTCGCCGGCCTTTTACTGTTTGCAGCGAATAGACAGTTAAAATAATTCATGACCAAAAGGTTTGGAAGCGATATGTCCTACTCTTTTACCGAAAAAAAGCGTATTCGTAATAACTTTGGGAAAGGTACTGAAGTACTTGAAGTTCCCTATCTTCTAGCGACTCAAATTAATTCTTATGCTGACTTTTTACAGTCAGGCACTACGCCCGAAAAGCGTCTGGATAGTGGCTTGCATGCCGCATTTTCCAGTGTTTTTCCTATAGACAGCCATTCAGGTTATGCGGTACTGGAATATGTTAGATACCGCTTAGGTGAGCCTGTTTTTGATGTCAGAGAATGCCAGCAACGAGGTGCTACTTACGCCGCCCCTTTGCGGGTATTGGTTCGTTTAGTCATTTATGACAAGGATGCACCGGCGACTGCCAAAGTTGTTAAAGATATTCGAGAACAAGAAGTTTACATGGGTGAACTGCCATTAATGACCGATAATGGCACCTTTGTCATTAATGGTACAGAGCGCGTTATTGTGTCCCAGTTACATCGGTCACCGGGTGTGTTTTTTGATCATGATAAGGGAAAGACTCATTCGTCCGGAAAACTGCTCTTCAATGCCCGGGTTATTCCTTACCGAGGCTCTTGGCTAGATTTTGAATTCGATCACAAAGATTGTGTTTTTGTCCGTATAGATCGACGTAGAAAAATTCCGGCCACTATTTTGTTACGGGCGCTAGGTTACGACAATGAAGATATGATTAATATCTTCTTCGAAACCAATAAATTTGAATTGACCGCTAGTAACTGTCTTTTTCATATCATCCCCGAAAGAATGCGTGGTGAAATTGCCGCATTTGACATAAAACAAGATGGTCGGGTGTTGGTTGAAGAAGGTCGTAGAATTACCGCCAAGCATATTCGCGACATGAATAAGGCCGAATTAACAACGGTTGAAGTGCCAAAAGATTACCTGGTAGGTAAGATTTTGGGTCACAATCTCATTGATAAATCGACAGGAGAGTTGATTGCTAATGTTAATGATGAAATTACCCTTAGTGTAATCGACCGTTGTATCGAGAGCGGTGTTTCCAGTATTAACACGCTGTTCGTTAATGATCTGGATAATGGTCCTTATATGTCCAATGCTATGAAGCTGGATGTGACCTCTAATCCGTTGGAAGCATTGGTAGAAATTTATCGCATGATGCGTCCTGGTGAGCCACCGACCAAAGAATCTGCCGAGAATTTATTCCAAAATCTGTTCTTTACTGATGAGCGTTATGACTTGTCTGCTGTCGGTCGGATGAAATTCAATCGTCGTTTAGGCCGTCAAGAAGTTGTTGGCTCAGGTACTTTAACAAAAGATGACATTATTGATGTCTTGAAAGAGTTAATCAATATCCGCAATGGTAACGGCAATGTCGATGATATCGACCATTTAGGCAACAGACGGGTGCGTTCGGTTGGCGAAATGATAGAAAATCAATTCCGCGTCGGTTTGGTGAGAGTTGAGCGTGCTGTTAAAGAAAGATTAACGTTGGCCGATTCTGAAGGCTTGATGCCGCAAGAAATTATTAACGCCAAGCCAGTCTCGGCGGCAGTTAAAGAATTTTTCGGTTCCAGTCAGTTATCGCAGTTTATGGATCAGAACAATCCTTTATCACAAGTTACCCATAAACGTCGTGTATCTGCGTTAGGGCCTGGTGGTTTGGCAAGAGAGCGTGCCGGTTTTGAAGTACGCGACGTACATGCTACGCATTATGGCCGTGTTTGTCCTATTGAAACGCCGGAAGGCCCGAATATCGGTTTGATTAACTCACTGTCAGTTTATGCGCGTACCAATAATTACGGTTTTCTGGAAACACCTTACCGTAAAGTGATTGATGGTAAAGTTACTGATCAAGTCGATTATCTTTCCGCGATTGAAGAAGGTGAGTTTGTTATTGCGCAGGCCAGCGTGGCTGTTGATGCCAGCGGTAAGTTAGTCGATGGTTTGGTATCTTGTCGGCATAAAGACGAATTTACGCTGGCAATGTCAGATACCGTGCAATATATGGACGTGTCGTCCAAACAGATTGTTTCGGTTGCGGCTTCTATCATTCCGTTTTTGGAACATGATGATGCTAACCGCGCGTTAATGGGATCAAACATGCAGCGTCAGGCTGTGCCTACCTTAAGGGCTGAGAAGCCCTTAGTGGGAACCGGTATGGAAAGAACAGTCGCTAAAGATTCGGGCGTGACTGTGGTTGCTATACGGGGTGGTCGTATTGAGGTGGTTGACGCTGCGCGTATTGTGGTGCGTGTTAATGATACCGAAACCGAAACAGGTATGCCCGGTGTTGATATTTATAATCTTATTAAATACACCCGATCTAACCAAAATACCTGTATCAACCAAAAACCGTTGGTAAGGCCGGGTGATATCGTTAATGCTGGCGATATTATGGCAGATGGGCCGTCTACAGATATGGGTGAGTTGGCGCTAGGGCAAAACATGCTGGTCGCCTTTATGCCTTGGAATGGTTATAACTTCGAAGATTCTATTTTGGTGTCTGAACGTGTGGTTAAGGAAGATCGTTTTACCACTATTCATATAGAAGAAAAAACCTGTGTAGCGCGTGATACCAAACACAGCCCAGAAGAAATTACTGCTGATATCCCTAATGTTAGTGAAGAAGCCTTGGCTAAGCTGGATGAGTCGGGCATCGTTTATGTGGGCGCTGAAGTAAAAGGCGGTGATATTCTTGTCGGTAAAGTGACTCCAAAAGGAGAAACCCAGTTAACACCGGAAGAAAAACTATTGCGTGCTATTTTTGGTGAAAAGGCCGCAGATGTTAAAGATACTTCGTTACGTGTGCCTAGCAGCATTGAGGGTACCGTTATTGATGTACAAGTCTTTACCCGTGATGGTGTCAAAAAAGATAAGCGTGCACTCGACATCGAACATGAAGAGATCAAACGCTACCGTAAAGATTTAGATGATCAGCTTAAGATTTTGGAAGGGGATATTTTTGCCCGTGTTGCCAAGTTACTCATTGGTAAGGTTGCCTTGTCTGGGCCTTCGCAGTTGAAAGCAGGAACTAAAATTACCGATGCTTATTTGAAGGCTTTAAAGCATTCAGATTGGCTGAAAATCAAAATGGAAGAGGAAGATATTAATCTTCAGCTGGAAACTGTTGTCCTGCAAATTGAGCAGCAGCGGAAAAATTTTGATGAGAAGTTTGAGATTAAACGTAAAAAAATTACTATGGGTGATGATTTGCCGCCCGGCGTACTTAAAATGGTTAAAGTGTATCTGGCAGTTAAACGACGCATACAACCAGGCGATAAGATGGCTGGACGTCATGGTAATAAAGGTGTGATTTCAATGATCAGACCGATTGAAGACATGCCGTACACTGCTGATGGTAACCCGGTTGATATTGTTTTAAATCCGCTAGGTGTGCCTTCTCGAATGAACGTCGGCCAGGTACTGGAGACGCATTTGGGTTGGGCTGCAAAAGGTCTTGGCATTAAGATTGGTAAAATGCTGGAAACCCAGTACGATCAAGAAAAAGCCAAAGTGACTGCAATCAGAGATTATTTGGACAAGATCTATAACGGCAGTGGCCGAAAAGAAGATTTAGATTCATTTTCTGATCAAGAAATTTTGGAGATGGCGGCTAATCTGGTTGCTGGCGTACCTATGGCGACCCCGGTGTTCGATGGTGCTAGCGAAGATGAGATTCGTTCAATGTTACGCTTAGCCGAATTGCCAGAACATGGGCAAGTAACGCTTTATGATGGCCTAACAGGTGAGCCGTTTGAACGCGAAGTAACCGTCGGTTATATGTACATGTTGAAATTAAACCATTTAGTTGATGACAAAATGCACGCACGTTCCACAGGTCCTTACAGTCTGGTTACACAGCAGCCGCTCGGTGGTAAAGCGCAATTTGGTGGCCAACGTTTCGGAGAAATGGAAGTATGGGCGTTGGAAGCTTATGGCGCGGCATATACATTGCAAGAAATGTTGACGGTAAAATCCGATGATGTTACTGGCAGAACCCGCATGTACAAAAATATTGTTGATGGTGATCATAAAATGGAAGCCGGTATGCCGGAATCGTTTAACGTTTTGATTAAAGAAATCCGCTCATTGGCTGTCAATATTGAATTAGAACGGGAGTAGTTAGCATCTGTTTGTTCAAAAATTAATTGATAGCCAGTTCTGGGAACTGCCAGAAACTATTTAAAGAGGATAAGCCATTGAAAGATTTGATGAATTTTTTAAAGCGTCAAGGCCGTGCAGACGACTTTGACGGGATTTCTATTGGGTTGGTTTCACCGGATATGATTCGTTCCTGGTCGTATGGCGAAGTAAAAAAGCCAGAAACCATAAACTACCGTACCTTTAGGCCTGAACGTGACGGTTTGTTTTGTGCCAAAATTTTTGGCCCAGTCAGTGATTACGAGTGTTTATGCGGCAAATACAAGCGTCTGAAGCATCGCGGCGTTATTTGCGAAAAATGCGGTGTTGAAGTCACACTGTCAAAGGTGCGTCGTGAACGCATGGGCCATATTGATTTGGCCAGTCCGGTTGCGCATATTTGGTTTTTAAAATCGCTGCCATCCAGAATTGCTTTATTGCTCGATATGACACTGCGAGAAATTGAGCGCGTGTTGTATTTTGAATCTTTTGTGGTTTTAGATTCTGGCATGACGCCTTTGGATAAAGGTCAGTTGCTGACTGATGATGAATATCTTGATGCGATAGAGCAGTATGGTGATGATTTTGTCGCCAAAATGGGTGCCGAAGCGATTTATGATCTACTTCGTGCTATCGATTTGAAGGCTCAGGTTGGTGTGCTGCGTGAAGAAATTGATTCGACCAATTCAGAAACAAAAATCAAGAAATACGCCAAGCGGCTTAAAGTGCTTGAGGCTTTGTTAAGCTCCAAGAACCGTCCAGAATGGATGATTTTGAAAGTATTACCGGTTTTGCCACCTGAGTTACGCCCTTTGGTACCTTTGGATGGCGGTCGCTTTGCAACCTCTGATTTGAATGATTTGTACCGTCGTGTTATTAACCGCAACAATCGTCTAAACCGCTTATTAGATTTGAGTGCGCCAGATATTATTGTCCGCAATGAAAAACGCATGTTGCAGGAATCTGTCGATGCCTTATTAGATAATGGTCGTCGTGGACGCGCTATTACTGGCACCAATAGACGACCCTTAAAATCTTTGGCCGATATGATCAAAGGTAAGCAAGGGCGTTTCCGTCAAAATTTGTTAGGTAAACGTGTTGATTACTCAGGGCGTTCCGTTATCGTGGTGGGGCCAACTTTAAGGCTGCATCAGTGTGGTTTGCCGAAGAAAATGGCTTTGGAATTATTCAAGCCCTTTATTTTTAGCAAATTGCAATTTCGAGGTCTTGCCACCACCATTAAAGCGGCCAAAAAAATGGTCGAAAGAGAAGGTGCTGAGGTTTGGGATATTCTCGAAGAAGTTATTCGTGAGCATCCTATTCTACTCAACCGCGCCCCCACTTTGCACAGATTAGGTATTCAGGCATTTGAGCCTATCTTAATTGAAGGTAAGGCGATACAACTACATCCTTTAGTGTGTAGTGCGTTCAATGCTGACTTTGACGGCGATCAGATGGCGGTACATATTCCGTTGTCGATTGAAGCACAGTTAGAAGCCAGAACTTTGATGATGGCAACTAATAATATTTTGTCGCCTGCTAACGGCGAACCGGTTATTAATCCGTCTCAGGACGTGGTTTTGGGGCTTTATTATATTAGCCGCGAAAAAATAAATGCTAGAGGTGACGGTAGTATCTTTGTTGATGTGGGCGAAGTGCATAAAGCGCTGGAATGTAAAATGGTTGAACTGCAATCAAAAATCCAGTTGCGCGTTACTGAAAAAATAACTGACGAAAATGGCACACAAACAGAAAAAACCCATCGTGTAACCACCACTGTGGGCCGTGCTTTAATTTGGGAAGTCGTGCCCGATCGCATGCCTTATGAGTTGGTTAATTGTGATATGACCAAAAAGAATATATCGCGCTTAATCAATTACAGTTACCGTTACTTAGGCAATAAAGACACGGTGGTGCTGGCAGATCAGCTGATGTATCTAGGCTTTCGTTATGCGACGATTTCTGGTGTGTCATTTGGTATTGAAGATATGGCAATACCGGCTAAAAAAGCCGATATTATTGCTGCTGCGGATATGGAAGTTAACGAAATTCAGAGCCAGTATGCCTCAGGCTTGGTAACCGATGGCGAGCGCTACAATAAGGTTGTCGATATTTGGTCTCATGCGAATGATCAGGTTGCTAAGGTGATGATGGATGGTTTGGGTGAAGAATCGGTTATTGATGCCAATGGCAATACGGTAAAACAAAAATCATTCAACTCCATCTTTATGATGGCTGAATCTGGGGCTCGTGGATCAGCAGCGCAGATTCGTCAGTTGGCTGGTATGCGTGGTTTGATGGCCAAGCCGGATGGCTCGATTATTGAAACACCTATCACTGCGAACTTTAGAGAAGGTCTCGACGTTTTACAGTACTTTATTTCTACACATGGTGCGCGTAAAGGTCTTGCTGATACTGCTCTGAAAACGGCTAACTCCGGTTATTTGACGCGCCGATTAGTGGATGTGGCACAAGATTTAGTGATTACCGGTACGGATTGCGGTACGGCAAATGGCCTGATTATGGTACCCATCATCGAAGGTGGTGATGTTGTTGAGCCATTGTCTGAGCGTGTATTAGGTCGGGTTACTGTGCATGATGTCATGGATGGCTCCGGTAAAAATGTGGTTGTACCTTTGGGTACTTTGTTGGATGAGCATTGGGTTTCTGTGCTTGAAGAGCACAGTATTGATCAGGTTGTGGTACGTTCAATCATCACCTGTGAAAATCGCCACGGCGTTTGTGCGTCTTGCTATGGTCGTGATTTGGGTCGTGGCCATTTGGTTAATATTGGTGAAGCTGTTGGTGTTATTGCCGCACAGTCTATCGGTGAGCCAGGTACGCAGTTGACTATGCGGACTTTCCATATCGGTGGGGCGGCATCAAGATCTGCCGCTATCAGTAATGTTCAGGTGAAATCATCCGGCACAGTGCGCTTGAACAACTTAAAATCTGTGCAGAACCGAGAAGGTAATTTGGTTGCTGTTTCAAGATCGGGCGAAGTCGGTGTTGTAGATGACTACGGCCGTGAAAGAGAGCGGTATAAGATTCCTTACGGTGCAGTGCTATCGGTACAGGAAGGCAGTAAAGTGAGCGCTGGTGATATTATTGTTACCTGGGATCCGCATACACATCCAGTTATTACTGAAGTTGATGGTGTTGTGGAACTCAAAGATTTCTTAGACGGCGTTACCGTACAAAAACAAAATGATGAAGTTACCGGTTTAAGTTCTTTGGTAGTGACTGACCCCAAGCAGCGTGGCAGCGTTGGTAGAGAGTTGCGCCCTATGGTTAAGCTTCTGGATAAGGAAGGTAATACTATTTATTTACCGGGCACAGAAATTCCAGCGCAATACTTTTTGCCTGCCGGTGCTATCGCAGGTATCAAAGATGGTGGCGAAGTAAAGGTAGGGGACGTTTTAGCCAGAATTCCTCAAGAATCCAGTAAGACCAGGGATATCACAGGTGGTTTACCTCGGGTTGCCGACTTATTCGAAGCACGAAAAACAAAAGACCCTGCTATATTGGCTGAAACCAGCGGTACAGTCTCATTTGGTAAGGAAACAAAAGGCAAGCAACGGGTAATTATCACCGATGCGGCAGGTGAGAATATTGAGACTTTGATCCCGAAATGGCGTCATATTACTGTTTTCGAAGGAGAGTATGTCGAAAAAGGTGAGACTATCGCTGAGGGTGAGTTAACGCCACATGATATTCTCAGATTAAGAGGTGTTGAGGAGTTGGCTAACTATTTGGTCAAGGAGATTCAGGACGTTTATCGTTTGCAGGGTGTAAAAATTAACGATAAGCATATCGAAGCGATTATTCGCCAGATGTTGAGGAAGGTTGAAATTACCGCTTCTGGTGATACTTCATTCCTGAAAGGTGAGCAGGTGGAGCGCGCGCAAATGCGCGAGGAAAATGACCGAGTTGAGCGTGAGGGGAAAATTCCAGCGAGCTATGAATCAGTGTTGCTTGGCATCACTAAGGCCTCATTGGCGACCGAATCTTTTATTTCTGCGGCATCTTTCCAAGAAACGACGCGCGTATTAACAGATGCTGCTGTACGTGGCTTAAGTGATAGCTTACAGGGATTGAAAGAAAACGTGATTGTGGGTCGACTCATTCCTGCAGGCACGGGTTTGGCTTATCATGAAGGTAGAAAAAATCGACTACTTCAAAGTCAGGCAATTGATCACGAGGTTGCTAGTGTTGTAGATTCAGGTGATGTTGAAGAGGCCTTGAAGCAGGCTTTAAATATTTAGGCCAGTAACGGTTGTATAAAAATGACAGTTTACCCATGCTTGTTTTTACAAATAAGTTTCGAGTAAGGTTAATTGAAAGGGTGTTATGCGTTGTGAAGAGCACTAATAACCGCCCATTTTTGGGGTTAAGTCGTTTTTTCTAAAAATTCAACTTGACCTGAAAAAAATAAAGAAGTAATATGTCCAGCTCACATTAGCTAACGTTCTTAAGCCGAGTCTGGGTTCGTCTGGTCATCGACAATTGTAGCGATAAGCAATTGTTGTAATTGGTTGATAGTTAAATTTATATTCGGAGTAAAAAGAAATATGGCCACGATTAACCAGTTGGTTCGTAAGCCACGTGCTAAGAAAATAGAAAAAAGCAATGTCCCTGCTTTAGAGGCTTGTCCTCAGCGCAGAGGCGTTTGTACCCGTGTTTATACTACGACACCCAAAAAACCAAATTCTGCATTGCGCAAAGTAGCAAGAGTTAGATTGACTAACGGCGCTGAAGTAAGTAGTTACATTGGTGGCGAAGGGCATAATCTTCAGGAGCATTCCGTGGTTTTGATCCGGGGTGGTCGTGTTAAGGATTTGCCTGGTGTTCGATATCACGTTGTTCGTGGTAGTTTGGATGCTTCTGGAGTGAATAACAGGAAGTGTGGTCGCTCTAAGTATGGAACAAAACAGCCTAAGGGCAAGTAGTCGGTTGGTGAAAAATGTCTAGAAGAAGAGTCGCTACAAAAAGAGAAATTATTCCAGATCCTAGATTTGGCAGCGTTATGCTGACTAAATTTATGAATATGATCATGGAAAGCGGTAAAAAATCAGTTGCTGAAGGTATCGTTTATGGTGCTTTGGATTTTATTGAAAGCAAGGGTCATGCAGAGCCTTTAGAGGTTTTGTCCAAGGCATTGGAAAATGTTCAGCCGCGTGTTGAGGTTAAGTCTCGCCGTGTCGGTGGTGCTACCTATCAGGTGCCTGTTGAAGTGCGTCCGTCAAGACGAATGGCTTTGGCAATGCGCTGGTTGATTGATGCCTCTAGAAAAAGAAACGAAAGAACCATGGCGGCTAAGTTGGCTGGTGAAATGATGGATGCTTTTGATAGCAGAGGTTCTGCTGCCAAAAAGCGGGAAGATACGCATAGAATGGCTGAGGCTAATAAGGCGTTTTCTCATTATCGTTGGTAAGTGTTTTAAAGCAAGAATTTCTGTAACTCTCTTGTGCGTAAGACTCCTGTAAATCGTTATCGTAATATTGGCATCATGGCTCATATTGATGCGGGTAAGACGACGACGACAGAAAGAATACTTTACTATACGGGTGTTTCGCACAAGATGGGTGAAGTTCATGATGGTGCTGCCACTATGGATTGGATGGCGCAAGAGCAGGAGCGTGGTATTACCATAACTTCTGCTGCAACAACATGTTTTTGGAGCGGTTCTGCTGGCCAATACGAACAGCATCGCATCAATATTATCGATACCCCAGGGCACGTTGATTTTACGATTGAAGTAGAGCGCTCGTTGCGGATTTTAGATGGTGCATGTGTGGTTTTTTGTGCTGTCGGTGGTGTAGAGCCTCAGTCGGAAACTGTTTGGCGTCAAGCTGACAAATATGGCGTTCCTCGTTTGGTTTTTATCAATAAAATGGATCGTGTCGGTGCTGATTTTTTGCGAGTAATCGACCAGATCGGTGCTCGTTTAGTTGCGCATCCTGTGGTGATGCAGTTGCCGATAGGCGCTGAAGACAGTTTTGAAGGCGTGATTGATCTTGTCAATATGCGTGCTATTTATTGGGATGATGCCAGTAATGGCATGGTGTTTGAAGAAAGAGATGTTCCGATCTCAATGCTAGCATTATGCGAAAAATGGCGCGATCGTATTGTTGAAGCGGCAGCAGAAGCAAATGAAATATTGATGGAAAAATACTTGGAAGAAGGTATTTTGACAGTTAATGAGATTAAAGAAGGTATTCGGTCTCGAACAATAGCGAATGAAATTGTTCCGGCTTTGTGTGGCTCCGCCTTTAAAAACAAAGGTGTTCAGGCGATGCTGGATGCCATCATAGAATACATGCCTGCTCCGATTGATGTGGCCGCTATTAAAGGCGTTGAAGAAGATGAGGTGACAGAAGCGTGTCGACCTGCTTCGGATAGTGAGCCATTTGCAGCTTTGGCATTTAAAATTGCTGCCGATCCTTTTGTGGGTATGTTGACATTTTTTAGGGTTTATTCGGGTGTTTTGAGTTCCGGTGACAGCGTTTATAACCCGACTAAGAAGAAAAAAGAGCGTATTGGTCGTATTGTTCAGATGCATGCCAATAGTCGCGAAGAAGTTAAAGAAGTCTATGCCGGTGATATAGCGGCAGCGATTGGCCTTAAAGATGTGAGCACGGGTGAGACTCTGTGCGATCTTAAGGACGTTATTATTTTAGAGCGAATGGATTTTCCTGATCCTGTTATTTCGGTCGCAGTGGAGCCTAAAACCAAAGGCGATCAGGATAAAATGACAGTTGCGCTCGCTAAATTAGCGCAGGAAGATCCGTCATTTAGGGTGCATACGGATGCTGAGTCGGGTCAGATTATTATTTCAGGGATGGGTGAGTTGCATCTTGAAATTATAGTTGATCGCATGAAAAGGGAATTTAGCGTACAAGCAAATGTTGGTGCACCGCAAGTGGCTTACAGGGAAACGATTCGGGATAAAGTTGAGCAAGAAAGCAAGTTTATTAGGCAATCCGGTGGTCGTGGTCAATATGGCCATGTTTGGTTACGGATTGAGCCCAAAGAGCTGGGTACAGGATACGAGTTTGTCAGCGAAATTGTTGGCGCTGTTGTCCCTAAGGAATATATTCCAGCAGTTGATAATGGCATACAAGAACAGCTAAAAAGCGGCGTTCTTGCGGGTTATCCGGTGTTGGACGTAAAAGTGACTTTGTTTGATGGTTCTTATCATGATGTTGATTCGAACGAGATGGCTTTTAAAATTGCAGGTTCTTTGGCGTTTCGAGAGGGCGTAAGAAATGCAAGGCCCGTTTTGTTAGAGCCCATTATGAAAGTGGAAATTACCACCCCTGAAGACTATATGGGGGATGTGGTGGGGGACATTAACCGCCGACGCGGTGTCATTCAAAGCATGAATGATATTCCATCAGGTAAGGCAATTGGCTGCGAGGTGCCGTTAGCAGAGATGTTTGGTTATGCAACAGATCTGCGTTCGGTGACACAAGGTAGAGCTACTTACAGTATGCAGTTTGAAAAATACAATGAAACGCCCACGCATATTGCGGAAGCAATCATAAAAAAATCTTCATAACATTGAATGTAACATAAAGGTATTGACTCATGGCTAAAGAAAAATTTTCACGTAGTAAGCCACATGTAAACGTAGGCACAATTGGCCACGTCGATCACGGTAAAACTACTTTAACAGCAGCTTTAACATCGGTAATGGCGAAATTGCACGGTGGCGCTGTTAAAGCATTTGATCAGATTGATAATGCACCTGAAGAACGTGCGCGTGGTATTACGATTGCGACCTCCCACGTGGAATATGAGTCAACAGCCCGTCATTATGCTCATGTTGATTGCCCAGGCCATGCTGATTATGTTAAAAACATGATTACTGGTGCGGCGCAAATGGACGGCGCTATTTTGGTTTGTTCAGCGGCAGATGGCCCAATGCCACAAACCCGTGAACATATTTTGTTATCCAGACAGGTTGGCGTCCCGTTCATTGTGGTTTATTTGAACAAAGCTGATTTGGTAGACGATGCTGAATTGCTTGAATTGGTTGAAATGGAATTAAGAGAGTTGCTGGATAAATATGAATTTCCTGGCGACGATACACCAATTATTACTGGTTCAGCCAGAATGGCTTTAGATGAGGCTACGAGCGGCGCAACACCAACAGATATGGGCTTTAATTCTGTCGTTAAGTTAGTAGAGGCGTTAGATACTTATATTCCGATGCCAGAAAGGGCGGTGGATTTGGCATTTTTGATGCCAGTTGAAGATGTATTCTCTATTTCAGGTCGTGGTACTGTTGTTACCGGTCGTATTGAGCGTGGCATTATCAAAGTCGGCCAAGAGATTGAAATTGTTGGTATTAGGCCCACAGTGACAACAACAGTTACTGGTGTGGAAATGTTCCGTAAGCTGCTTGATCAAGGTGAGGCTGGCGATAACGTTGGCTTGTTGCTAAGAGGCACCAAGCGCGATGACGTTGAGCGTGGTCAAGTACTAGCGAAATCAAAAAGTATTAAGCCGCATGCCAAGTTTAATTCTGAAATTTACGTGTTATCTAAAGATGAAGGCGGTCGTCATACGCCGTTTTTTGATGGCTACCGTCCGCAGTTCTATTTTAGAACCACTGACGTAACCGGTGCTGTAAAACTCCCTGAAGGCGTAGAAATGGTGATGCCCGGTGATAACGTTTCCGTTGTAATCACTCTGATTTCACCGATTGCTATGGAAGAAGGTCTGCGTTTTGCCATTCGTGAAGGTGGTCGAACAGTCGGTGCTGGTGTTGTGGCATCAATAGTCGAGTAAAAAATATGTCTAATCAAACTATCAGAATCCGATTGAAATCATTTGACCATAAATTGATTGACCAGTCGGCTGGTGAGATAGTAGAAACAGCAAGAAGAACCGGCGCACAAGTTAAAGGCCCGATTCCTTTGCCTACTAAAAAAGAGCGTTTTACCATATTAATCTCACCGCACGTCGACAAAGATGCGCGAGATCAATATGAGTTGAGAACATACAAGAGGTTGTTGGATATTGTTGAGCCAACAGAAAAAACCGTTGATGCATTAATGAAGTTGGATCTTGCAGCCGGTGTTGATGTTCAAATTAAGTTGAATTAAGTTTAGGGGAATTGGCAAATGTCAATAGGTCTTATTGGTCGCAAGTGCGGGATGACTAGAGTTTTTTGTGAAGATGGGTCGTCTGTACCGGTGACTGTTCTTAGTATTGATTCGAACCGAGTGGTTCAAGTCAAGACTGTAGAGGTGGATGGCTATCGTTCCATTCAAGTTGCTGCGGGCGATAAAAAGTCTTCACACGTGAATAAAGCAATGGCAGGCCACTATGCGGCAGCCAATGTTACTGCTGGACGCGGGTTGTGGGAATTTAGACTTGAAGCAAACGAAGGGTTGGAGTTGACGCTGGGCTCTGAGTTGTCTTTAGATGTCTTTACTGCGGGTCAGGCTATTGATGCGCAAGGTAGAAGTATCGGTAAGGGTTTTGCTGGTGGTGTAAAGCGGCATAACTTTAGTATGCAGGATGCGACCCATGGTAATTCACGGTCACACAGAGTGTTGGGTTCGATCGGTATGAACCAAACACCCGGTCGTGTTTTCAAAGGTAAGAAAATGGAAGGCCACATGGGAGCACGCAAGACAACAGTTCAAAATTTGACGATTCATTCGATTGATACATCAAGAAACTTGATATTAGTCAAGGGAGCTGTTCCCGGTGCTAAAGGTGGTGATGTTATCATCACACCAGCAATGAAAATGCGGAATAAAGGTTAAGATATGAGTTTGCAAGTTCCTGCTTTAGGTGTGAACGATTCTGTTAAAAGTTTAGAAGTGACTGAAGCTGTTTTTGGTCAGCCATTCAATGAAACTTTGGTTCATCAGTTAATTGTTAAATACATGGCAAATGCTCGTGCGGGCACCAAAGCGCAGAAAACTCGCTCTGATGTTAGCGGCGGTGGCACTAAGCCTTGGCGTCAAAAAGGCACAGGCCGGGCGCGTGCAGGTACTACGCGCAGTCCTATCTGGCGGACTGGTGGTGTTGTTTTTGCGGCACGACCGAGAAGCTATGATCAAAAACTGAATAAGAAAATGTTTAGATCAGCTATTCGTTCAATTTTGTCTGAATTGCTTAGACAGAATCGTTTGGTAGTAAGTGGCGACATTTCTGTCGAATCGCCTAAAACCAAGCTTTTGATTGAAAAGCTAAAATCCGTGGATGCCAAAAGAGTATTGCTGGTGGTTGAAAGCGTTGATGTAAACTTGGCTTTAGCCGCACGTAATATTCCTTATGTGGAGGTCATTGAAGCGGCGAATTTGAATCCGGTAATGTTGATTTCGTCTGACAAGGTGATTGTCACTCCCGGCGCATTGAAGCAAGTTCAGGAGAGTTTGTCGTGAGTATAAATCAGTTCCATTTAGCCGGCGTACTGGAAGCACCTCTTATATCAGAGAAAAGTACGTTTGTTGGTGAAAAATGCAATACATTTGTTTTTAAAGTTAAGAAATCTGCCAGTAAAAAAGATGTTAAAGGTGCAGTAGAGCTGATGTTTAAGGTTGAAGTTGAATCAGTTCAAGTTTTAAACGTTAAAGGTAAGCAGAAGAAATTTGGTCGTTCAATGGGTCGTAGGTCTGATTGGAAGAAGGCTTATGTTAAACTTAAGCCTGGTCACGACATAGAGTTCTCTGCTGCTTGATTTATTTAGTGAAAGATCAATAGGAAACGGTAGAAAGCATGGCGATCGTAAAGTCAAAACCGACATCACCAGGATCTCGGTTTGTAATCCGCATCAAAAATGATGAGTTGCATAAAGGTAAGCCTTATGCGCCATTATTGAGCAAAAAGAGCAAAACTGGTGGCCGGAACAACAAAGGGCGTATTACTACACGCCACATTGGTGGCGGACATAAGCAGCACTACCGTATTGTTGATTTTAAAAGAAATAAAACAGACATTCCGGCTGTGGTAGAGCGTTTAGAGTATGATCCAAATAGAACAGCTAATATTGCGCTGGTCTTATTTAAAGACGGTGAGCGTAGATATATTATCGCGCCTAAAGGTCTTGTGGTGGGTCAAGAAATTATTTCTTCCGACAATGTGCCTGTTAAGACAGGTAACTGCATGCCTTTACGTAATATCCCAATGGGTACGACAGTGCATTGTGTTGAGTTGAAGCCTGGTAAAGGCGCTCAAATTGCAAGAAGCGCAGGCACTTCAGTGCAGTTGGTTGCAAGAGATGGAGCGCATGCTACCATCAGATTGCGTTCGGGAGAGATGCGTAAAGTCATGGCCGATTGTAAAGCGGTTATAGGTGAAGTGTCTAACTCAGAGCACAATTTAGCTTCGCTCGGCAAGGCTGGCGCATCTAGATGGCGTGGAGTGAGGCCAACCGTTCGTGGTGTAGTTATGAATCCTGTTGACCATCCTCATGGTGGTGGTGAAGGTCGTACTTCGGGTGGTAGACATCCGGTATCGCCTTGGGGTATGCCAACCAAAGGCTATAAAACAAGAAAAAACAAACGCACTGATAATATGATCGTCAGACGTCGTAAACAGAAGTAGAGAGGACACAAATGCCGCGTTCAATTAAAAAAGGTCCTTTTATTGACCATCATCTTCTAAAAAAAGTAGAAGATGCTGTTGCCAGTAATAATAGGAAACCGATTAAAACATGGTCAAGAAGATCGATGATAGTGCCAGATATGTTGGGATTAACCATTGCTGTTCATAATGGTAAATTGCATATTCCAGTGTTAGTTTCTGAGAATATGGTTGGGCATAAGTTAGGTGAATTTTCTCCTACTCGCACATACAAAGGCCATGTGGCTGACAAGAAATCAAGGTAGAATGCGATGGAAATTTCAGCAAAATTAAAAAATGCCCCGATGTCAGCGCAAAAAGCACGTTTGGTGGGTGATCAAATTCGTGGACTATCTGTTGAAAAGGCACTTAACCTTTTGAAGTTTAGTTCTAAAGACGCTGCAGTGGTTATTAAAAAGGTTTTAGAATCTGCCATTGCAAATGCTGAGCACAATGAAAGTGCTGATATTGATGAATTGAAAATTTCAACCGTCTTTGTCGATGAGGGTGCTACCATGAAGCGATTTAAAGCGCGAGCTAAAGGCCGTGCTAATCATATTCTAAAAAGAACCTGTCATATCACAATTAAAGTTGCAGCATCCGAGTAGAGGCGAAAATGGGTCAGAAAGTACATCCAATAGGCATACGCCTTGGTATTGTCAAGGATTGGAATTCAAGATGGTATGCGGACAGTCAGAATTATTCGGTGTTTTTACATCAAGATTTGACAGTTAGAGAGTTCATTAGAAAGAAATTAGCGCACGCTTCTGTGAGCCGGATTCAAATTAATCGGGCAGCAAATAACGCTAATATCACTATTCATACCGCGCGTCCAGGTATTGTCATCGGTAAGAAAGGTGAAGACATTGATGTGTTAAGACAGGCTATATCAAAAATGATAGGCGTGCCTGTACAATTGAATGTTGAAGAAATCAGAAAGCCGGAATTAGACGCATTATTGGTAGCAGAAGGCGTAGCCCAACAACTTGAAAAAAGAGTAATGTATCGCCGTGCCATGAAGCGTGCGGTCACTAACTCCATGCGTTTAGGCGCAGAAGGTATCAAGATTAACGTCGGTGGGCGTTTGAACGGTGCCGAAATTGCCAGAAGTGAGTGGTATCGCGAAGGCCGAGTGCCATTGCATACATTAAGAGCGGATATCGATTACGCCACTGCCGAAGCTAATACCACTTATGGTATTATCGGTGTGAAAGTATGGATATTCAAAGGTGAGGTGTTTGATATGGAATCACATATCGCCTCAATTAATGCCGACACCAAGAAATAGTTGAAGGAAAAGAGACATGCTTCAACCTAAAAGAACAAAATTTCGTAAGCAGCATAAAGGCCGTAATAATGGTATCGCTGTTCGCGGCTCATCGGTAAGCTTTGGCGAATACGGGCTAAAATCAGTCAGCCGCGGCAGACTTACCGCAAGACAAATTGAATCTGCTCGCCGAACCATTACTCGCCATGTTAAGCGCGGCGGTAAACTTTGGATCAGGATTTTCCCCGACAAGCCTATTACCAAAAAACCTTTGGAAGTACGTATGGGTAAAGGAAAAGGTAGTGTAGAATACTGGGTTGCCCAAGTGCGGCCTGGAACTATGCTCTATGAGATTCAAGGTGTTTCTGAAGAGATGGCTCGTGAAGCTTTTGCCTTGGCAGCAGCCAAATTACCCTTAAAGACTCTTTTTACCGCCCGGACGATAATGTGATGAAAGCAAGTGAACTACGTCAGAAATCAAAAGACGAGTTAGGGGCTATGATGCTCGAATTATCTCGTGAGCGTTTCAATCTTAGAATGCAAAAAGGTACCGGCCAGCTTTCCAAGCCTGATCAAGTAAAGAAGGTCAGACGGAACGTTGCACGTATCCAAACACTATTGAAAGAAATGGCGAGCGCATAATATGAGCGAAGATAACTCTCAAAACACGGCTGGACTGAGAACTATTTCAGGTCGGGTTGTTAGCAACAAAATGGACAAAACGATTACGGTACTGGTAGAGCGTGTTGTAAAACACCCTGTCTACGGAAAGTATATTAAGCGTTCAACAAAAATTATGGCGCATGATGATTTGAATGTGTGTCAAGAAGGTGATGTAGTAGCGATTACATCATGTAGACCCATGTCTAAGAACAAAACTTTTAAGTTGGTTCAAGTCTTAGAGAGCGCTAGAAAATAGCATAACAGTTTTTCAGTATTTAAAGAATGCAGGAATAAATCATGATTCAGATGCAAACTAACCTTGACGTTGCTGACAACAGCGGCGCAAAAAAGGTCATGTGTATCAAAGTATTAGGTGGTTCGCATAGGCGCTATGCGGGCATCGGCGACATTATCAAAGTCAGCATTAAAGACGCGATTCCGCGTGGCAGAGTCAAAAAAGGCGAAGTTTACAATGCTTTGGTTGTGAGAACAGCTAAGGGTGTACGTAGATCAGATGGTTCCGTTATTCGTTTTGATGGCAATGCGGCGGTTATCCTTAATAACAATTTGCAGCCATTAGGTACGCGTATATTTGGCCCTGTCACCCGTGAGCTCAGAGGCGAGAAATTTATGAAAATTATCTCGTTAGCTCCTGAAGTTTTATAAGTGGGGAACTAGGTAATGCAAAAAATAAAAAAAGGCGATGATGTTGTGGTTCGTACCGGAAAGGATAAAGGTAAGAGCGGCAGAGTAGTCAAGATTTTAAAAAATGATACGGTACTGGTTGAAGGGATTAACCAGGTTAAGAAAAGTCAGAAACCGAATCCAAATGCAAATATCGAAGGCGGTATTGTTGTTAAAGACATGCCGATTAATATTTCCAATATAGGTCTTTATAATCCCGCAATAAAAAAAGCAGATCGTGTCGGTTTCAGATTTCTGGACGATGGAAAAAAAGTCAGATATTTCAAGTCAACGAATGACCTTGTCGACGTGTAGGGTGTAGAGAATAATGGCTAGACTAGAAACCGTATATAAAGAAACCGTACTGCCTTCCTTAATGGAACAGTTTTCCTACAAATCAGTAATGCAAGCGCCTAGGCTCACTAAGATAACTCTGAATATGGGTGTTGGTGGCGCGGTAGCAGATAAAAAAGTGCTGCAATCTGCGCTTAGCGATATGGAAAAAATTGCAGGTCAAAAGCCTGTTATCACTTTGGCAAGAAAGTCGATTGCTGGATTTAAAATTCGCGATGATATGCCTATTGGCTGTAAAGTAACTTTACGCAGTGATAGAATGTATGAGTTTTTAGATCGCTTAATCAGTATTGCTATTCCGCGTATTCGTGATTTTAGAGGTTTAAGCTCTAAAAGTTTCGATGGACGCGGCAATTACTCAATGGGCGTCAAAGAACAAATTATATTTCCTGAAATTGATTACGATAAAATAGATGCTTTGCGTGGTATGGATATCACTATTACGACGACAGCACAAACCAACGAAGAAGGTTTGGCGTTGTTAAAGCTCTTTAATTTTCCACTTAAAAGCTAAAGGGCACGTCACATGGCAAAGAAATCGATGATTGCGCGTGAAACCAAGCGTAAAAAATTAGTAAAAAAATACGATGTTAAGCGTAAATCTCTGAAGGAAACTATCAGAGATCCAAATAGTAGCTTTGAGGATAAAGAAACAGCTCATCTACAACTCCAAAAATTACCGAGAGATTCGAGTGTTACACGAGTTCGTAACCGCTGTAATTTAACAGGTCGACCACATGGATATTATCGTAAATTTGGTCTTAGCCGAAATAAACTCAGAGAGGCAACTATGCGGGGTGATGTACCCGGTGTAGTTAAGGCAAGTTGGTAATCTGTTGGATCAAGTTTGGAGATAGTGAAAAATGAGCATGACAGACCCTATTGCAGATATGTTAACCCGGATAAGAAACGGTCAGTCTGCAGGTAAAAAAAATGTAAAACAGCCCTCGTCAAAATTAAAAGTGTCGATTGCGAAGGTACTTAAAGAAGAAGGTTATATTGCAGATTTCAGTACGGAAACTACCGGTAGTCATACTGAGATGGTCATTGATCTGAAATATTATAAAGGCCGACCCGTAATAGAAAACATTAAAAGAATAAGTAGACCAGGTTTGCGTATTTACAAATCAAAAGATGAGTTACCTAAAGTGCTTGGTGGATTGGGTATCGCTATTGTATCAACCTCGAATGGTGTGATGACTGACCGAGCTGCGCGTGCTATTGGGCATGGCGGTGAAGTTATTTGTACTGTTTGTTAACGTAGGCTAGATTTATGTCAAGAATTGCGAAAGCCCCTGTCACTATTCCTAGCGGAGTGGAGATAAAAATAGAGGGCAACAACATGACTGTAAAAGGGAGCAAGGGGCAATTGTCCCATACCTTAAATTCTGCCATAAGCGTTAATATAGTTGATAACGTATTATCGGTAGTGTGGGATAAAAATGATAAAGCGGCTACAGCCCAAGCAGGTACTGCCAGAGCTATCGTTAATAACTTAGTATCAGGTGTGTCGGTAGGTTTTGAAAAGAAATTAGCGCTTGTGGGTGTGGGTTACAGAGCGCAAGCCAAAGAAAATATCCTCAGCTTGTCACTTGGATTTTCACATCCAGTTGATTTTGAAGTGCCAGCTGGCATCACTGTTGAAACACCTACCCAAACGGATATTATTATTCGAGGCAGCGATAAACAACAGGTAGGCCAAGTTGCAGCAAAAATCAGAGCTTATCGTCCACCAGAGCCTTATAAAGGTAAGGGTGTCAGATATGCTGATGAGACTGTGGTTAGAAAAGAAGCTAAGAAGAAGTAGGATAGCATAATGGATAAGAAACAATCTCGTATGAAACGTGCCTTGAAGCTGCGTTGCAAAATTAAAAGCTTAAATGCTGTGCGCTTGTCGATTCACAAGACTTCGCAACATATTTATGCGCAAGTTATCAGTGGCGATGGCACAACAACATTAGCCAGTGCATCGACCACACAGACACAGATTAAAGCTGGTTTAAAAAATACTAATAATATAGAAGCTGCGACTGAAGTGGGTAAGTGGATTGCTAAGAATGCTATCTCAGCCGGTGTGAGTGAAGTGGCATTTGATCGATCAGGATTTAAATATCACGGTCGTGTCAAAGCATTAGCTGATGCTGCCCGTGAAGCTGGTTTGAAATTTTAGGAGATAATAATGGCCACAGCACCTGCTCAAGGTAGCACTGACGGTTTACAAGAAAAATTGGTTAATGTTAGGCGCGTTGCCAAAGTTGTTAAAGGTGGTCGCGTATTTGGTTTTACTGCACTAACTGTTGTTGGTGATGGCCAAGGACGTGTTGGTTACGGTGTGAGTAAAGCCCGCGAAGTACCTATAGCAATTCAAAAATCTTTGGAGCAAGCGCGTAAAAACATGCGCAAAGTGTCTCTAAAAGGCGATACTCTACAGTATTCCATTATGAATACGACAGGTGCAGCAAAGGTTTATATGCAGCCCGCTTCAGAAGGTACCGGGATTATTGCCGGTGGGGCGATGCGAGCGGTATTTGAAGTAGTCGGTGTACATAATGTTTTAGCCAAGTGTATTGGTACTAGCAATCCAATTAACGTTGTGAGAGCAACGATTAATGGCCTTACTGGCATGCATAATGCCAACCAAATTGCGGCTAAGCGTGGCTTAACCGTTGAACAGATTATTGGGTAATCTAAGATGGTCAGCACCACATTGAATGTCACTATGACGAAAAGTAAGTTTGGACGCTTGCCTCGCCACCGAGCCTGCTTGGTCGGGTTAGGATTGCGTAAGATTAACCAAACAGTTCAAATTATTGATACCCCAGAAAATCGGGGTATGATAAATAAAGTAGCATATATGCTAAAAGTCGAGGAAGTGTAAATGTATTTAAATACTATCCAGGCAGCAGAAGGTTCTCGCAAAAAGTCTAGAAGAGTTGGCCGTGGTATTGGTTGTACTATGGGTAAAACTTGTGGGCGTGGCCACAAAGGTCAGAAAGCACGTTCAGGTGGTTTTCACAAAGTAGGTTTCGAAGGTGGTCAAATGCCGTTGCAACGTCGGTTGCCAAAAGTTGGCTTTACTTCTAAATCAAGTATGTATTCCGCTGAAGTTAGATTACATGAGCTAAATGAATTGGGTACTGAAGTCATCGACCTTAAAGTTTTGATTGCTGCTAATATTGTTCCCGCTTTTACAAAAAAAGCGAAGATAATCCAATCCGGTTTGTTAAATAAAGCGGTTGTCATTAAGGGCATTGCAGTAACAATTGGTGCGAAAGCATCTATTGAAGCTGCTGGCGGCAAAATAGAGGCTTAATAAGGTGAGTACTCCGAGAACACAAGCGGCAGGAAAAGGCGATGGACTCTCTGAGCTGAAAGCAAGATTGTTTTTTGTTCTGGGAGGATTAATTGTTTTAAGAATAGGTGGGCATATCCCTGTTCCTGGAATAGATCCAAAAGCCCTTGCGCTCATGTTTGAGCAGCAGAGCGGTTCTATTTTAGATATGTTTAATATGTTCTCTGGTGGTGCTTTGCAGCGACTTAGTATTTTTGCTTTGGGTATTATGCCTTATATATCAGCATCTATTATCATGCAATTGATGACTGTTGTTATACCTGCTATGGAGCAAATGAAAAAAGAAGGGGCTTCGGGTAATCGTAAGATATCGCAATATACGCGTTATGGAACGGTTCTTTTAGCTACTTTTCAGGCTATCGGTATTTCTCTTGCTTTGCAAAGTCAATCAGCGGGTGGTCTTTCAGTCGTCATGAATCCGGGTGTCGGTTTTATCGTCATTACAACGATTACTCTCGTTACGGGCACTGTTTTTTTGATGTGGTTAGGTGAGCAGATGACGGAAAGAGGTATTGGTAATGGTATCTCTATGATAATTTTTGCAGGTATTGTTTCTGGTTTACCAAAAGCGATAGGCGGAACTTTGGATTTAGCACGCACTGGTGAGATGAACGGTGCTTTTATTCTGTTATTGTTTTTATTATCTTTGTCAGTTACTGCTCTGGTTGTCTTTGTAGAGCGAGGCCAGCGCAGAATTTTGATAAATTATCCAAAAAGACAGCAAGGTGGAAAAACCTACGGTGGTCAAAGTAGTTTTTTGCCTTTAAAGCTAAATATGGCAGGTGTTATACCGCCAATTTTTGCTTCCAGTATTATTTTATTTCCGGCAACGATTGCTGGATGGTTTGGAAATGCTGAAGGTTTTACTTGGTTGCAAGATGTGGCTACCATGCTATCTCCAGGCCAGCCGGTTTACGTGATTTTTTATGCAGCTGCGATTATTTTCTTTTGTTTTTTCTATACTGCTGTGCAGTTTAATTCAAAAGAAACAGCGGAAAATCTAAAGAAATCGGGTGCTTTTTTGCCGGGTATAAGACCTGGTTTGCAGACCAGTGCTTATATAGATAAAGTGATGACGCGTCTTACGTTGATAGGTGCTTTTTATATTACCTTAGTATGCTTATTGCCAGAGTTTTTAATAGTCTATTGGAATGTGCCTTTTTATTTTGGCGGCACGTCTTTGCTGATTATCGTAGTCGTCGTAATGGATTTTATTTCTCAGATGCAAACGCATGTTATGTCTCAGAAATATGAAGGTTTGATGAAAAAAGCAAATCTTAAAAAATAATTTTAATTAAGATAATATGCACAAGTGCAGGAGATTGCTGTGAAAGTACGTGCTTCCGTTAAAAAGATTTGTAGAAATTGCAAAATTGTAAAAAGACATGGTGTTGTTAGGGTTATCTGTGAAGATGGTCGCCATAAACAACGGCAAGGTTAGGATTTGTTGCGTCATAATTGTTGCAATGCTATAATTAGACGCTTAACTTTAGAGTATTGGTCGGGGGAGTATCTAGATGGCACGTATTGCCGGGATAAATATACCAGATCATAAACATGCAGTCATCGCTTTGACTGCTATTTATGGTATTGGTCGTCAAACTGCAAGTGAAATTTGTGTTGAGGTTGGAATTCAGCCTTCGGTGAAAATAAAAGAGCTGAACGAAGAGCAATTGGAAACTATTCGTGCCGTCATTGGGAAAATGACAGTCGAAGGTGATTTGCGTCGTGAGGTCTCTATGAATATCAAACGGTTGATGGATCTCGGTTGCTATCGTGGCATCAGACATCGCAGAGGCTTGCCACTCCGAGGCCAAAGAACCAGAACCAATGCGCGTACCCGTAAAGGCCCTCGTAAACCCATCAGAAAATAAGTTTTCTTAAGAGATAAATGTAATGGCAAGTCCAAATAATCGTGCTAGAAAGCGCGTAAAAAAAGAGGTGGCTGACGGTATCGTTCATGTTCATGCGTCTTTTAATAACACCATCATTACTATCACCGACAGAAAAGGTAATGCTCTATCTTGGGCAACGTCAGGTGGTTCGGGTTTTAGAGGTTCGCGTAAAAGTACTCCTTTTGCAGCGCAGGTTGCCGCAGAGAAAGCGGGGACGGTTGCTTTGGAATTTGGTATGAAAAATCTGGATGTTATGATCAAAGGCCCAGGTCCTGGTCGTGAATCAGCAGTGCGTTCTTTGAACAATCTGGGATTCAAAATTAATAACATTGTAGATGTGACACCTATTCCACACAATGGATGTCGCCCACCTAAAAAGCGCCGCGTATAGTAATTTTGGAGTAGTCACATGGCAAGATATCTTGGACCCACTTGTAAGCTGAGTCGTAGAGAAGGAACTGATCTGTTTTTAAAAAGCAGAGGCAAGTCCCTAGAAAACAAATGTAAGTTAGAACAAAGACCAGGTCAGCACGGTGCTAAGCGTACCCGTAGTTCTGATTATGCTATGCAGTTAAGAGCAAAACAAAGACTGCGTAGAATTTACGGTATTTTGGAAAAACAATTTAGAAATTATTACAAAACTGCCGATATGAAGAAAGGCGCGACCGGTGAGAACCTGTTGAACCTTCTTGAATCCAGATTAGATAACGTGGTTTATCGTATGGGTTTTGCGTGTACACGCGCTGAAGCGCGTCAGTTGGTTAGCCATAAATCAATTCAGGTAAATGGTTCATTAATTAATGTGCCGTCTTATCAAGTTGCTCCTGGCGATGCTATTGCAATTAGAGAAAAAGCCAAAAAGCAACAAAGAATTGTTGATGCTTTGACGGTCGCTGATCAGTATGGTTTCCCTGCTTGGGTTGAAGTCGATACAAAAGCAATGTCAGGTAAGTTTAGTTCTTTGCCTGATCGTGTTGATCTGGGCAGCGATATTAATGAACAGTTGGTTGTGGAACTATACTCCAAGTAATCTTGTAGTTTTGAGGAATATAAATGCAGAGTTCTATTTCTGGCTTATTAAAGCCTCGATTAGTTGAAGTTGTCAGTAAAACGCCTAATCATTCCAGAATTGTGATAGAACCTCTTGAGCGCGGTTTCGGGCATTCCTTGGGAAATGCCTTGAGACGTGTGTTACTGTCAACCATTCCCGGTTGTGCAGTTACTGATGTTGAGATAGAAGGCGTTCTTCATGAGTACACTACGATAGAAGGTGTTCAGGAGGATGTAGTTGATATTTTATTAAATCTAAAAAAGTTGGCTGTTATTCTCCACTCAAGAGATGAGGTGGAATTAACTTTGTCGAAAAATGGCGCCGGTAGTGTCACAGCGGCTGATATTAGTCTGCCACATGATGTTGAGATTATTAACCCCGACTTGGTGTTAGCTAATTTAACCCAGGCAGGCATATTGAATATGAAAATTCGTGTGCGTCGTGGCAGAGGTTATGAGCCTGTAAGTGCACGTAAGGCAAGTTCTGAGCAAGGGAATGTGGTTGGTGCATTACAGCTGGATGCCGCATATAGCCCAGTTATAAAGGTAGCCTATCAAGTTGAAAGTACTCGTGTTGAGCAACGAACTAATTTGGATAAGCTTATTATTGAGCTTGAAACTAACGGTACTGTTGATCCAGAGCAAACAATTAAATTAGCGGCTACCATCCTTCATGAACAGTTGTCGGTATTTGTTGATTTCGAAAAAGTTGATACACAACCAGTACTTGAAGTCGGTGTAGAGGCAGAGCCCTTTGAGCCTGTTCTACTAAGACCCGTTGATGATCTTGAGTTAACAGTGAGATCGGCCAATTGCTTGAAGGCAGAAAATATTTTCTATATTGGTGATTTGATTCAGCGTACTGAAGTTGAATTGCTGAAAACGCCGAATTTAGGTAAAAAATCATTAACAGAGATAAAAGATATTCTTGCTTTGAAAGGATTGTCATTGGGTATGCGTTTGGAAAACTGGCCGCCTGATAATCTCGCCGATCAAAATCACACAATTACACACTGACATTAGGTTGTTCCATAATGAGACATCGTAAATCTGGTAGAAAATTTAATATGAACAGTAGCCATCGCAAGGCGCTGTTCAGTAATATGGTTACTTCGTTATTTAAGCATGAGTTGATTAAAACAACTTTGCCTAAAGCGAAAGAGTTGAGAAGTTACGCTGAACCTTTAATTACAATGTCAAAAATTGACAGCGTTGCTAAAAGACGTATGGCATTTGCTAAGCTGCGTGACCGTGATGTGGTTACTAAGCTGTTCAATGAATTAGGTCCCCGCTATAAAGATAGAGCGGGTGGTTATTTACGTATCATGAAGTGCGGTTTTAGAACAGGTGATGATGCGCCTATGGCATATGTTGAATTGGTTGACAGACCAGAATAATATATTCATAGAAGATAATAAAAAAGCCGGTTTATACCGGCTTTTTTATGTGTGTTGGTTTTTGCGGTCAATTTTAAAATCTGAAAAATAAGCAGATTTAACTGATAAGTGGCGGGGTAAGGTGAGTTTTTGCGCTTTTATGTGCCCTCAGATTCAATGAAAGCGATTACGTTACGGGACTTATTATTTTTGTAAGAACTCTATTTTTCCTGATTTACCATTCCAGTCATCAGCATCAACATTAGGTGCTTTGACTTCAGTAATAATTGGCCATATCTTGGCGAGCTCAGCGTTTAATGCAATAAACTGAGTTTGATCTTCGGGAACTTCATCTTCGGAAAATATAGCATTTGCGGGACATTCAGGTTCGCATAAGGTGCAATCAATGCACTCATCCGGATTGATAACTAAAAAATTAAGTCCTTCATGAAAGCAATCTACTGGACAGACGTCCACACAATCAGTAAATTTACATTTGATACAGTTTTCTGTGACTACAAAAGTCATAATTTTTACCAGGAAAGTTGTAGAAATAATTAGTTTTTATACTTAGGTCGCACATTCTAGCAGAAAGATGCAAACGATAAAACATTGCCTTAACTGAGCGCTACTGATCTAACATTGAATCTATATCTAGAAAATAGTTTTTGGTAACAAGTTAGAGAGCGGCAACGATAAAAGGTGAAGCTATAGTGAGTTAGATTTATGGATATTGTATTGAATCTAATTAATTTTGTCGGAATTTAGCAGCGATAAAAACATTTTTTTAACATGACTTATTTTTCGTGTATTGATATTTTTAAGCGCCATGGTGGCTTCTTCTTTTAGTTTGTTATCTGCGTAGTTTTGCTCGTTTCGAGTTGGCGCTTTGCTGGCAATTTCAAAATATTTTTGTGCTTCTTTAAGTTCGTTGACGGAAGCAAGAAATTCCCCGTAAAAATAATTGGCATCAATTCCATTAGGGTTGATTTTTAATGCGGCTTGAAACATTTTTCGGGCTTTATTGTTATCGCCAAAAGCGATAGGCCAGCCGGGTACCATGTAATATAGCGTGCCTAGCGTCACGTAAGCTGAACCCTCCATGGCTTTTGAGTCAATAGTGATTGCTTGGGTCAGTAGATCGCGGGCTTCATTGATGGCTTTAAGTGCTGATAAACCATCTTGTTGGTCCGCATACGTGGCTTTTATGACGGCTTGCCAGAACAAAGGCTCGGCAGCTTTTGGAAATTGTAAAGCGAGGCTATTGGCTTGGTCGAGTAGTTGCTGATAAGCTTTTTCTTGTTGAACTTTTGGGGTTTTGTAATAAATTATCGCCCACTGAGATTCAATGCTTGCCAGTGATGTTTTTATATCGTTGGCAAAGCAATGCGTGGTTAGTAGTAATAATGCAACAAACGTTGTTTTTTTCATACAGCGAATATAAATTAAAATGTTGTAATTTGCAATAGGCTATAAAAAATTAGTCTTTAGTCCATGTCGAGTAAGGTTGTACAGCCAAGTTATTGTTGTAATAACGTCTATCATTGGTGACTTCTACGCCCACCCAGGAAGGTTTTTCAAAGTGCTGGTCAAGCGCAGACAACTCAATTTCGGCAACTATTAGGCCTTGGTTATCGCCATAAAACTCATCTATTTCCCACGTATTCTCGTTATTTTTAATAAAATAACGGGTTTTTTCTATTAAGGGTTTTTTGCACAAGGTATCCAATATTTCGCTGGCATCGGCTAATGGAATTTCATATTCGTATTCGTGTCTTTGAGTCCCTACAGTGGCGCTTTTAATATTTAACCAAGCATGATTGTCACTGATCCTAACTCGGATTGAGCTAGTAGCTTGTGAGCTTAAATAACCTTGTTTATAGTCAATAGAGCTGCTGACAAATTGCCGCCAATCGTCGTTAGCTAATAAAAACTTATGTTCAATCTCGATAGCCATATTAGTCTTTTTTACACTGGTGGCTGTTATCACAATAAGGTGGCGTTGAGGTTTGGGAACAAGCACATAAAAATAATGTTTCTGTTTTTTCGGCGATAAATTTTACCGATTTTTTTTCAGAGAACTGTCGATGGGAATGATCGCATAAGGGCATGGTTTGGCTAAAACCACAGCTACACCATGAATAGCGTTGCCCAGCTTCGACATCTACAGGAAGGGGCGAGTTTGTTTTGCTTGTCATGTTATCGATTAATCCAAGTGAAATAAATGCAAATTATACCGTAACCTGAAATGGGTTTCTTAAAGTAACGTGCTTTATCTAGGGGCTGCTAAATGATACAGTAGTTGCTTATTAAGTACTGTAGGCATTTTTACTACTGACTTAGTGATTTTTTAATTTTTATTTAGGATTATTGTAAATGGCTTTCGAACTACCTGCTTTGCCGTATGCTAAAAACAGTTTAGCACCCCATATTTCAGAAGAAACCTTAGATTTTCATTATGGCAAGCATCATCAAACTTATGTCACCAATTTGAATAACTTGGTTCCTGGTACGGAATTTGAAGGCTTGTCACTGGAAGAAGTTATCGCCAAGTCATCAGGGGGTATTTTTAATAATGCCGCGCAAATTTGGAACCATACCTTTTATTGGAACAGTTTGTCACCCAATGGTGGCGGGGAGCCAACAGGCGCTTTGGCAGAGGCCATTAATTCTTCTTTTGGATCATTTGCGAAATTTAAAGAAGAATTTACTAAGTGTGCAGTGACTACATTTGGTTCGGGTTGGGGTTGGTTGGTGAAAAATGCCGATGGCAGCTTAGCCTTGGTGAGTACCAGTAACGCTGGCTGCCCATTAACCACCGGGCAAACGCCTTTATTGACGTGTGATGTGTGGGAACATGCTTATTACATCGATTTTAGAAATGCAAGACCTGCCTATTTGGAAGCATTTTGGGCGCTAGTTAATTGGGATTTTGCAGCTAAGAATTTTGCAGCATAACTGAGTAAACTATAAAAACCTTCATTATCCATGGTAGTGAAGGTTTTTAATGAGGTGAACATTATGTCTACCGTTTTAATTACCGGTGCTAATCGCGGTTTAGGTTTGGAGTTTTGCCGGCAGTACGCAGAAGATAACTGGACGGTTATTGCCTGTTGCCGTGATTTATCAAAGGCATCGGCTTTGACGCAATTAGCGGGGCAACATGACAATATACATTTACACGCACTGGATATTGCCGACTTTTCTCAAATCGACGCGCTGTCCTCTAAATTATCATCCATAGCGATTGATGTGCTGCTTAATAATGCCGGTGTGTATGATGATAAGAGCGAACATGGTTTTGGCCAGCTGGATTATCAAGCATGGCAGCATAGCATGCTGATTAATACACTAGCTCCCGTTAAAATGACGGAAGTGTTTTTAAGCCATATCAAACGCGGCGAGCAAAAACTCATAGTGACCATAAGCAGTTTAATGGGCAGTCTTGCTGACAATACCAGCGGAGGGAGTATTTTGTACCGTTCCAGTAAAGCTGCGGTAAATGCTGCGATGCGCAGTGTAAGCATTGATTTGAAAAAAGAGGCAATAGGCGTGCTTATTTTTCATCCTGGCTGGGTTAAAACAGACATGGGCGGCGCTAATGCACCTACTTTACCCACAGAAAGTATTGCTGGCATGCGTCAGGTAATAGCCAGTTTTTCATTAGAACAATCCGGTAACTTTGTGCAATATGACGGGAAGACGATGCCATGGTAAATAATAAAATTAAATGTATTGTATTAATTGGGTTGGTTTGTCAGCGCGTTATTGGCGCGGAGCTTGTTATTCCTGATGTTATCAAAGTGCCGTCAGGAAATACTCAATTATTCACCCTGCACGCCACCGGAGAGCAAATTTATCAATGTGCATTGAAAGACGATAGTTATAAATGGATAGTCTATCCTAATGCAATATTGCTAGATGAGCAGGGAAAACAGGTGGGCAAACATACTAAAGGCCCTGCTTGGCAATATAAAGACGGTAGCCGGGTAATAGGTAAAATCAGTCAAAAAACCGATGAGGCACGCAATAAGGCAATGCCGTGGCTATTAATTGAAGTTGTTGATCATCAAGGTAATGGGTTGTTGTCAACGGTATCTTTTATTAATCGGGTAAATACCCAGGGCGGTTTGGAGCCGACACAGCAGTGCGATGCTAATCATTTGGGCACTGAAAAGCCTGCCTCCTATACAGCGGATTATATTTTTTATGCGAGATGATCGAGAGCTTTGATGGCTTTTATAGTGCATTGAATATAAAGCTCATGAATAATAATGGGTTATGCGCAGCCACTCGAAAATCACGCACAAAGGTATAAATGGCAAATACGCATCACAAAGCATCTGGAAATTATTCCAGTAGTACAGATGCCGGCATAGCCCTACGCGAATACGGATTACCCTGGAGTGATTACCAACTGCTTGATGCAGGCGATGGTAAAAAACTGGAGCGCTGGGGGCAAGTCGTTACCATCCGTCCGGAAATTCAAGCGCATTTCAAACCGGAATGGCCTTACGCGCAATGGCAAGAAATGGCACATTGGGAGTTTGAAGAACTCTCCTCAACACAAGGCAGCTGGAAAGCTATAAAAACGCATTCTCCAGAGCAATGGACGATTGCCTATGAAAATTTAACCTTTGGTTTAAAGTTAACCAAATTTAAGCATGTGGGTTTGTTTCCAGAGCAGCAAGCTAACTGGCGCTTTATTAAAGAGCGCACTTATGTTGGCCAAAAGATTTTAAATTTATTTGCTTATACCGGCGCAGCATCAATGGTAGCCCGTGATTGCGGCGCGGATGTTGTCCATGTAGATTCAGTCCGGCAAATGATCAGCTGGGCTAACGAAAATAGAGAGCGCAGCAGTCTTGCCGACATTAAATGGGTGCTTGAGGATGCGTTAAAATTTGCCCAACGTGAATTGAAACGTGGTAATACCTACGATGGCATCATTATGGATCCGCCCGCCTTTGGCTTGGGCGCTAAAGGTGAAAAATGGATTTTGGAAAATCATTTGTCCTGCTTGATAGCAACAGCGCACGGGCTAATGAATCCTAACGCTTTTTTAATTGTTAATACTTACTCGCCCAAAGTGGCGCTGGCAGATTTGGCAAAGTCTGCCGAACCGTATTTTTCTGCCAATCAAATGGAAATAAAACAACTCTGGATGCGAACAAGAACCGGTAAAGAGTTGTTTTGTGGCAATTTATTGCGGGCGATAAAAGGGTTGCCGATTTAATCACCATGCGGGTGGTGCGGCATTTTTTTATTTTGTGAATTTATTTTAAATTTATTATTGCCCGTCAAATTATTTGGCATTACTTCCCCCCTTGGGCTTTGTTAAATTATAAAGCTGCTCAGCTATGTTTTTTTGACACCTTGCACAGGTATCATTCACCTTTGCCTCGGTCTGCCAGCCACCACCTAATGCTTTGTACAGGGCAACTAGCTGGGTTGAAATATCGGCTTCGCTACGGGTTAATTCAGCTTGGGTTTGATACAGCGACTGTTGGGAATTAAGGACATCTATAAACCCTGTCAATCCTGTTTCATAGCGTTCAGTAGCCAAATGCACGGCCAACTGATTAGCCTCGACTGCTTGATCTAGCGCTTGATAGCGTTGTTTTTCCTGTGTGCAGGCCACTAACGCATCCTCGACTTCTTTGAAGGCATTTAAAACGGTTGACTGATAGGTTAAAAAAGCCAGTTCTGATTGAGCTTGTTTGCTTTTAATATTGGCTTTTAGTTGTCCCCAGTTAAAAATTGGCATGGTCAAGGATGCCGCTGTAGACCACGACTTTCCTAACGGTGTGAAATCCTTAATACTGGAATTTTGCAAGCCCAAAAAAGCTAATAAATTGATTTTTGGATACAGCTCCGCCGTTGCAATACCAATATTGGCGCTTGCGCTTGCCATTAATCGCTCAGCACGGCGGATATCGGGTCTGCGTTTTAATAATTCCGAAGGCAGGTCAGGAATCACGGTTGTGCCTGCCATTGGAGTAGCGGCTTGGCCACTTGTTGTTAAATGGGTAACATTTATATGGTTTAAACGCGACATTAACGCATTAGGTTCTCGGCCCAGTAATACGCTGAGCGTATGAATAGACTGTTGAATCTGCGTTTGAGAGCTGGCAACATCAGCCAGGGTTGTAGCAACGAGCGCTTGTGCCTGAACCACGTCCAAACTGCTTGATAAGCCCGATTGCTGTCTGATTTCAGTTAATTGCTCGGTTTCTTGTTGAGCCTCCAGATTTTTTAAGGTAATTTCTTGTAATTTTTGCTGGCCGCGCAACGCGATATAATTTCTCGCCACTTCTGCTAACAAGCTAACCAGCACATCACGGCTGCTTTCAATATCGCTCTCAAGCGTCGCATCTGCGGCCTCGGCTGCTCTTCTGGCACCGCCGAAAAAATCCAATTCCCACTGTGCATCAAAACCTAACTGAAAAATGTTGATGAGCTGATTGCCCACACCAAAGCCTCCGCCCGCGCCACCTGATTGCGCACCAACGGAGGTATTATTCAGTCGCCGGCTGATGTTGGTTTTTGCTGTTAAGCTAGGTAAGGCTGCTGCAAAGATAGCGCTGCGCTGGGCTCGGGTATCTTTAATGCGAACTAAGGCTTGTTTTAGATCAAGATTGGCGGCAATGGCATCTTTGATGAGGCCATTAAGGATAGCGTCATTAAAAATTTTCCACCATTGCTCAGTTTGCATGGATTTAGCGCTATCAACACTCCATTGTTTGGGGGCAGCAAGCTCAGGACGATGATAATTAGGTCCTACAGATTCACAAGCAACCATCAGCAGCGCCATCATCGGCACTAAAACACGTATTTTCATGGCGCAGCTGTCGTGGGCACAACTTTTACGGCCTCAGGTTCCGGTGAATAATCTTGCGCCTCAATAAACACATCCATCTGTTGTCCGACATAGACAGTCAGCTCCTTGCTGGGATTAAAGCTATACAAAGCCTGTAACACGCGGGTATCGACACGTTCTGTGCTGTCACCGGTTAATGATTTTTTGGGTACAACAAAAGGTTCAATGTAAGCAAAATGCAGGTTAACCTTAAAAGCACGATTACCCCGTAAATAAGCTACTGCCGATCTGTTTTTGTTAAATCGCCAGGCATCGTTTTCATCAATATCAACACGTACATGCAGCTGATCCAGGTTACCCAGTAATAACAAGGGCGGATTTACTTCGCCAGCCTGGGCAAATTCACCTGGGCGAATATTCACTTGCAACACTTCGCCATCAACTGGGGCATGCACTACCAGTCTATCCAGTGTGGTTTTTATATCAATAACCGCCGCTTGTGCTTGCTGCACGCTTGCTAACGCACCCGCCAAATTAGCTTTAGCAATGGCCAGTACATTGCGACGTTTTAACAATTCTTCGCGACTGATGGCGCGTTTGTCGATGACGGCTTCTGCTAATTGGCTGAGCGAGCGACTATCTGCAATATTAGCCTGAGCAATGGTTACTCCCGCGTGCGCTTTAGCCAAATCAGCTTGTTTAATTGCCAATTGCGCCTTGATTTCGCGATCATCTACATAAAACAACGGCATGCCTTTTTTGACTTTATCGCCCACCTTAGCCGCTACGTTCACAACAATACCCGGCAGTGGCGTTCCAATAGCAATATTTTGGCTTTTTGATTCAATAATGCCTGATCCTGCAATAAAAGCTTTAAACGGTGCCGACGCGGGTTCTACCACCGCTGGCGCAACCGGTACAGGTTTATTGCCAGTGACTACCTTGTAAGCGGCAAACAAAAATCCTGTCAACGCCAGTATAGAGAGCAAGTATCTTAGTTTCATAGCGTTTTTGGGGAGTTGTTTTTAAGTTGAGCCGTGTTATCGACAATTTTTACAATGTGCCCGTCATCCATTTCGGCAATGCGATCCGCAAAGCTAAAAATTCGCGCATCATGAGTAACGATAACCAATGCCCTGTCCTGACTTAAGGCGACATCTTTAAGTAAATTCATAACATTTTGCCCGGATTCATGATCCAAGGCGCTGGTGGGCTCGTCACATACAATCAATCTTGGGCTGTGTACCAAAGCACGCGCTATGGCAACGCGCTGTTGCTGCCCGCCGGACAGTTGTGAGGGCATGGATTTAACGCGCTCGCCCAAACCCACTTGGGCTAGCACTTGAACGGCTTTGCGTTCCGCCTCAATACGTTTTACGCCGTTAATTATTAATGGCACGGAAACATTCTCGGCCGCATTTAACGCGGGCAATAGATTAAAAGCCTGAAACACAAAGCCGATGTTCTGTGCCCTAAAGCGCAGCTTGTCTTTACTGCGCATCGTTAACAGATCGTGTCCAAATAACTCACAAAGTCCAGAATCCTGATCAAGAATGCCGGCAATTACGGAAATTAATGTCGTTTTACCGCAGCCGGACGGTCCAACTAACATCATTAATTCACCGGTCGCTATGTCCAGATTGACACCATTTAAAGCAATCACTTTTTGGTCGCCGGTATCGTAGGTCTTCATGATATTTTGGCAACGTACCGCCAAATTCTTTGAAGTCATGAGTTAGCCTTTAAAAACAATGGCGGGTTCCAAACGAATAACTTTCCAAATACTCAGTAATGCGGCAAAAATGCAAATGATACTAACGCCGGTTCCGCTAAAAATCAGCAATTGCCAAGGGAATTTGAATGCCAGAATAGTATTGCGCATCAGGTGACCAAACAAGGCGGTTAAACCTACACCTAAGCCATAACCAATAGTCCCCACTACAATCGCTTGCAATAAAATCATGCGTAACAAAGTGCCATTGCCCGTGCCCATCGCTTTAAGTACGCCAAATTGACGGATGTTTTCCAGGGTAAAGTTATAAAATGTTTGCCCGGCAATTGCAGCGCCAACAATAAAACCCAACATCACTGAAATGCCAAAATTAATCGGAATACCGGTGTTTTTTAAGAAATAATTATAAGTAAGTTCTTTAAATTCAGTTTGGGTATAAGCTGCCAAGCCGGTTATCGCGCCAATTCTACGGGTTAATTGGGCTAAATCTTGGCCTTGCTTGGCCTTCACCAATACAAAAGACAATAATTTACGCTCTCTAGGTGCATAGGCTTTTGCGCGGGAATACGTGGTATAAATAATCGGTTGTGATTGAAACGTGCGGGTATTTTTGGCTATGCCAACCACAATGGCACGATGATCGTTTAGCTCCAAACTATCGCCTACCTTCAGAGGTATGGGTTTACCGCCTTTAACCGGATTGGGTTTGCCTAGCTTGTCTTTAGCGCCATCAATGTCGACAATAACCGCATCACTACGCCGCAAATCAGACACTTTGCCCTGCAACATAACCGGCGGCCCACCAATTAAAGTGGTATCGTCCAGGCCAATGACATTGCAAGTTTGAAAAGTACCATCGGTTAAACGCACTTTTAACATGCCTTTGTATAACGGCATAGCCCATTCCACACCAGAAATACCGCGTACTCGGTATAGCTCGGTGTCTTGCAGCGATTTAATGTCGTCAACAAACTGCACTTTACTATCCATTACCCAAATATCGGGTAAACCCAAATCAGTAACAAAGCTGTAGGAACGTGACATTAAACCCAAAAAAATCGCTGGCTGTTGCGTCATGATAAGTGATGCAAAGGTTAAGCCCATAACGATGCCCAAAAACTTACCTCTGTCACCAAACAACATCTTTAAGGCAATGTGATTCATAACCCTGAACCTTTTAAAGTGGGTAAATTGTTGAGGCTTTTTTTAAAGAAAATTGTGCGATATGCCCAGCCTGTTTGGAATGGCTTGTTTAGCGACAATAATTTCGGGAAATAATCGCTCGATAATCGAACATTTGTAGGTGCGAATTCATTGGCATTGTGCGGATAAGTCCGCACCTACACTAAAAACTTGAGTAAGTAATTTTATGTACTTGGCTGCGATAAGTACAGGCAGCACCCAAAATCAAGCCCATTTCTACCGCTTTATTTAATCGGTGCTAACTCAAATATTACGATTTCAGCGGAGCCTTGGCCAATATTTTCAACGGTCATTTCTTCGCCGGTTTCCCAAAATACCTGTCCGCTGGTATAGGTTTTTTCACCACTCTTATCAGCGACTTTTAGGTTACCTTTAATCACATAACGTGGCCCTGAACCTTCGTGAGTATGCAATGGTGTTTTAAAAGCCGGTGGAAAGGTAACTTTTATAACTTTGGTATTAACAGAAGTGCTGGGCATCTGCGTTGCTTTTTCCAGCAGTGTCTTACGCTCTAAGACGACATTGTCTTCGGCAAAAACGTTAGCTATAGGAATAAGCAACAAACTTGAAAATGCAATGCTAAGAAGGGCTGATTTATGGATGATTATTTTGAACATGGCTAAAAGTCTCACTGTTGTATTATTTAAAGCTTAAGGCGGTTAAATCTGAATAATTAGCATCATACTACCATGTAAATATGATGGTAATGAGGGTTCATAGTTTACTTCGGTAAATGACGAATGCAAGTGGAGAAGTATTTGTTATGGGCTGCTTTAAAAAAGAAATTTTTCCTCAAAGCCATACAGAACTCTTGATTTTTACGACGTAGTCAGCGTAACCTAGACGTAGCTTTTTTAAAGCTGTATAAATGGATGTCATTACCTATACATAGTGCATTAAAACAACAGCATATCTCAATATTTGGAGTCAATATGAAAAATCATGATTACTTTTATGGTTTCAACGTTACATTATGCTCACATGACGATTGTTAACCATGAAACATTTAATATTAATAGCATTGTGCATTTACTCTACTTATAGCTATAGCGCTAGTCCAGAATATACCCGTTGCATAAAAGAGGGTGTTAAATTTGATTATACGTGTGCCAAGGTAGAGTATGAACATCACAGTAAGCGCTTAAAAAACGCATTGGCCGCTCTGCTGAATCTTAGAAACGTCAATAAACAGGATTTGTTAAATCAGCAAGACAAATGGATTAAATACCGCGATAAAACCTGTCCAAAAAATACTGGCGTGACCACCACCGATTGGCAAAGTTGCGTTGCCAGGTTGACGAAATCAAGAGCTAATGAAGTTGAGAAAATAATTAAAAAACACTAGAAATCTTGCTTTTCAGAATTCGGAATGCTTCGCGTGCGAAGCGTCCGAATTCTGGCTATGTCATAACGAGGCGACACTCAACAGAGTTAGCCTTTCGCTTGTACCCCACAATAACTACTTCCTCCACCGGTGTATTCCGGTTGCTAAGCGCGAGCTAAGCAAACAATTCTTGCCCTAAAGTTAGTCTATCAATTTTTGTAATTTACCTTGCCCACCAAAAAAATGGCTATTTAACTTCCGAGTTAATACAGCTATTTTGTTAAGTGAATGGATATTGCATGGAGTGTAATCAAATGATTAAAAAATGTATTGGACAGGGTGTAATCTATTGCTTACAATCTACCGATTTTTATCAAATATTCCTTTGTTCATTACTAAATACCTACGCCAATTTGAATTTTTTGACTAGATTTCACGAAAACTAGTTTAAATAAAGATTGTTAAATCAATTAGTTAAAAATACACAAAGTTCATTTGCAACTGATTCTATACATTTGACGGAGGTATTGTAAACATGTCTTTTATAAGCTGTGGCAGTAATTCCGTACTTTCACAGGCAGATTGTATAATCGGTTTTTTAAACTCAATGCAATTACGAAAATTTTTTGTCTCCCCTTTACTCCTCATCATCAGTTCCCCTACGGCTTATGCCGCGCAAGTTGCCCAACAAGTTGAAACACTGCCCACACTTACCATTACAGCTGATGCTCCTTTTACGGAGCAAGACCCATACAATACGGCAACGCTGACTCGCGTGCCTTATAAAGAACTTATCCAGTCAGGCAAGCGTGATATTGCGGGTATATTGCAAGGTTACACCGGCGTAGCGGCAGGATCTGTTAGTCGCGGCTATCCTGCAAGACTCAGCATTCGTGGTAGCGCGGGCGCTTTGGGCATGGTTACGGTGGATGATATTCCGTTAATGGGTGTCACCCATAATTTAATTAATTTGGCAGCCTTTACGTCAGAATCGCTAGAAAGTATGGACATTGTCCGGGGACCTGGCGCCTACCGTTACGCTAATACTGCGTTAGGCGGCGTCATCCGTTTATCGACCCGCGACAACAAAGATACCAATGCTTTTTTTCGTATGGAAGGCGGTAGTTTTGATACTATTTCGGAAACAGCTGGTGCCAGTGCAGCAGGAAATTTGGGACGTGCCACCGTTACCTTAAACCGCGATGATATTTTAACCGGCAGCAATATCTCCGATCCGGCGCTTGGAAACCGTGAAAATGATGGCGCCCGCTCTACCATGGCGATAGGGCGTTATACTTTATACCCTACCGATAATTTAGAACTGAATGGCACGCTACTTTACAATAAAGGCCATTCGGATTTGGATGGTTATAAATACTTTCCTCAATTAAGCTTTCTTGGCGCTACCGATAATACCCGCGCATTTGCCTCAACGGATACTTGGCTTGCGCAACAGACTGCCGTTTTAACGGTGTCGCCACACTGGCAATCCAGCCTTAAACTGGGTTTAAGTCAGCAAGCATTAAATGTGCGCCTGGCAATAGCTAGGCCTTTGGGCGATACGCTTTATGTGCCTTTTGAGTTTACTAATCGCCTGCTGCTTGCTAACTGGCGCAATCAGCACGATTATGAATGGGGTGCTGGTGATAGTAACCGGCTGTCGCTGCATTGGGGCGGCGCTGTCCAGGAAGAAACCGGCGATGGTTCTTTTATCTTCAATCTGATTCAAAGACAGCGTAGCAGCCCGATTAACCACCAACGTACCACCAGCACCGGTTTTGCGGGTGCAGATTTCACTTTAGGGCAATGGAGCGCCTCGGCGGGCGTTCGCGTTAATCATTACAATGATTTTGGCACTCACCCGAATTACTACTTTGGATTAGGCTGGCAAGTGCTGCCACAGCTCAAATTGCGGGGCACTGCCGGTGTCGGTTTTCGTGTGCCTTCTATCAACGAAATGTGGACGCCGATGCTGGGTAACGCTCAGTTAAAGCCAGAACGCGCCGTGAGCGGCGAATTGGGATTGGATTGGCAACCATTGGATAAGCTCAGTATTACATTGACCGGATTTTACACTCGATACCATAATTTAATCGCCAGCCTTCCTGAAATACCGGTTATTGCGCCGATTAATGCAGATAGAGTACGGGTTCAGGGATTGGAAATGGCATGGCGTTATGCCATTTTGGCAAATGCAAGCCTGGGTACGGATTACACTTATACCGACTCGCATAATGAGCAAACCGGTCACAATCTGATCAATACTCCTCCCCATAGCGCACGTTTTTTTGGTGACTGGCAGGCCAGCCAGTTGCCGGTCACGCTGCATCTGGAAGGCATTTATACGGGAGGCTGGCAATGGCAAACGCCTCAAGACACAAGTGTTGGCGTGGACGATAGCTTTCGTGTCAATCTGCAAATGAGTTATAGCATCCAACAAAACGCACAAGTGTATATACGCGGTGAGAACCTGAATAATAACCGCAATCCGATGATTCCTACTTTTGGGTCGCCAGGTGTGGCGGTATACGGGGGCATAAAATTATCTCTTTTTTAAAGACAATATTAAACGATGCTGCCATTGGGTATCGTAGAGACGTAAGATTTTGCGGCTTTACTTTCTCGTAATATGGCTATTACGCCCGCTTTAAACCGCTTTTTGTCTACCCACTTAAAACGGGACACGGTGCAAGGCTTAACCGTTTGCCCTGAGCCTGTCGAAGGGTGGGCGATTAAGCCGATCATGGTTCGACAAGGCTCTGCTGAGTATAGCCGAAGGGCTCACCACGAACGGCCCAACCTGAAACTGTCTCGCTTTAAGTGGGTAGTCCGCTTTTTAATCCTGCACTTTTTACAGCCATGCTAATCATAAGCTCTGTGTTATCTACCGACCAGCTGTTGTTTTTCCTCATTGCTGGTTTTAGCTTTGGCATTGTTGGCTATCAAATCGTTTTGTTTTTATGTACACGGGCAAAAATTTATTTACATTTCTCTGTCGCATTGTTTTTTTACACGCTTGGCATCGGACAGTGGGGAGCTATCTGGCATATTACGACGTGGCCACAAGAATCTGTATCACTGGTACTTGACACGCTTAATCTGATGTTATTTGCTTCTTTCATCAAACATTTCCTTATGTTGCTGGTCGATTTTAAACGTATTCATCCTTTCATAACACGGGCGATAAATACTTATATCGGGCTGGGTGCTTTATTGATCCTGGCTTACCTGCTTTACCCACATCCGCTATTACTCAGTCTCAGAAGTCTGCTTATTTTACTGGCGTGCATGACAGGTGTCGGTACTCTGCCACAGTGGTATCCCACCATTAAGCATCTTTATTCTTTTGTTGTCACACTGCTGTTATTGTTTCTGATAAATATTTATTTTTACACCCTTACTTTATCTGCGGAAGTCAGTCAGCTTCCCTTGCTTTATTACAGTGGCTGGCTATTAAGTGGCATGCTAGTGTTTGTTTCATTTTCATCAATCATTACCCGCAGGTTTAATGATGACCACGAACAGCGCGTTATTGCCCAAAAAACCGCCATACAATCGCTAGGGAAATACCAGGCATTGTATGAAAACGCTCTGGAAGGTTTATTTACTGCGCGCCCGGATGGCTGCTTACTGGAAACTAATCCGGCCTTAAATAAGCTATTAAGTATTTCAAGCCTTGAGAAAACCGCTACAGCGCAGACGTTTTTACACGACTATTTTGCTGAGCCACAAGAAAGCTGGAATAAAATTATACGCTTACTCACCTTAAATAACGCTGTCGAAAGCATGGAGATTAAAGGCAGGCATAATTTTTGGTATAACCTGTCGGTGCGGCACACCCAAACCCATCAGGATGAACTGATTGAAGGCTCGCTGATTGATATTAGCCAGCGCAAACAGCAAGAGCTGCAACTGAGTTATTTGGCTAGCCATGATACCTTGACCCATTTAAGCAATCGCAACGAATTTGAAAATTATCTGCAAGATGCCATCCGTAGTCAGGGTATTCATACCTTGTTGTTTATAGATTTAGATCAGTTTAAAGTGATTAACGATACCTGTGGCCATGCGGCCGGCGATGAATGCTTGCGGCAAGTTGCAACGATTTTTAAAGCGCATACCGGATCACAAGATATGCTTGCTCGCTTGGGCGGCGATGAATTTGGTATTGTTTTCTGGGATCAAAATCAGTCTACCGGTAAAGCCAATGCTGAGCGTCTTAGACTTGCGCTGGAAGCAAATCATTTTCAATGGTTACAACGGGTTTTTAAAACCTCCGTCAGTATCGGCCTCACCCTTATTGATGAGCATATAAATTGTGGCGAGCAGGCGCTTAGTTTGGCAGATGCAGCGTGTTATGAAGCCAAGAATGCAGGCAGAAATCGTATCGTTATTAATGAGCCGCATAAATCAACCACTGTGCATCGCCACAAGCAAATGAACATGGTGGCTACGCTGACGCAAGCGCTTAGGGATCAACAATTGACTTTGTTCCAGCAACCTATCATTGCTTTGGTTACCGACCCGGCACAGTTACTGCATTACGAGGTGCTGGTGCGCCTAAACACCGATAACGGTTTGATAAACCCTGGTGATTTTTTGCCAGCGGCACAACGCTATGGTTTGTTATCGCGGATTGATCGCTGGGTCTTTAAGAGAACCTGTATGTGGCTGGCAGAAGATGATAATTTGGCACGCACAGGCATGGTGAACATTAATATCAGTCCCCAAACACTTGCTGATCAGGCCTTTATAGTTTTTGTGCGTAACTGCATAACGGAGTACGCCATTCTGCCAGCAAAGATGTGTTTTGAGATTACTGAATATACTGCCCTTAATAATTTTACCTTGGTCTTGCATCATATTTCAAAGCTACGTGATTTAGGTTTTCGTTTTGCACTTGATGATTTTGGCAGTGGCTTTGCTTCCTTTGATCATGTTAAGCGGCTGCCGGTAGATTTTATAAAAATCGATGGCCAATTTATTCGCGACATTAATCAGGATACGACCAATAAAATCTTGGTGCAGGCAGTTACCGAAATTGCCCATGCGCTAGGTAAGCAGGTGATTGCCGAATCCATTGAAGATGAGCCCACAGCGGACATATTACGAGAATATAATATTGATTTTGGGCAAGGCTATCACCTAGGTAGACCGGTGGCATTGTACGCATAAGCACTAAGTTCTTTTCTTATGTGGCTGCGAATCGTTTGGATTAACGATTGATATAACTGATGTAAGTATAGTTATTGAGGTATTGCAATTTATGCACAGAACCGGCAGCCACCTGAAAGTGAAACGCATTGGCGGGCGGTAATTGCAAAATATGAGTCAACAATGCCCTGATAACACCGGCATGAGTAATGATAAAAACTTGCTGGGCGCTGTCATTCAATAGTTCTTGCCAAAAATTACCTACGCGCTGACATAACTCTAAAAAACATTCGCCATTCGGTGGCGGGATATGTACAAAATTTGCCGTCCAATGCTGCAAAATATCTGCATCAATAGCATCAATAGCATCAAAGCGGCGACCTTCCCAATCACCAAAATTGACTTCCAACAGACGTTCATCGCAGATGACGTTTTCAGAAAAATGTTGTGCCAGCTGCAAGCAACGTTGTAATGGGCTGCTAAAAACCAGGCAATCATCCCTCAACACCGGTAGTTTTTGTTGTAATTGCAGCCAGTCTTCAGGAAAGCTTTGGGCTAAAGCTACATTGCTATGCCCGTAACATAAGCCTTTTTCGGTATCGGTTTGGGTATGGCGAATTAAATAAATGTCCACAAGGTACTGGCGCTTAGGTAAAAAACAACTTCGGCAACTTGTTGGCTTGCACCTAAACAATCACCGGTATAGCCACCAATATGGCGGTAGAAATAGTGTCCTAATAGCGTATTAATAATGATGACTGGCACTAGCGCTAGCAAACACAATGACGGTAATAAAGCCAACGGTAATAAGGCAATAGCGCTTGTAAAAACCAAATCTTGACCATTGGGTTTATAGACGGCGGCAGCCACTTTGCTGTTATCTATCCGCGTATAATCATACTGTCGCATCAGTAATAAGGGTGGCAAGCGGCTGATGCTGTGGCCGACTAATAAAAATAACGGTGCAGAATTGCCTTGGGCACTGAGTAAGCTTATCTTCAATGCAAAAAGCAGTAAAAGCCCCACTGTGCCGTATACACCAATATATGAGTCTTTCATGATGGCCAGAATGCGGGTTTTATTATAGCCACCGCCAAAGCCGTCACAGACATCGGCAAAACCATCTTCATGGAATGCACCGGTCAGCAATATACCGACTATTAGAGCCAAGATCACGCCGACTGGCGTTGGCCATAAATAATCTGCCAAGTAGCAACTTAATGCCGTTAACGCACCGATTATCCAACCTACCAGCGGTAAATAGACAGTTGATTGTGGAAGCTGGCTGTAGTTTTGTAAGGCTGGTACGGGCAAGCGCGTATAAAAGCCCACAGCCAGCAACAATAGTTTTAACTGTGTCATCAGGTCATGTTTAGCGGCGATAGAAAGGCTCTATTATGGCAACTCATTAGAAATTTCTAACCACTGGCCATCTATTCTTTGTTGTAATGGTTGGTAATTGCTTTTATAAGCCATTTTTTGACAACTGCTGATCCAAAAGCCTAAATAAACGAATTCACGCTGCTGTAATTGTGCCTGTTCGATTTGCCAAAGTACGGCATAGGTGCCAAGGCTATGGCTGGAAAATTTGGAGTCGAAAAACGTGTATACCGCTGATAACGCATTGGGTAGCTGATCGACAATGGCGACCCCCGCTAGTGTGCCTTCTATGGAAAACTCGACAAACACCGTATCGCACCACGAGCTGCCAAGAAAGTTAATGTAATCTTGGGGGCTGGCATCGGCCATAGAACCATCGGCATGTCGGCTGGCTTGGTAGCGGCAATACAAATCGTAATGCTGTTGTTCAAACACAGCCGGTTTAATAATGGTTTGTGTAGTGGTGTTGTTTTGCCAGCAGCGTTTTTGGCTGCGGTTAGGTTTGAAATCACTAGCCCGTAATCGGACAGGGATGCAGGCGTGGCAATGTAGACAATGCGGTGCATAGACGTTATCACCGCTGCGGCGAAAACCTTGCTCGATAAGCTGGGCGTAAATAGCCGTGGTAAGATTAAAGCCCGGATGTACAAAAATTGATTGGGCACGTTGTTGCTCAAGATAGCTGCAAGAGTGTTCACCATTTAGCAGCAAAGGGATAGAAATCATCCGGTTTGCCAAGCTTTTGTATGCACACTGGCGTCACAGTATTGGGTAAGCAGTTTTTTAAACTCGTCGCGTTTAATTTCTTCAGCACCTAAGCTGGCCAGATGGTTGGTGTGTACTTGGCAATCAATCATTTGATAACCCCAGTCTTTAAATTGTTGTATTAAATGTATAAAAGCCACTTTGGAGGCATCGGTTTGGGTGTGGAACATGGATTCGCCAAAAAAAACCTGTCCGATAGCTACGCCGTAAAGACCGCCTACCAGCTCGTTATCACACCAAGCTTCCACAGAATGCGCCATGCCCAGCTGATGCAATTCGCGGTAAGCACAATCCATTTCCGAGGTTATCCAGGTGCCTGTACTTTGTTGTCTTGGCTGCGCACAGGCGTTAATGACGTCATCAAAAGCTTGATCGAACGTTACCGAAAAAATGGCTTTGCGCAACGTTTTTTTTAAGCTGCGTGAGATAATGAGTTTATGGGGGAACAGTACCAGACGGGGGTCGGGCGACCACCACAGGATAGGATCGTCAGGGTTAAACCAGGGAAACACACCATGTCGATACGCGTTTAATAGCCGTTTTTTTGACAAGCAGCCGCCGATGGCTAATAAACCATCAGGGACACTCAGTGCTTTATTGAGTGTAGGAAATTCTTGTTCAGGATTGTTGGCATCCAGTACAGTAAGCGGCATGAGTACGTTTCGCACAGAGGATTAGAGCATTTTTTTAAGCATCAATAAAAAAAAAGAAGTTGAGCCAGGTTTTTTGCCTTAACTTAATTCATCCAGAAATTTTTCGGCATCCAGTGCCGCCATACAGCCTGCTCCCGCCGAAGTAATCGCCTGTTTGTACACAGAATCCATTACGTCACCTGCTGCAAATACGCCTTCTACGCTGGTAGATGTGGCATTGCCGGTAATGCCGCTTTTTACTTTAATATAGCCGTGTTCCATGTCCAGCTGACCTTCAAAAATACCGGTGTTGGGTGTATGGCCAATAGCAATAAACACGCCGTGTAAATCGATGTCTTTGGTTGAGCCATCCAGTGAGCTTTTTATACGCATACCGGTCACGCCGGAATTATCGCCCAACACTTCATCCAGTTCGTGATGCCATTCTATGACCACATTGCCGGTTTTGGATTTTTCAATCAGCTTATCGGACAGTATTTTTTCAGAACGGAATTTGTCGCGGCGGTGGATAACGGTGACTTTTGAAGCGATATTAGACAGGTAAAGTGCTTCCTCAACAGCGGTATTGCCGCCGCCAATAACGGCAACCGGTTTGTTTTTGTAGAAAAAACCATCGCAGGTTGCACACGCAGACACCCCTTTGCCTTTAAACGCTTCTTCGGAATCCAGGCCTAAATACCGTGCTGATGCGCCGGTGGCAATAATCAGTGCATCACACGTATAGGTGCCGGAATCGCCGGTTAAGGTAAACGGACGTTTGGAAAGATCAGCAGAATTTATGTGGTCATAAACTATTTCAGTATCAAAACGCTCGGCGTGGCGCAGCATTCTGTCCATGAGATCAGGGCCTTGTAAGCCTTCCACATCGCCGGGCCAGTTATCCACTTCTGTGGTGGTGGTGAGCTGGCCGCCTTGTTGCATACCGGTGATAATGACCGGATTTAAATTGGCACGCGCTGCATAAATAGCAGCAGTATATCCTGCAGGGCCAGAGCCCAGAATCAGAAGGCGGCAATGTTTGTTGGTGCTCATTAATTAAACTCCATAAGGTGCAGGTAAAGTTTAGATTATATCAGCTATGGCGGTGGATTAGTTTTCAGGAACTGAGGGGCTTTAACGAGTTTTGAAGGCTTTTTGTGCCTCTGGTATACAGGATTTAGCCAATAATAACCACTAGGACAGACTTTAATATCAATAATTCACGACTGGCATCGCACAGTTAATCTAAAAAATGTATCATGCGATTATTTTAAAATATTCGGGTGTGCGTTGTGAGTGAATACGAAAAATCCAAAACACCAAGACGTGTGGCGGCTGTTGTTTATCTGCTAGTAATGATGTTTGTATTAGGCGGTACTTATCTGTCACAACGGCAAAAACAAATGGCTGACAATGTTGACGCTAGCAATCCACAAGCTACCAATATGCCATATTAAGCAAGGATAGATGAAGGCGACAAAGCTATTGTTTGGTGGCATTCATTTTGATTTTAAACAAAATCCGCTATAGTTGGCGTAATTAAAACATTATTGCAGGGGTTATACATGCAGCATTTTCGTCTTTCTATGATTGTTTCGGTGCTTTGTCTCGGTGCGGCATTTTACTGGGGCGGTATTATGGGAGCAGTCCTCGCTATCATCTTGGGTATTCTTGAAGTCAGTTTGTCATTTGATAATGCCGTAGTGAATGCGTCTGTATTGAAACGTATGGATGAGCGTTGGCAAGGTTATTTTTTAACCTGGGGTATTTTAATTGCCGTATTCGGCATGCGTTTATTGTTTCCGATTTTAATTGTTTCAGCGGCAACCGGTGTTGGCTTTGTGGGCGTTACGCAAATGGCGCTGCATGATACCGCGACCTATGCCAAGTACCTCGAAGATGCTCATGTGCAAATTTCAGCCTTTGGCGGTATGTTTTTGCTAATGGTGTTTTTCTCCTTTATTTTTAATCCCGACAAAGAACTGCATTGGTTAGGAAAAATAGAAGAAAAAATGTCAGCAATGGGTAAGCTTGAAGCCATTGAAATCATCCTGGCGCTGCTTTTATTAGTGACTATTCAAAACGGAATGCCTGAAGCCATTCGTCTTAAGGTGTTGGTTGCTGGCATGTGGGGCGTTATTTTATATGTTGTGGTTGATAGTTTGGCGAGCTTTTTCGATAATGCCGATGAAGGTGAAGAAGCGACCGCGATGATTAAAAAAGCCGGTGCGATGAGCTTTTTGTATCTGGAAGTATTGGACGCGTCGTTTTCGTTTGATGGTGTTATTGGTGCATTTGCTATCACCCAGGACGTTATTATCATTATGCTGGGTTTGGCTATTGGCGCTATGTTTGTACGGAGTTTGACCGTATATTTGGTGCGCCAAGGTACTTTGGATGAGTATGTGTTTTTGGAGCACGGCGCACATTATGCGATTGGCGTGTTGGCCGGATTAATGTTAATCAGTATGAGTATTCATGTCCCTGAGATTATTACCGGTTTAACGGGGGCAATATTGATTGGCTTGTCGGTATTTTCTTCTATTCGGTATAAAAAAGCGATGGAGTAGAATTGCTGTAATATGGGGTGTGATCCGAGCTTAAACAAGCCGAATTACACCTTGCCAAGTTGAACTATGCTATGCTCTGTATATACACAGTAACGGGGCGGAAATGCATTTTGAATGGGATGAAGGTAAAAACAAGCTGCTTGATGCCAACCGAGGCGTTTGTTTTGAAGACGTATTAATAGCGATTAGCGAAAACAGGTTGCTCGATGTTTTACCACATCATAATCCTGCCAAATACCCTAATCAGAAGCTTTTTATCGTTCAAATACGCGACTATGTTTATTACGTTCCTTTTATAGAAAATGAAGCCAGTATTTTTTTTAAAAATATAATTCCAAGTCGCAAGTACCAGAAAAAATATTCAGGAAGTGCCAAGCATGACAACTAAACTTTCGGCAGAAGAAACAGCGATTATTAATTACGTTGAAGGCAGTCAGTCTACAAGTGTTGATAACGTGGAAAGTGAAAAAAATCGTTATATGCAAATAGCCCGCGCTCAAATAAGTAAGAAAAAAGCGATTAGCATTAGGCTATTGGAAAGTGATATTGAGCGACTTAAGGCCAAATCTTTTAGCCAGGGCTTGCCGTATCAAACCCTTATCAGTTCACTTATTCATCAATATGCGAATGGCAAAATAAAACTTGATAGTTAAGTTGATATTCATGTGGCTAAGATTATTACCGGTTTAACGGGGGCAATATTGATTGCTTTGTCGGTGTTTTCGTCTATTCGGTATAAAAAAGCGATGCAGTAGTTTTTTATTTGATTCACGCCCTTTTTATGGGGCGTGTGTGCAATGGGTTCATTTATCACGTTCTGGTTTTTGCCTTAAGGTATCGGTTTTGTTGACTTAATACAGAGTAGTCAGACACAATACCTTGTTTGATTGCAAATAATTTTTTATTTCCCTCTATGGGTAATCGCAATTCCCACCCCAATATTTTGATTTCAGTTTCCAACTTATCGTTTTCGCGCGGCAACAAGAAAATATTTGACGATATTTCTTTAGATTTCGAGCGCGGCAAAATTACCGCCATCATGGGGCCTAGCGGCACGGGCAAAACCACCTTATTAAAAATAATCGGTGGCCAGCTATTGCCTGAGCGCGGCACGGTGCTGGTTGATGGCCAGAACGTCCACCAGTTACGGCGCGTTGATCTATTCACCCTGCGTAAACGCATGGGCATGCTGTTCCAAAGCGGCGCGTTGTTAACGGATATGAACGTCTTCGACAACGTCGCTTTCCCCTTGCGTGAACATACTAAACTAACCGAATCCATGATCCGCACCTTGGTGTTGATGAAACTGGAAGCGGTAGGTTTACGCGGTGCCTATAACTTAATGGCCAATGAATTGTCTGGCGGCATGGCCAGGCGGGTGGCTTTAGCTAGAGCCATTGTGCTTGATCCAATGATGATCATGTACGACGAACCGTTTACCGGCCAGGATCCAATCTCAATGGGCGTGCTCGTGCATTTGATTAAAGCCTTAAATAAGACTTTGGGGCTAACCAGTATCATTGTGTCCCATGATGTCCACGAAACCGCTGCGATTGCCGATTACATCTATATTATTTCCGAGGGTAAAGTGGTAGGGCAGGGTACACCGGATGAAATTAAACAGTCTGATTCCGAATGGGTGCAGCAATTTATGACCGGTGCTGCCGATGGCCCCGTACATTTTCACTACCCAGCCAAAGACTATGCGGACGATTTATTGTCGTCAGGGAAGCGCTATTAATGGATTGTTATCACTATGATTGAGTTATTTGCCCATCTGGGTAAAAGCACCCGTACCAGTTTCCGTAAATTGGGACGGGCGACATTTTTTTTGCTGCAATGCCTGTCGGGCATCGGCAGCGTATTGCTACGGCCACGTTTGTTGCTAAACCAGCTACACTCGGTCGGCGTATTGTCGTTTTTAATTATCAGTATCTCCGGCTTGTTTGTGGGTATGGTGTTGGGTTTGCAAGGTTTTTATATTTTGTCTGACTTTGGCGCAGAAGAAACCTTGGGTGTTATGGTCGCTGCCTCCTTGGTGAGGGAGCTTGGGCCAGTAGTCGCGGCATTATTATTTGCCGGACGCGCAGGTTCAGCTTTAACGGCAGAAATAGGCCTGATGAAAGCCACCGAGCAGTTGTCCGGCATGGAAATGATGGCGGTGGATCCGATCAAGCGCATTATCTCGCCACGCTTTTTGGCCGGATTTATCTCCATGCCGTTACTGGCAGCACTGTTCAGTGCGATTGGTATTGTTGGCGGACAGATTGTCGGCTCTGGTTTGCTGGGTGTGGACGAGGGCGCGTATTGGTCGCAAATGCAGGCCAAGCTGGATTTTTTTGATGATATTATCAACGGCGTGATCAAAAGCGTGGTGTTCGGTTTTATCACCAGCTGGATCGCTTTATTTGAAGGTTACGATGCCATCCCCACTTCCGAAGGCATTAGTCGCGCCACCACACGGACGGTTGTCAATTCTGCTTTTAGTATATTAGGTCTGGATTTTATCCTGACCGCCCTCATGTTTGGAGATGATTAACATGCAGCACACCTCTACACAAGACACGCTTGTTGGCCTGTTTGTGGCCGCCGGTATCGCGGCGTTGTTTTTTTTGGCATTGCAAGTCAGTAACTTAAGCTCGTTTACCGACAAGGACAGTTACACATTAGTGGCTCGTTTTGAAAACTCTGGCGGTTTAAAAGTAAAATCACCGGTTTCGGCGGCGGGTGTTAAAATAGGCCAGATCAGTGATATTAGCCTGGATCCCAAGACTTACCAATCCGTCGTCAAAATGAGCATTTATTCGCAATACAATCATATCCCCAGCGATACCACTGCCAGTGTGTTTACCGCAGGGTTATTAGGTGAACAATATGTCAGTCTTGAGCCAGGCGGTTCCGAAGAGTTTTTAAAGAACAACGAAACGGTTGAAATCACCCAATCGGCGATTATTCTTGAAAAAGCCATCGGCCAGTTCCTGTTTAAATCCGCAGAAGAAAAAAAGTGAGTTCACTGACTATCAGCAAGCAGGGGACGGATTGTTTTAGTGTGGAAGGGGATTTAACCTTCGCCGCAATTAGCGCACGGTTGACCACGTTATTTGCTTTCTTAACGCCATCAAAACAAATTACCATTGATTTTACGCAAGTCACTTCCGCTGATAGTGCGGGTCTTGCCTTGCTGATCGAATGGAAGAAAATTGCCCGTACCAACAAAAGCCAGCTGGTATTAAAAAATATTCCCAAACAATTACTCATGCTTGCAGGGCTCAGTGGTTTTGATCTGACAAGTCATTTTACAATTCAGCCTGATTAGCCCAAGTGGCGGATGCAGGTTTAAATTAAAGACACTAACGGTTTACGAATGGATAAATTAATAATTACCGGTGGCGCCAGACTTTCCGGGGAACTGCGTATTTCGGGCGCCAAGAATGCGGCATTGCCTATTTTAGCGGCTACCTTGTTGTCACAAGCGCCGGTCACTGTCGGTAACGTACCGCATTTGCACGACATCACTACTACGCTGGAATTGCTCGGCCGTATGGGTGTGCATCTGCTGGTTGACGAACGCATGAACATTGAAATCGATAGCAGCAAAATTACCAGTTTTGTCGCACCGTATGAGCTGGTTAAAACCATGCGAGCCTCCATTTTAGTGTTAGGGCCGTTATTGGCGCGCTTTGGTGAAGCGCATGTATCTTTGCCGGGCGGTTGTGCAATTGGCACGCGTCCGGTGGATATTCATTTGAATGGTTTAATCAAAATGGGCGCGGATATTACTGTGGAAAACGGTTTTATCCACGCTAAAGCCAAACGTCTAAAAGGTTGTCGATTGGTGCTGGAGCAAGTGACGGTAACCGGCACGGAAAACTTGTTGATGGCAGCGGTGTTGGCAGAAGGCACCACCATTATGGAAAATGCCGCTAAAGAACCCGAAGTCAGCGATTTGGCGCATTTTTTGAATAAAATGGGCGCAAAAATTACCGGTATCGGCACCGATGTTCTGGTGATTGAGGGTGTCGAAAAATTGGGCGTAGAAAGCGTTCATTACAATATTATGCCGGATCGTATCGAAACCGGTACTTACCTGTGTGCGGCGGCTATCACGGGTGGTAAGGTTAAACTCAAAAATACCCGTCCTGATATTTTAGATGCCGTGCTGGATAAATTGATAGAAGCCGGTGCTGACATTCAGACCGGTGAAGATTGGATTAGCTTGGATATGCACGGCAAAAGACCCAAAGCGGTATCTTTACGCACATCCCCGTATCCGGCTTTCCCGACCGATATGCAAGCGCAGTTTATTGCTATGAATACCGTTGCCGACGGTGTCGGTATCGTCATAGAGACGATTTTCGAAAACCGTTTTATGCATGTCAATGAATTACAGCGTATGGGTGCGGATATCCGCTTGGAATCCAATACAGCGATTTGTACCGGCATTAAAAAGCTCACCGGAGCGCCGGTGATGGCAACGGATTTGCGTGCTTCTGCCAGCCTTGTGATTGCGGCATTGATTGCAGAAGGTGATACTTTGGTGGATCGTATCTACCATATTGATCGTGGTTACGACCATATCGAAGAAAAATTGACGCAATTGGGCGCGACCATCCGTCGTGTACCGAACTGAGGAGTCGGTTATGTTGACAATTGCAGTCTCCAAAGGCCGTATCTACGAGGAAGCCTTGCCGTTATTGGCTGAGGTAGGCATTGAGCCGATTGATGACCCAAAAACCTGTCGTAAATTAATTTTGCGCACCACACGCGATGATGTGCAGTTGGTTATTATCCGTGCAACCGATGTGCCGACGTTTGTGGAATACGGTGCAGCGGATTTAGGCATTGCCGGTAAAGATGTATTACTGGAGCATGGCGCGGAAAGCCTGTACGAACCGCTGGATTTAAACATTGCTCGTTGCCGTCTGATGACCGCCGCGCACAAAAATGCACCGCCGCCGCACGGGCGTATTAGGGTGGCCACCAAGTACGTAAAAATTGCCCAGAAATATTTTGCCAGCCAAGGCATACAGGCGGAAATTATCAAGCTGTATGGTTCTATGGAGCTTGCGCCGTTGGTAGGACTTGCTGATTGTATCGTGGATTTGGTGGATACTGGCAATACGTTACGCGCTAACGATCTGGAGCCACGTGAGCATATTATGGACATCAGTTCGCGCTTGGTGGTTAACAAGGCCGCGATGAAAATGAAAAATCAGGCCATTGCCACTTTGCTGGATCAGCTTGAAAAAAACATTGCCCAAAAAGTTAGTTAGGCCCTACAAATAGCGGCTCAATTGTTTTCTTTGCAAGAGATTCTTCCCGATGGATTTTGAATGGGACTCACAAAAAGCAGATATTAACTTTAAGAAACATGACGTTTCTTTTGACGAAGCCGCATCTGTATTTGGAGATTTTTTATCGTTCACTTATCCTGATACGGGACATTCAATTCGGGAAAAACGCTATATTATTATTGGCTTTTCCAGCGAAAATAGAGTATTGGTCATAGCGCATACCTATCGTGCCGAAGCAATCAGAATCATCAGTGCTCGGCAGGCAACCAAACGAGAAAGAGACTTCTATGAATCCAGAAAATGATGATGAATTAAACGATGAGCTTCTTGACGAATATGACTTTTCCAAGATGGAAAACGGTGTTCGTGGCAAATATGCCCAACAATATCATGAGGGCGTAAAGCTCATTATGCTTGAGGCTGACGTGGCACAAGTATTTCCTGATGCGAAATCGGTCAACGACGCATTAAGGGCTTTATCAAAAATTATTTTGCAACATCAAAAAACAGCATAGAGCTAAACTTTATGGCATCGGCCTTTGCACATATTGCAGTGCCCGCCGTGTTGTACGCTGTCTGCAAATGCCGGTCAGTCAATTTCAGGTTATTTTTGCTGGCGGCACTACCGCTGTATTGCCAGATGCGGACGTGATTGCGTTTGAATTTGAAATCCCGTATCAATCGCAATGGGGGCATAGGGGATTTACGCATTCTTTGGTGTTTGCCGCTGTGGTAGCCTTATTTTGCTCGGTTTTCCACACGCAATTACGGTCAAACTCGTTCACTGTATTTTGGTTTTGTTTCGTATCATGTGCATCACATGGGCTTTTAGATGCGTTAACAAACGGCGGCTTTGGTGTGGCGTTCTAGTGGCCGTTCAGTTTAGATAGACTATTTTTTCCCTTCAGGCCGATACAAGTGTCTCCGATAGGAGTTAGTCGGTTTTTTTCAGAACGAGGGTTAAAAGTACTACGCTCTGAGTTTGTTTGGGTATTTATGCCTGCATTAGCACTGGTTGTTGCGGGTGTTTTGCTGAGGAAGAAGCAGGAACGCCAATGATGAAAGTCTATTTAAGGTAACCTGCAATAAAATGTAGGATACGGCGTAGCCACGTTGCTTAATCAACTGAAAAAAGCGCTAGCCCAGAGGGAACGGACTTATTTGTATCACTAAGTCGTGACGTAATTGTTTTTTGTTAGGTGATGACATGAATTTTCATATTGAATACGAGCAAGAAACAGATGGCCGCTGGCTTGCGGAAGTACCTGGAATTCCAGGTGTTCTGGCCTATGGCACGACAGCTAATGAAGCAATGGCCAAGGCTGAAATATTAGCGCTTCGTGTACTTGCTGAGCGCATTGAATCGGAATAATGCCTACCTATGGCCATTACGATTGAACTTGTTGCCGCATGAGCCATTGGCCTTCCGCAAAAGCCAGGCAAGTTCTTGCTGCTTTACTTGCCATAGGCTGGGAAATTAAGCGGCAATCAGGCTCCCATCGCACTTTATCTCGCGCAGGTTGGCCTGATGTGGTTTTCGCTTTCCATGATGGCGAAGAAATTGGGTCGCTTATGATTGCCCGCATTGCTAAACATACGGGCCTAACACCAGACGATTTATAAACAAAAAATTGGTTTGGTGTTGTGTGTTCGCGTTAAATCATGGGAATTAATATAACTATTTACGCATTTGTAGTTTCTATCCACTATTGAATTTGAATATTATGCCTTTATTAAATATCACCCAACTGGATGCGTCAGCAGCGGATTTCCAACAACAATTAAAATCGCTGTTAGCTTTTGATGAAAGCGACGATCTGGACATTCAACACCGTGTTTTGGATATTATTGCCGATGTGCGAAAACGCGGCGATCAGGCAGTGCTGGACTACACCAATCGTTTTGATAAGCGCAACGTCAGTTTGGCCAGCGACTTAGAACTACCTAAAGCCGCTTTATTGGCGGCTTGGCAAAATTTACCGACTGAACAAGCACACGCTTTGCAAGTTGCCGCTGACCGAATCCGCGCTTATGCTGAACACCAAAAACTGCAACCGTGGCAGTTTACCGAAGCGGATGGCACGGTGCTAGGGCAAAAGATCACCCCGCTGGAACGTGTTGGCCTGTACGTGCCTGGCGGTAAAGCTGCGTACCCGTCCTCTGTGTTAATGAACGCCATTCCGGCCAAAGTGGCAGGTGTCGGTGAATTAATTATGGTAGTACCAACGCCCAATGGCGAAACTAACGCGATGGTATTGGCGGCGGCGCATTTGGCCGGTGTGGATCGTGTGTTTAGCATTGGTGGCGCACAGGCGGTGGCCGCGTTAGCCTATGGCACTGAAACTATTCCAGCGGTCGCCAAAATAGTCGGCCCTGGCAATATTTATGTGGCGACCGCCAAAAAGCTGGTGTTTGGCCAAGTCGGTATTGACATGATCGCAGGCCCCTCGGAAATATTAATTATCTGCGATGGCAAAACCAACCCCGATTGGATTGCGATGGATTTGTTCTCACAAGCTGAGCATGACGAAAACGCGCAAGCGATTTTAATCAGTGATGATGCCGATTACTTGCTGGCTGTTGAGCAGAGCATTAATAAACTGCTGCCCACTATGGAGCGTGCCGATATTATCAAAGCATCGTTATCAACGCGCGGTGCATTCATTAAAGTCGCCAATTTACTGGAAGCTGCCGCCGTTGCCAACAGCATCGCGCCAGAACATTTGGAGCTGTCGGTAGAAGACCCTGAAGCCCTGAGCCAACATATACGCCACGCCGGTGCCATCTTTATGGGGCGCTATACCGCAGAAGCCTTAGGTGATTATTGTGCAGGGCCTAACCATGTGTTGCCAACATCCAGCACGGCACGGTATTCATCACCTTTGGGGGTGTATGATTTCCAAAAACGTACCAGTTTGATCAATTTCTCAGCGGCGGGCGCGGACAGTTTAGGTAAAATCGCCTCTGTATTAGCACGGGGCGAAAGCTTAACGGCGCATGCGCGGTCTGCGGAATATCGGATTAAATAACTTAGTTATCCACGAAAATAACATCAGTCTGTAGATTGGGGTGACCTAGAAATCCCAACCTGCAATTTCTGAGTAATTACATTATTTAAGCATGAGTTTTTCGTGCCTTTCGTGGACAATAAAACTCCTAAAAAACTACTCAACTCTTAACCATGTCTCAAGACACTTTAATCAGTACCCTGTTCCGTCAAGAAATTTTGGCGATGTCGAGTTACCACGTCGCCGATGCGACAGGTTTGATCAAACTGGATGCTATGGAAAATCCTTACAGTTGGCCTGAAGACCTTAAGCAACAATGGCTGGAGACTTTAAGAAACTGCGCGTTAAACCGCTACCCTGACCCTGAAGCCAAACAGCTCAAGCACACCATCCGCAGCACCAATGCCATCGCCGATGAGTGGGAAATTATGCTCGGCAATGGTTCCGATGAAATCATCCAGCTACTGTTAATGGCGTTGCCCGCTGGTTCAAGCGTATTAAGCCCCGCACCGGGCTTTGTGATGTACAAACAGCTCAGTGATTGTTTGGGGCTAAACTACATCGGCGTTCCGTTACAGGCAGATAACTTCGATCTGGATTTATCCGCCATGCTAGCGGCGATAAAACAGTATCAGCCGTCAGTTATTTTTATTGCTTACCCAAATAATCCTACCGGCAATTTGTTCAGCGAAACGGCTATCAAAGATATCATCAATACAGCCAAAGGTTTGGTGATTATCGATGAAGCCTATGCGCCGTTTGCCGATGCCAGTTTTATTCATCAATTAGGGCAATATGCCAATGTCATGGTGATGCGTACCGTGTCTAAATTGGGACTTGCGGGATTGCGTTTGGGTTATTTGGTGGGCAGCCCTGCATTTATTGAACAGCTCAACAAAATCCGTTTACCGTATAACATCAATATTCTTACCCAAGTCAGTGCGGAATTTGCGCTCAGCAACAGCGCGGTATTTGAACAGCAAACCCAGGCTATTTGTGCGGATCGCGCTATTATGCTGACACAGCTTAATGCACTGGAAGGCATCATTGCTTATCCTAGCAACGCTAATTTTATTTTATTTAGAGCGCCCAAAGATCGGGCTAATGACATTTTTGCCTCAATTAAACAGCAAGGCGTGTTGATTAAAAATATGAATCCGCAAGGCGGTTTGTTAGTGGATTGTCTGCGGGTGACTGTGGGTAAGCCGGAAGAGAATGAACGGTTTTTAACCGCTTTAAAAAATAGTTTGGTGGTTGTAGGTTAAGAGGTGTTGTTTTACAAAATTGCTATAAAAACATTAAGGGAACCTTTAATTATGCGATTGGACAAATTCTGTGCGAACGGTATCCTATCAATTCAACCGCTTATCCGTTCGTGCCATTCGAAAAGCTCATGAGAGCGCTGTAGAAGCATGAGCGGATAATTTTTAGAGGTTCCCATAATTTAATACTTACACTGAGCTGATTTTTTCCCGAATTTTTTTAAGAACATAGTGGGGGATTGAATAATAGTTAACACAAGTAACCTTTTCACCACCAAACGATAATTTAAACTCGTTAATGCCTTTCAGGCTTTTATCTTCGGTATTATCTGCGTAGCCCCCAAAGTCCATTATTTTGTAACCCGCTTCCTTAAAAAAAATAATATCTTTGTAAGTCAATAATTTACCAGCTCTTCCGGTTAGGTTTTTATCAATATTTTCATCTAGCCTATTGGAGGCTGAATGAAGCAGCCTCGCTATTCCTACTTCTTCATCAACCAGATAACTATGCACCGCCAGCGTCTGTCCATTTAAGGTTGCGAAACTCATTTTAATGTTGTCGCCCATTTCTTCTATACGGCTTTTACTGGTAAGCCATATTTTTTTTGAATTTGCAAAAGCGTTATGAAAACTAACAAATTCATCGATCTTATCGTCTCGGAAATGGCATTCTACGAGCTCTTTTTGTGAATTTTTTATGTCTCGTCTAAGGGTGGGGCGGAAATTTGCAAAAATCGTTTCAATATCTGAGTCAAGTTTGAGCTCAACTGTGCAGGAATTGTCTTGGATGCCAAATATCTTTTGGTTTTCCGCATCTTTAATATGCAGATAAGCATTTAAGGTAAACAAATCCCGGAAATTAAATTTATACGTGAACCATGTCTCAGTCACCTTAACATAAGAAAATTTTTTATGGAATCGTGCCATATTGTTCCTTTTACTCACTTAAATATGGGTTTAAATTTAAGGGCCAGCATCTAGCAGGCACTTTTAAGATTTATGTGTGGTTTTGTTCGTAATGTTCCTGTTTCGTGGATTTTTTAAGTGTTAGCGATACTGCGTTGAGATGAATTAATAAAAATGCCAACAGCAATGTTGTGTATTAGGCATTATAAGGCTTAACGCATAGGATTAGTCGCCTTAAGAGTTGATAAAAACCGTACAATGTAGGTGAGGAGTCATTCGCATTGTGTGGAGAAAACGGGCATCTACACCAAAAACTTGTTCAAGAAACAGAACCATCAACGGAATAGTTTACCATCTGAGCCTTGGATTTTTGCTGTTTTTTAATTTATTCAATGTGTGCAAAAACAGTGTTGATAAAAGAGTCAAGATATTGAACATCATATCGATTCCTGGACGGCATTGATTTTTGGAAATCAGTGGATGATTTTTAGATGACTATTGAAAATTCCTATTGTTATACATGTACATAGCGTTCTGTAAGCTTCATTAATATCAGGCTATCTGAACACTCTACTGAGTGTGATGCGCTACTAGGTGCAGATAATTTTGCAGTTTCGATAATTCCTGCCACTACTTATATCGTGTGTGACCAGCCACGGTATAAGCTACATCTATGATTATAATTAATAATCTAACTTAATTTAGGAAGCTATAAGTTGTTTGGCATGATTAGTGCTAAATTCTGTCTGTATGCTGATGGTAATTCCTAATAATTACCGATAAATTTTTCTTTATTAGGGTAGCCATAACTCCTAATCGGCACTTAAGCCAGTGCTTTTATACTGACAGCTTATATTTTTAATGAAGTTTAACAACTCAAAGTAAGGACACAGCCATGAGACACCCAAATTTATTACCCCTCACCGCAGCCATTGCATTATTGGTGGGATCTGTTTCACCAGCGCCATCTTGGCTACCAGGATTTACTAGTGAAGCCTTTGCGGCCAGCAATAACGTAGATCAAGACAGTGACAATGACGGCATCAAAAATAAAAGTGATGTTGATGACGATAACGACGGCATCAAGGATAAAAGTGATGTTGATGATGATAACGACGGTATCGCTGATAAAAGCGACTTTGATGATGACAATGATGGCATTCCAGATAAAAGCGATGCCGTAGACAGCGACGGTGATAACGATGGTATTCCCGACAACAAAGATAGCGATGATGACAATGACGGTATTATCGATAGTAAGGATAACGACGATGATAATGATGGCATACTAGACAAAAAAGACCATGACGACAATGATGATGACAATGACGGCATAGCAGATAGTCTCGACAAAGATAACGATAACGACGGTATTGCGGATCTGCAAGACAAAGACGATGATAATGATGGTCTGTCCGATTTGACTGAAAAACTTGATGACAATGACGACGATAATGACGGTATTGCCGATAAGCTCGATAAAGATGATGACAATGACGGTGTGTTGGATATCAATGATCTGGATGATGATAATGACGGCATTGCCGATAAACTCGATAAAGACGATGACAACGACGGTGTGTTAGATCAAGCCGATAAAGATGACGATAATGACGGTGTTGCCGATAAAGACGATGAAAACGGTAATGACGATGACAACGATGGCATTGTCGATGATTTAGATACGGATGACGATAACGACGGCATTAAAGATGCTGTTGATACCGACGATGACAACGACGGCATACTCGATAGTAATGATAGGGATGAATACGATGATGACGAAGATGGTATCGAAGATAGTGTAGATACCGATGACGATAATGATGGCATTACCGATGCCAAAGATACCGACGATGACAATGATGGCGTTAAGGACAGTGTGGATAGCGATGACGATAACGACGGGTTAGCCAATAGTAACGACAGCGATAGCGATGACGACGGTGTTGATGACAGCAAAGATGAAAACAAATGTGACGATGAGGATAACGACGGCATTCCCGACAATAAAGACAAAGACAGTGATAATGATGGTGTAACCGATGACCGCGACCACGATCAGGGTAATGACGGGATACCAGGCAGTGGGAAAAAATCTGGCAGTGATGATAGCTGTGTATAAAATGGCTAATTTTACTTTGCTGTAAACATCACTTTAGCCAAGGCGAGCCTAAAATCCCGTCTTGGCAGGATACCTGTGCCTTAATAGTTTTTTATCCCTTCAGCAGTACTCGTATTCACGAATATTGTGATTTTTAGCATTAGCTGTTCTTCAAAAACCTACCCATTTTGCATACCATAATTGCAGTTCTGCAAGTATGGTATGCGGTTATTTGTACTTAATTTAAGTATAATTATTTTTTATTCAATAAGATAAATTCTAGCTCGATTCATGCTTGAAAGTATTTTAAGTCTATTTATCTTAGTTAAAGGCCTGGTTCATACTTGCATGTATTTTCGAAGATGATTGAACTTTTCCAAGTTAATTAGCAATTCACAGGCGTATTGAAAAAATGCTTTTGGCCAATTATTACAATTTGGAAGAATGATGGATCATAAATGGTTTAATTTAGCCTTGATATGCTGTGCTGGTAGCGCTTTGATGATAGCACCGAGTTTGGCTTGCCTGCACTGTGGATGTTGAGTAATCCGGTTTTTAAGGAATGTTTTTTAAACCTAGTGAAATGCAGTAAAGTGCGCTTAAGCTTGCATTGATATTCTGAAGGATCATCATGAAAATAAAAAATGCCCTTGCTTGCTCTCGCTATGCTGGCAACAATTACCTTTGCCAATGCCACAGAAGTTGGGCAACTTGCGCCACAGTTTACCTTACCGACATTGCAGCAAGGCCAACCAACGGCATTAAGGGTGTGGTGCAAAAAATATACCACGGCTTTATCGCAACCGATATTGATGAATTAGAAAAGAAAGCCACACAATTTTTAGCCAAAGTAAGAGTCGCCTATGAAACTATATTACGGGTTATTGTTTATTACCGCACTGTCACTTACTGGCTGTACGGAAGTGATGCCAAGGCAGCGAGGTGCTTTGGCACTGCCGCAAATGGCCTTGACACCGGATCCTATGGAATTTGGATTTAGGCAGCACACTGCATTCAGTAAAGAAGCCGCGTCTGGTGGTTATGGCGGCGGCGGAGGTGGTTGTGGTTGTAACTGATGACAACGTGGGTTTGATGGATGAGTTAAATAGTAATGCGGTTGTCGAGGGAGTGGCGAGTGAGTAATCAGGAAAAATCTAATTTTGTCGCTTGTTTGAGTGTTGCGGCACTGGCGTTACCCGGCTTAATGCAAAGCGCGGTAGCGGGGAGGGTGGAAGAAACCTATAATGCCGATTTCCAATATGGCCATTACTCTGAAAGCAGTTCGCGTATTGATGTGAATACGTATGAAGGCGTATTGGCAGCGCCGATTGGTAAGTCGATGACCGGTTCTGTAGCTCTGGTACGCGACATTGTTGCTGGTGCATCACCTAAAAATAACGAGTTGGATAGCCAAGGCAATATTAAACAAATTATTAGTGGCGCGTCTAAAAGAGCGTTAACCAGCGAATGTGGCAAATCGATTTGCGATAGCCGTGACGGTATCAGCCCGTCGTTAACCTATTTTTTTGATAGCGGTTCGGTTAATCTTAATGGCGGTTTTTCCAGGGAAAATGATTACACCTCGCGCTATGTGGGCACATCTATTAGCAAAGATTTTAATAAAAAATTGACGACATTAAATGTTGGTGGTTCAGTGGCCTTCGATGAAATTGACCCCACCGACCGTCCGGCGCTTAAGGGCAGTAAAACCACCCAGCAATATTTGCTGGGGGTATCGCAAATTATTAATAAAGATAGCTTATTGCTTAGCAATGTCACTTTTGCCTATAGCAGCGGCTATTTGTCTGACCCCTACAAACTGGTTTATTTTTACGATAACGGGTTATTTGTCGATTTTAGACTGGATACCCGGCCACGCGAGAAATTTCAATTTGCGTGGTTAACCCAGTACGTAAGGCATTTTGGCGATTTGAATGACGCGGCCTTGCATATAGATTACCGCTTTAGCACTGACAGCTGGGGAGTGAATGCCCACACAGTTGAAGCAAGCTGGCATCAGCCGGTAGGGGAGGGTTGGCAGGTTATTCCACGGGTGCGTTATTACTCGCAGGATCAGGCTGATTTTTACCAAGCTGTGGGTACTGATCTCCAGGCTAAATATTATTCCAGTGATTACCGTTTAGCAGGTTTTGGCGCGGTAACTGCGGGCCTTCATGTGAGTAAAGAATTTACCGAATTAGCACCATTATCGCATCTGAAATTTCAGATAGGCGGTGAATATTATAACCACAGTGCCAGTTATCAATTGGGCGGTAATAATGCCGGAGATTTTGCCGACTTTAATTATTTCCTGATTACTGGCTCATTTAACATGAGATTTTAGACGCGTGATAACAACTAACGGGTTTGAACGATTTACCTTGAGGGCTGAATGATGATGATTAAAAATACGTTACCTATTGTTTTATTGTTTTTAATGGGCTTGCTATGGGGGGATATGGTGTTTGCCGAAGCCCCCAAAATGCAAGTGAGTGTTAATGCCATCAATGCGACAACATGGCCGGCACAGTATAAAATTACCTTGACAGTACCCAAAGACCATCATGCTTATTTGGATAAAGGCACTGAAAATATTTATATTCCGGTTGCCTTTGATACCGATGCCAAGCTGGCCGCTTCCGGTTTAAGCGTCAGTAAGCTGGAAAAGCCAGCCGGTGTTTATGATGCTGAAGTAAAAGCCACGGTTTTGCGTGATAAAGGTGATTTTACCTTATCGCTAACGCCAATCGGTAAAGGAGTTAGCCTGCCAAATATCGGCGTGGCTATCCAATACCAACTGTGTAACGATGCCACGCATGTGTGTTTCCGTCCGCAACACACTCAGGCGGAATTATCTTTGCCCGCTGCCGAAGATGAGTCGCTCAGCTTTACCGACAAGTTGTTGTCCCTGTTTCAAAATAACAAGGACAGCACTTTCATATTGTTTGGGCTGATGCTGATTGCGGGTCTGTTATCGGTAGCGACACCGTGCGTGTACCCTATGCTGCCGATTACCTCCATGTTTATTGTTAACCGGGCGCAAGGCCACAAAGACAAGGAAAAGCATCATGCTGGCGCCTATATGGTAGGTATGGTCGGCACTTATATGGTGCTGGGATTACTGGCGGGTATGACCGGCGGCGCCTTCAATACCTTTATGCAGTCAGCAACTGTTAATTTGGTCTTTGCGGTATTTTTTGCTTTTTTTGCTGTCGCCTTGCTGGGTTTTTACGAACTGAGTTTCATGCAGAATGAAGTCCATACTTTAGATCAAAAAACCACCCGCGTTAACGGTTTGGGCGGTACCTGGCTAATGGGTACCGTGGCCGGATTGGTGATTTCACCTTGCGTCGGGCCAATTGTTTTTGCCTTGTTGCTGCAAGTGGCCGATAACATTGCCGCTAAATCGGATGCGCTGGCTTTAGTCAATCAAAGTATGGGCTTTTGGGATAAATTGTTGGTGGCTTCACAAGGCGGCTTTATGATGGGCGGCTTTGGTTTAGGCGTGGCGTTGCCGTTTTTTATTGTCAGTGTGGTCAAATTTAAAAAGTTGCCGAAAGCCGGTTACTGGATGAATAAAATCAAATATGCTTTTGGTTTTATGATTCTGTACTTTGCCTATATCTACTTTGCCAAAGGTATGGGTGTGTTAGGTGTCGATCCTAAGGTGACTGCTTCTTTAGCCATTGGCATGGTGGCTATCTGGATTGCCGTGGTGCATTGCCATGTGTTGAGTTTGCTCCCCCGTGATGCGATGCCGAATGAAAAAATGCACCATTATTGTGGCGTGGTCAGTCTGTTAATTGGCGGGTGGTTAGTTTCAAGCGGCATGGGCAGTCTACCTTTTGTGGGTAATGCGGGGGCATCTGGGCTATTGGCCAGTGCCGCATCACCGATTGTAGCAACTGCGAACAGTGCTCAGGCGATACACGAAGAAGCGGGCATTAAGTGGTACAGAAATATTGCCGAGGCGCAAAAAGTAGCGCAACAAACCGGCAAACCGATCTTTATCGATTTTTATGCCAGCTGGTGTGCCAACTGTACTGCTTTCAAAGAAGAAACCGTCAGTAATGAGAGCTTAAATCATGCCCTGCGTGAAAGCGCGATTGCGGTGAAACTGATTGATAAAGAGCCGGATTTTGAAAAATTCCGTGATAATCCTGAGCACCGTCAATTAAAAATTGGCCTGCCATATTTTGCTATTTTAAGCCCAGATGGCAAGGTCACTTGGTCAGGTACCGATTATAAAGCCACTGAGAAAATGGTATCGGTATTGGATAATGGTGCGGTTTAAAAATACTTATTTAGCGAGATGTTGTAGATGAATAAAAAAATGCTGAGTGTTGCTACGTTAGTGATAGGCACAATCGGAAGTATCACGGATGTTTTAGCAAGACCGGAATTTGTCGTTCCAACCGGTGCAGCAGGTTGCACCAGTTGCCATTTTGATGATTTTGGCACTGGCTTTAAACCGGGTGTTCTTGAAGCTTCTAAAGGTGGATTGCCAGGGCTTAAGGAGTTCTTGCATCCAACGCCTGTTAAAACCGGTGATACCAAGCCTGTGCTTCATCTTATTAATGAATATTGGGATGTCACCGTGGGCAGTGCGCCGCTGGTGATCCCGCTATTGGTTTCCGATGCAGAAGATGATGCGTTTATGGTTAATGTTTCAATACCTTCCATAAAAAATGGCGGTTTAGCCGTTAAAGGTGCGGTGTTATCATCGGAACGAACCGATTTGGAAAGTAATCTGCCCGCGATTGACTTTAAATGGCAGCCGACTGCGGCGCAAGCCAATAAAACCTACACTGTTAATTTTACCGCTAAAGAAAAAGGTGTGGGTCGCAAGTTGCTGTCAAATACAGTTACCGCGACTATTAACGTGTGGCCAGCACGGCACAGCGCTACTAAAAATGTCAGTCAATTTAAAGTACAGCGGGCACAATGGAGTAATAACAGCCTTAATCTTACCGGTGCAGTTATTTTTAAAAGCACGCTAACAGCTGCGCAACGTAACGCTGCGTTAAAGACGCTGAGCCTGAAAATGAGGACTAACAGTGGATTTGGTGTGGGGTCTGCATCGCATTTAACTGCTGATGCTAACGGCAATTGGAAAAAATCGGTAGCTCTTAAAGCCGCCGCAGTACCGTGTACGATTAAGCTGGAATACGAAGGTCTGAATGCAACCAGTCCTGTTAAGTTAGCCCCTAAAAAGACGTGTTTGCAATAGGCGTTTTTTAAAACAGATGCTTTCGCCTGAGTGCCCAAAAGGGCTACAGGCGAGGGTTTTTACCGGCCAAGATAACTTTGAAAAGGCTTCACAGGCCCTAAAAGTCGACTGCGACCACTCTTGCCAACTGCCGGTACATTTAAAAAGTTATCTTTTGCCAACGTGAGATTTTGTGAGTTTGCCGTGCCTGCATGGCCGTGAGGAATCAAAATCTGCGGATGATCAAACGGTGCTTTTTCCCAGCGTACCCGCTCATCAGTCAGCGATTTTAAAAAGGCGACCAAATCTGCTCTTTCTGCTGTCGAAATGCCTTGCGGAAATACCAGTGTGGCAAAGTGATGCGGGTTATTAAAATTACCGCCTCGGAAATAAAAATCAACCACTTGCTCAAGCGTCAACATGCTGCCATTGTGCATGTAGGGCGCGGTGAGTTCCACGTTACGCAATGACGGTATTTTAAACGCGCCTTTTACAGCGACCAGGGCGCGGCCTTGCTCTTTTTTCTTCATCTCCGCCAGTAACACCGAAGCTTTGGGCAACTTGGCGTATACACTACGGCCACCGCAGCCCTGTTTGCCTATCACATCGGTGATCAATTCGCTGGCTTTGTAATCTTTAGCAAAAGGGTTATCCAAATTGCAGGCCTTCACTATTAACGGATCCACCATTTTTTTGTGGGTTAACAGCGTTTGCATGTACTGGGTACTAAAGGCTAATGGATTACCGAACGGATCGTTGCCACCGACACCTAAATCGTAACTGGTAGGAGTGACACTGGTATTAAAAAAGCCTTCGTCCATCATGCCAAAGACAACGCCGCTAGAGGTAAATGCGCCATTAAGCGTTTTACGGATAACCAGGCCTTTATCAGGTCCCGGTACATTATAAATACTCGGATTAGCCGCCGAGGATAAGGTAGGGCCTTTGTGGCAGGTAGCGCAATGCGCATCCAGAAAAAGCTTCATACCGCGCACTTGCTGGGGATTTAAGCCTTTAGGAATTTCAGGATCACCGGCTTTACGTGGGGTATCGAACTGTGATTGATCAGAGATCAGGGTCTGCTCATAAAGCTGAAGTGCCACGCCAAAAAACAATGAAAAATTGGCTTCCATTTGATTATACGCAGGCGCGGCTTTGCCGGTGGCTTGACCAAACTGGCCTTTACCCGACCAATAGCGCGTTGCAAAAGATTTTTTTATCAGTGCCTCATAAGTGGTTTTAAGGCCTTTGCTGTTAGATAAACGCAGCCCTGCCAATACGCTGTCTTGTACGTGGACATGCTGTTTTGCTAGTGGCCGCAGCTTGAATATCTTGCGGGCAATATCAGGAAATTTACGATTGCTACAAGACATTTCCGAATTGCTGATAGCTGGTGCGGTAGCCTGCGATGCTAACGATGCATTTTCAAGTCTTAATAGTTGTTTGCGTACCGTGCCATCGGGTTGTACTACCCAAATACGGGCATTGGTATCGCGCGCACCATAAGGCGACACGCCATTAAAAATATTATTGGCGCGGCCATCCCAAAAATTGCGAAAGTTAAAGCCGGCATTAATCACTGATGGCGTGTGGCGAGCCTGTGACTGACGCGCGTTTAAGTCACCGATATGGTAAATGCTATCGTCTTTGGAAGTGCAATCATCGTGAACCGTATCGCTGGCGTTGGCTTGTTTGAATGATCTGAGAAAAACCCCGGCGGAAGAAAATACATCGTCTGTTGAAAAAACGACTTTCGAATCTCGGTTCGTAGGGTCAGTCAGTTGATAAAACGGAAAATCACTGACCCGTATTTTATAATTAACGCCCCCTACGCCACCGGTTGCCGTGTGTTGAAAGGTTGTTGATGTTTTGGCTTTAGCGTGCAGTGCGCCTGTTGACAATTGATTGATAACGCGGCCATCGGCACCGGCATGAAAGTGACAACTTGCGCACGCCATGCCATCGCTACCGACATTAATATCCCAAAATAACGCCTTGCCCAATTGTATGGCCGCAGTTTTATTAATCACAATCGGTGCCTTTCCATCCAGCAACCCAGGTGTCGTGGGCATTTTCACACCCTTTAAAGATATGGGCGTTGGGTCATGTGCGACTACCTGTTGTAGCGGTAACATCGCCATAACCAGCAAAAAAGCAGTACGGCGGTTATTCTTGATTTTAGTCAATAAAAATGCAGTCATCTGTATAGTTTTAAGTGGTTGGATATGGCTTACTTATGCTGGGAACATTGTAATGGGTGTAGGTGCTTGTGTATGAAAGAGAAGCGGCAGTTGAAGAGACTTATCAACTGCCACCCCGACATCATTTAATGTTTAACGCTGACGGTTGTCTCTACCTCATGTGTAACTGCGCCGTTAATACCCGCTGCTGGATTAAATGCCCCAACCACAAACATGTAGTTACCTGCTTTAGCGGCTTTAAAAGTGAGTGTTACCGTACCCGAAATTTTGTCTTTAATAGCATTCATGCCTACAGGGGGTGTCAGTATTTTAGTGCCATCATCATCCAGGCCGTAACCTTTATGGCCATCACCGTCGTAGCCATAAGCCACAACCTTCATTGAAATATTGCCCAGGGCTTTATTGGTTGTTTCGTCTTTTGCGCCAGCTTCGTAGAAATTGGCATTTTGTGGGTAGAAGTGATCAACCACGTAAGTATCCGGCGCAGTATCGTCCTTGCCACGATGCCATACGGTAATAGCAGGATGCAATCCAGCCACTTTAGTAACCAGTTTAATGGTTACTATTTTATTTTTCACCTTCGTGGTAAATTTGCCCCAGTCGGAACTGTGTGTCCATCCCATGTCGCCAAAGGCGGGATCTCGCCACCCTGATTTTCTGACATTGAGAATTTTTTTAGGTCCAGTTGGTACAGTAAATCCAACAACGCGGGCAGGTTTTGTTGCTGCATAAGCCGAGGACAGTGAAAGACCAACAATCGCCAAAGCAACCGTGTTAATAATCAACTTACGATTTAATTTCATACTATTTTTTCCTTTGGTGTGTTAAAAATTTATGATAAAAAAAACCGATGCTACATCGCGTGGGGGTATTTTTACCCATTTGGTAGTTCTGGTTTTGATGCAGATCAAAAAAACTGAATCGGTTCGATATTGCCACAGGGAGATCGATACCGATTTAGCATCTTTTAAGGTGTAACGCTGACTGTAGCGGTAACTTCATGTTTATTTTTGCCATCAAATGCCTTAATGGGGTTAAATCCTCCCACAACAAACTGGTAATTGCCTGATAGTGGTGCTTTAAATGTGAGAACCAGTTGACCTGGGATTTTATCTTTAATGCCTTTTACCCCAGCAGGCGCTTTGAGAATTTTGTTGCCATTATCATCAAAACCATAGCCGTTGGTATGGCCATCATTATCGTAACCGTTGCCAATATGGCGCATGAAAATATTACCTATGGCTTTACCGGTGGCTTCGTCTTTTGCGCCAAATTCAGAGATACTGGCATTTTGCTGGTAAAAGTGATCCTGTACATAAATATCAGGAGCGGTATCGTTTGCACCACGATGCCAAACCGTAATGCCAGGATGCAAGCCTGGAACCTTGGTAATCAGGGTTATTTTTATCACTTTACCTTTGGTTGTGGAAAACTTGCCCCAGTCTGAGCTGTGTGTCCAGCCCATATCACCAAACAACGGATCGCGCCAGGATGCTCTTTTTATTTTAAGAATGTATTTAGGTGTTTTAGGCGTAAATGCCGCGAATCTAGTAGGCTTTGTTGCTGCGTTAGCTGTGGATAGGGAAAACGCGACAACGGCAAAAGTAAGGGCGCTAACAATAAGCTTTTGGTTTAATTTCATGCTAATTTCCTGATTTTGTGAATACTAGATAACTTATGATTAAAGCATGTTTCATGCCAAATAATAGACATCCTTTGATTTAGGTACTTAGCTTATTAATATATTGATTGTATTGTTTATTTCCTGTTTTAACTTGAGGCATCACTTTCCGTTTTTTTTCGAAAAATAGCTATCAGGGTTGTTGATAGCGCTAAAAATAGGTCATATCACCTATTTTTTTCTGAATAGATTGTTTTTATCTTTTTGTATTAATGGGAGTTTTTTAAAATTAGGTCATATGACATAATAAAGGTGTGTTATATGACGTAGTTTAATTAATGCTTACATCTATTCTGATGTGATGGCATTGAAATTCTTTTTACTTGGAGTACAAACCTAGGTTTGTACTCCAGCGTGAGAACGATAAATTATTTTATCGTCAATTCCCCGCACTTTTAATCACCCTCGTGTTTCACCTAAATTGAGTAGCAAAAAATCGACTTAAAAAGCTCGTACAGCACGAACAGCAAATCCGCCGTACTTATCATATTTATCCTGATGGCCATCCGCAAAGCTTTGATACCAGGCTGATTCGTTATTGTATTCTGACGAACTCCAGTAACCCCGGGTGGTAAATTTACCGATATTTGTCAACTGAGCGGCAGCGCCTTTACCGATGTTTTTGTACATTAACGCTAACTCATTTTTTGACGGCAAGAACCAGTCGCTGTAACCACCCAGCACTAAGCGATCGCACAAAGTAGCGGCATAAAAACCAACGCCTTGGCTTTTGATGATGGCAGCGGTGTTGGTCTTGCCCGTGCCAACGCTTGTCTTGTCGGCATGGGTGTTGCTATAAAAGCCATCGTTATACCATTGCAGACCTGTGCTTTGGTCAGTGGGGGCGGCAATTAAGCCATGTTTTCCTGTGCGATCAACATAAAAAATAATGCCGCCGCCGTAACGTTTGCCGATGCTCAATACCCTGTCTTCAAAGCTTATTGCAGCTATACCGAGTTGCTGGGCAGGGCTTATATTGCGGGCATTAACACTGACATAACCCCCTTTAGCAAATTTCCATTGGTCTATGATTTTAGCGGCATTATTTTGTGCCAATAACAGCCATTTTCCTGGGTTTGCGGCTTGGTTTATGGTGACTTCAAAACAGGGGTGAGACACATCCTTACTAGTACACACACGATTACCTGGCCTATTACCCTTAAGATAAAGTCGATATTTGGCATTGCTTGCGGTGCTGCTTGGCGGTACTTGTAGCCAAATTTTATACGTTGAGGGTGCGGGTGCAAGCCATTGCACACTGGAATTGCTACCGCCTTGCAAGCTGATTTGCGTTGCGTCGACCGATTTGCCGTTAGCAGGTAAGGCGTGTGCGGTTGTGATGGTTAGTATTACTATGTACAGCGTAAAAGCAAAGCGGATAATGGTTGATGACATAAGATTTCCCGTTAAAAAATGGGGTGATTGCGCGTGTTTATTCGGTAATGCCGTCAGTATCTTAAACTGAACAGGTGACTTGATAAAGCGGTGGGCAATTGTGCGACAAGTAGCGCTTTATTTTTTCTAAAACTGTGTGATATGACCTATTTTTGGTTAGCTAAATCAACGGATTAAATTATTTATAAAACATTAACTAATTGATATTTTTATATTAATTTGTATTTAACATAAAAAATACCCTTGATAATCTAGCAGCATAGGTAATTTATAAGTAGTTAAATATCAATTAGTTATGGATAAAATTGTGTGATATGCCACACTTTTTAGTAAAAATAGGGCATATCACACAGTTTGTGAGGCAATGGAATATTAAGTTATTGATTTTATATTTATTTATATGCTGGCATGGTAAGTGCTATATACGTAATGCGCGTCATGATTCGTGTTATTTGCAATGACTAAAACTGCATTTAATGTGCCTTAAAACGTAAACCTGTCGCGTCTATACATAATCTAACTTTACGAAGGAAAACCATAATGAAAACTATAAGCACTTTATTGTCTGTAGCTGTTATCAGCTTAATGTCTGTTTCTGCAAGCCATGCAACCACGCAAGCCTCTACGGTTTTTCACTTCACTCCCGCTAAAAATACCGATACTTTCAGTGTTCGTGCCAGTGGCTGGAGTGATCCCAAATTTGGCGATTTAGGCTGGGTACACAGTTCTGATTGGGGTACTTTTCATGCCAGAAAAGGCCAAGTGATTACTATAGCCATGGTATCCAAAGAAGCCGGTTTCCATCCAGGTTCCACTGTTTATTTTCGTGGTGCAAATGATACTGCAGATGACAGTTACATCCCTGATGTTGCCCTGACCCAAACCGCTACCATGGCCAAATGGGGTGCTGCCAACGATGATACTGGCGAACCTTTGGGTGACATTGTAATGCAATACATTACCCACGGTTATGACGGCGACAAGACAGTCGGTGCGCCTGCTTTAACCTTTAAAAAAATAAACGACGGCGTGAGCGGAAAGTTAGTTCTCAAGTTTAAGGCGCCTCAAACTGGATTGTATGAGTTTGTTACTGGCGGCTACAAACCAGCTCCATTTGTTAATACTAAAGTGGCTCACATGGTAAAAGTAACTATTAGCGCCAAATAATCTGCTGTAAGTGATTTCAGGTTGATTTCTTTGGTATTTGGCCGGAGGAGTTAGCGGCAATGGAAGGCTTAAATTAAAAGCTAAGCCGCTGCAGGCGGCGAATACATGACTAAAAGAGAATTTTAAAATGATGATGAATAAAAAATTAATTGTAATTAGTTTGTTTGCGGTAGGCAGCATAGCTGCAACAAGCCTTGTTTCCGCGCATCCTTGGTATATAGGCCCTGCTAATGCTGCGGGTAGTTGTGGCGATTGCCATGTGGGTGGTACCCGCAGCAAGACATTCCAACCAGGTTTATTAGAGCTGTTCCCCATAAATCAAAAACTGGCTGTCCAGGATAAAATTAAGGCTATTTTTAAATTGACCGATGCCCAACGTTTGCCGGCATTTAAAAAATGGGACAAGATTATTAACCCTAAACCTACAACCCCAGATACCGCGCCAGTCGCAAAAGTAGGCGCTGCCGTGTATACCTATACCATAGGTGCAAAACCACTGGTTATTCAATTAATGGTTAAGGATGCAGAGCATGACACTTACACCATCGATCAAGATTTTGATGGTGCCAAAGCAAAGATGGGGACTTTTAAAAATAAGATGTCAACTGCTACTATTACCTGGAGTGGTATACCCGCAGCATACGCAGGCCAGACTTTTCCGATGGAGCTTTCTGTAAAGGAAGACCAACGTAAAAAAGGCCGGATTTTAAAATCTAACGCGGTTAAATTTAAGGTCAAAATTTTGGCCAAAAAGAAGTAGTTAAATAGTACTCTCTAAGCGTGGCTTCTTACCGAAGCCACAGTCTATAATGAATCTAATAAGTTATTAACGTGCATTACTAATGATCAGGACTTATCTTTTTATGCTATCAGAGAACTTGGTCAAAGGTATTATTTTTACGGGTACATTTTTGATAGTTACGGCATTCTTTATAGATAGCGTTAGCGCACAGGGTAATACGCCACTGTCATTAAAAGGTGTCCCAGTGCCGGTAACACCAGGTCTGCTCAATGGTAAAACGCCAATAGTAATCAATAAAACCGCTGCCATTGTATTAGGCAAGGCCTTATTTTGGGATACAGCGGTGGGCAGTGACGGCATGGCCTGCGCCTCGTGTCATTTTCATGCCGGTGCAGATGCTCGCGTTAAAAATCAGTTGGCAACAGGCGTATTTCATAAAAAACCAACCGGATTGACGTTTCAAAAAACAGCCTCAGGTAGCATCGGCGGTATCAATTACACGCTCAAGCGCAGCGATTTTCCGCTGTACCAGCTTGCCGATCCGCTGAATAAAGAATCCAAGGTGCTGTTTAATACCGATGACGTGGTGTCTTCGTCAGGGGTATTTTTAAGTCTATTTAACGGGTTGGATCAAAGCGGCAGTTCGGTAGATGATTGCACTTCAAGCAAGGATAGCGTTTTTCATTTAGGAGCTGTCAACACCCGCCAAGTACAAGATAGGCAAGTACCCAGCGTGATTAATGCGGCCTTTAATTTCCGTAATTTTTGGGATGGCCGGGCCAATAATATTTTTAATGGCGTATCGCCGTATGGTGCGCGGGATGTTCACGCGGGCATTTGGGTGTTGGGCAATGATGGCAAGGTTAGAAAACATAGCCTACGCCTGGAAAATGCTTCGCTAGCCTCGCAAGCTGTTGCGCCACCGCTTAACGACTCAGAGATGAGTTGCAAACAACGGGTTTTACCCGCGATTGCCCGTAAATTATTGCTGCACCGCCCTTTGGCAACGCAAGCTGTGCATCCTGAAGATAGCGTACTGGCAAAATTGCGCCATGCGTCGGGTAAAGGCTTGAATACTTCATATCAAGCTTTAGTAAAAACCGCCTTCGCCCAGCGCTATTGGAAGGGAACGGGTGATTTTGGTAGCCCTAGCGCGGCACCGGCTAAGCCTTATAATCAGATGGAAGCCAATTTTTCCTTATTTTTAGGATTATCGTTACAGCTTTACCAACAAACCCTGGTGTCTGATCAAACGCCGTTTGATACACCGCGTATAACCACTGTTTTCCCACATATCCCTAAAGGCCTAAATCTTTCACAGCGACGCGGTTTGAAGGTGTTTCTTGATGCGGGTTGCAATGTTTGTCATACCGGACCAACGTTATCAGCCGCCGCCCATCCTGATGTGTTCAGGCCTTTTAAAGGCTTTTCTTCACTGCGTTTAGTCAATCGTGATTTGTTGAACGGGTCTTTTATTCCGCACCGGGGTACATTAAAACCACTGATGGATGAAGGCTATTTTAATACCAGCGTTACGCCGGAGAATTATGATCTGGGCGTAGGCGGTAAAGATCCTTATGGGAATCCATTATCTTTTAGTGAGCAATACGCCCAACAGTTGTTGACCGGTAAGCCGTTAAACGATCCGGTGGCGATTAATGCCTGTGATTTCAACAAAACCTTTACTGACGATTATCTGGCGAAAGAATTGAGAAATGACCCCTACACCAAGGGTGTGTGTAACCATAAACCCTATCAAAAAATACCGACAGTCGCCGCATGGCAAGCCGAGTTAAAAAAAGGTAAATTTGGCAGGGCTTTTATTGCTACCAAGGGTGCGTTTAAAGTGCCGTCATTACGCAATGTTGAGTTAACCGGCCCATACATGCACAACGGCAGTTTGCTGACTTTGGAGCAAGTGGTGGATTTTTATTTCCGTGGTGGTAATTTTACCAATGACGCGCATTTTGCTGCCTTGGTATTGCAACAACCGATTACCAAGCAGGAAAAAGCGGATTTGGTGGCATTTTTAAAATCACTCACCGATGAGCGGGTGCGCTGGGAAAAAGCCCCGTTTGATCATCCGCAATTACGTGTCCCGCACGGACACAGTGCTTTTGTTGATCCTCATAACCTTAAACAAGCAGAAGATTTATATTTAACCGTTCCAGCGATAGGAAAAAAAGGACGGGGTAATTTAGGAGCTTTGAAGCCATTCCACGCTTATTTGTAACCTTAAGTATTTAACGCTAATAGCTACCAACTTAAGACGGGACAACTTGAAATAAAGCCGTTCGTGGTGAGCTTGTCGAACCATGAACCACAAGTCCTTCGACAAGCTCAGGACGAACGGATGGATGTCCCGTCTTAAGTTGGTAGCCACGCTAATTAACCTCTTTAGCTATTAAAGCCTCAAAACTTGAGCATTCTCGTCTTTGGGTAATTTAGTGCTTCCCAAAGGCGAGGAATGTTCTTGTCTTTAAATATGGCAAACGTTACGGCTTCACATCGTTTATCTGCAAACTAATCCATCCCGTCATCCCTGAATCTGCGCAGCTATTAAATGCTTAATGTTGTGCATACATTATTAAGGCTGTGATATTTAGATAAATTTAAGAGTATTCACAGTCAATTTTTCGTAGAATAGACAGCTGTTAACATCAATTTGGAGTAATGGAGTATGAAGTCCGCTAAATACCTTTCTATTTTTACATTGGCTAGCAAACAGGAGCGAAAGGAAAATTTTGACAGTTATTGGGAATTTACCCAAAATCATGGTGGTGAACTGTTTGAGGTCGAAAAGGATTTGGCTAAAAAACGCGCCAGACTTCAGTATTTTAAAGATAATCCAGTTAAACTGCGTACGCCGTTGGCAAATCCTGAATTGTTCTATCGTAATTACATCGACATGCAAGATGATCCAAAAGCCTTGGAACCAATGATTTTAATGTTAACGGGCATGTATAAATTTGCCCGCCATGAGTGGGTAGGTATTAAAGGTGCGTGGGATGTCGTGCCAGATATGGCTAACTCACACTCTGTAGAGGATAAAATCAGCAGGGTGCATTTGGCAGAAGAGTTTTGTCATTGGCGCTTGTTTGATGAAATGTTGCGTACCTGTGGTTTAACAGAGGTTGAATGGAAGCCTTTAAGCCCGGTTAAAGAATGGATTTACGAACAATTTCCTAAATTTCCTGGCTTTTTGATGGATGCGCCCGCATTTGTGACTGAGCTGATGGGCGTTACCTATTATTTTTATCTGCACCGGTTGTTTGACAAGTTATTGGCAGATGAACCCGAAGTGCGCGACCGCTTGAAAGAATTACTGGATGAAATTACTATTGATGAAATTGCCCATGTGGGCCAACGGCGTAATTTTATTGGCCCGATAGGCATGAAAGTCTCAAAATGGCTGGTTAAGCCGTTTTACACGATGTTCTTTAATGACATTCCCGAAGTAGGTCAATTGTTTGATGTCAAACAAATGATCAAAGACGGCCAAGCCTTTGACTTTAACGAAGTACCGGATTATATGGTCGAACGCAGTTGGATACCTTCCTACTGTAGAGCATAATCATCGAATACTTGCTCTAATGGTTTGCTGAACCCCTTTACTATTAAGTCATACTCCTTATGTTTTTAGTTCCAGATGCTGTAGTGCGTTTTTTTCATCGTATGGCTTCACCGCCGCATTTTTATGCGTTCACCGAGCGCTGGATGCCGTGGCTTGTAGGCTTATTTGTGTTATTAGTAGGGGCAGGATTATACGGCGGCTTGTATCTAGCACCAGCCGACTATCAGCAAGGTGACAGTTACCGCATTATTTATATCCACGTACCTAGCGCCTGGATGTCGTTATTTATTTATATGGTGATGGCGACCGCTGGTGCCATTGGTTTGGTGTGGCGTATTAAACTGGCCGAAGTAGTCTTAATCAGCAGTGCGCCTATTGGTGCCAGTTTTACCTTTATTGCTTTAGTGACAGGTTCTCTGTGGGGCAAACCCATGTGGGGTACGTGGTGGGTGTGGGATGCACGCTTAACCTCCGAGTTGGTATTATTGTTTTTGTATTTGGGCGTTATTGGTCTTTACGGGGCAATGGATGACAAGCGCGTTGCCTCTAAAGCTGTGGCCATCCTGGCTTTGGTCGGTGTGGTTAATATCCCTATTATTCACTATTCTGTCGAATGGTGGAGTTCTCTGCATCAAGGCCCTACGGTTATCACCAAAAGCGGTAAGCCCGCTATGCACAGCAGTATGTTAATACCGTTATTGCTGATGGCTCTGGCGTTTAAAGTGTACTATGTGATTGCGCTGATGCAACGTGCGCGAGTCGAGTTATTGTCACGCGAACGTAATTCGCAATGGGTTAAAAACAAGATAGCGATGGGGGCTAAGTGATGACCTTGCAAGAATTTTTTGCCATGGGTGGCTATGGTTTTTACGTATGGACATCTTACGGAATTACCTTGGTGGTGTTGGTTGCCAATATTCTTATTCCGATTATTCAGCGTAAACAATTTTTACGCCAGCAAGCTTTAAAGCAGAAACGATAAAACATTATGAAAGTAGCCAGAAAACAACGTTTGATTCTTATTACCCTGATGGTTATTGGAGCCAGTGTAGCCACGGCGTTTGCATTAAAATCATTTAACGAAAATTTGATGTACTTTTTTTCCACTACCGATGTGGTTGCAGGAAAAGCACCTAAAGATGCCTTATTCCGTTTGGGCGGCATGGTCGTTAAAGGTACGGTCAAAAGACCCGACAAAGGCATGATGGTGCGCTTTACCCTGACCGATTTCAGTAAAGAAGTCACCGTAGAATACACCGGTATTTTGCCGGATTTGTTCAGGGAAGGGCAGGGCATTGTCGCGCATGGCAAGTTAAATAACCAGGGTGTGTTTATCGCCGAAGAAGTATTGGCCAAGCACGATGAAAACTATATGCCACCTGAGGTTAAGGCGAGTTTGAAGCAGAAGGCTACGGCCGAAGGCAAAATAAAATAATATCCCCCCATGGAATTTTGGTCGTCCACGGAATACGCGGAGTGCACAGAATATATAGCTTTGTTTTCGTGCCTTTCGTGTCGCTTAAAGCGCCTACTTTTGGTTTTCGTGGACAAGCATTTTGGTAGATACATTATTGGAAATCACCTAATTGAGGATGCACTGAGGTTTTAAATGATTATTATCACGGTAGCCCGTTAAATTATGGCCTTTACTAATCAATTTAAGTCATTGTCAAATGTACTGAAACATTTCCAAATTCATTATATTGAAGCGGATTTTAAAATAGTGAGAATAGTTGAAATAAATGAAGCTGTTCGACAAGATATTGTTTTTACATTAAAAGAAGTGGCTTATGATGTATCTGAAGCCGCTATTTGTGAAAATCTTATTTATCCAATTTTAAAAGATGCCTGGAAAAATTATTCCGATATTTTTTCAATTTGGAGTCATCAAGCCCTGGAATATGATGATGATTTAACAGGGATTCCTGATTATCTGATTTCTAAGCGTTCTGAGTTAGGGAAAATTATTTTCGATTTCCCTTTGCTGGCGGTAGTTGAAGCTAAAAAAGACAATTTTTCGCTAGGCTGGGCACAATGCAGCTTAGAAATGGTTGCCATTCAAAAAATCAATAACAATGCTAATCTCGCAGTTTATGGATTGGTTTCAAATGGTGAGATTTGGGAAATTGCTAAATTAGAAAATCACAATTTTACTTTTTATAATAAACGGTTTGTAATTGAAGAGTTAGACGTTTTATTTAATGTTTTAGTATCAGTTTTGGAGTTGTGTAAATTGCAACTCAATAGGTTTAATTTATTAAACACACATGAATAATCCTGTGCTTAAACTTAATGCGGAGAGTGAGTTAATCGGTGTGGAAATACTAAAAGCCGTACTCATTCAGTTCCTCTTTGAAAAAGAGGGGTGGAGGGAGATTTATTAGATACAGCGTTTTCAGCATCGATTAGTTATATTGGAGGGAGTACAAACCTAGGTTTGTACTCCACTACTAATAATTAATGTTATTCACCTGATATGAAAACGCTGTAAATCCACCTCCCCCTTTTTCAAAGGGGGAGGTGAATGAATACTAAAAGCCAGTACGTTTTTAAGAGATTTTATTGTCGAAAGCACAAGCTAAGCTGATGCAGCTTAATAAGCCAGTCAGTTGACATCTAGCGAGAAACAACACTGAGATAGGGTTATGAAAAAAATTAAAGGTCATCAAGAATGATTGCAGAACTAGGGCATTTTTCACTCAGCCTTGCCTTGTGCATGGCCATTATCTTAAGCGTTTTACCGCTCATTGGCGCATCCAGATCAATATCAGGTTGGATTGCCGTGGCACGGCCTGCGGCGTTTGCGCAGTTATTATTCATGGCTATTTCTTACGGTTGCTTAACCTATTGCTTTTTAGTCCACGATTTTTCCGTTAAATACGTTGCCAGCAATTCCAATACCGCCTTACCGACGTTGTATTTGGTGTCCGGCGTGTGGGGCGCTCATGAAGGCTCTTTGTTGCTGTGGGCGTTGGTACTCACCATCTGGACGGCATTAGTGGCGCGTTTCAGTCAACGTATTCCCGATATTACCGTGGCTAGAGTTTTGAGCATAATGGGCTTGATTTCCATTGGCTTTATCCTGTTTTTATTACTAACCTCAAATCCCTTTGAACGCCTGTTTCCTGCGCCGCCAGAAGGCCGCGATTTAAATCCCTTGCTGCAAGATCCAGGATTAGCCATTCATCCACCTATGTTATACATGGGTTATGTGGGCTTTTCGGTGGCGTTTTCGTTTGCGATTGCAGCGTTGCTGGAAGGCCGTGTGGATGCGGCATGGGCACGATGGTCTAGGCCTTGGACAAATATCGCCTGGATGTTTTTAACACTGGGTATTGCTTTAGGCAGTTGGTGGGCGTATTACGAATTGGGTTGGGGCGGCTGGTGGTTTTGGGATCCGGTCGAGAATGCCTCGTTTATGCCGTGGTTAGTGGGTACTGCATTAATCCATTCTTTGGCAGCGACCGAAAAACGCGGCGTGTTTAAAACCTGGACTTTGCTACTGGCTATATTTGCGTTTTCTTTAAGCTTACTAGGTACATTCCTGGTACGTTCCGGAGTATTAACTTCAGTACACGCCTTCGCCAGCGATCCGGCCAGAGGTTTATTTATTTTGATTTTTCTGGCCATTGTCGTGGGTGGCTCGTTAATGTTGTATGCCATCAAAGCACCGCAGGTGAAAAGTAGTGCTGGATTCGAGCTGGTATCCAGAGAATCCGTTGTGTTATTGAATAACGTATTTTTAGTGGTTACCGCTGCCAGTATTTTATTAGGTACATTGTATCCCTTAGTGATTGATGCCTTGGGTATGGGTAAAATTTCCGTAGGCCCGCCGTATTTTAATGCGGTGTTTATTCCGTTAATGGCGCCATTAGGTGCCGCTGTCGGTTTAGGTATGTTGTTACGCTGGAAGCGCGATGATATCGCTGCATTGGCAACCCGTGTTCGCTGGTTATTATTGGGCTGCGTGGTGTTCGGTTTGTTAGTCCCGTTATTGATGCCTTTTTATGCTATCGGTGCGGTTATCGGCATGGTCTTAGCCTCGTGGGTCGTGGTGACGACAGCGTTGTCTTTTCTGGATAGATTAGGGCCAAAAGGCTTTAGCTGGGAGCGCTTAAAAACAATCCCTGCTGGCTTTTACGGTATGACGGTCGCGCATTTAGGTATTGCAGTGTTTATTACCGGTATTACTTTTACCTGCACCTATAGCATTGAAAAAGATATCCGTATGGCACCCGATGAGACGGTTGATATGTCTGGATACATTTTTAAATTTCACAACGTTAAGCAAAAAGAAGGGCCTAATTATGTGGCGCAACAAGCTACGGTTACGGTGAGTTATGATGGCAAAGAGGTGGCTACCTTAAAACCTTCAAAGCGTGTATACCGCGTACAAACCATGCCCATGACCGAAGCTGCGATTGATGCGAGTTTGTTCAGGGATCTGTTTGTCGCAATTGGCGAACCGTTAGATGACAAAGGCGCATGGAGTATGCGTATTTATTACAAATCGTTTATACGCTGGATATGGTTAGGTGCGATATTTATGGCGATGGGCGGTTTGTGGGCTGCGTGCGACAGACGTTATCGCATCACTCCTAAAAAAGCAGGCAATCCATAATGCTCAAATATCTTATTCCGTTAGTTATTTTTTCGGTGATGGCGGTGTTTTTGGCGTTAGGCTTAAATCTTAAACCCAGCGAAATTCCATCCCCGCTGATTGGTAAGCCAGTACCCGTATTTTCTGCACCCAAGCTTGATGATCCTTCGCAAAACTTAAGCCAGGCTGATTTAAAAGGCCAGGTATGGCTGTTTAATGTCTGGGCATCCTGGTGTGTGTCGTGCCGTCAAGAACACGAAGTGTTTACCCAATTTGCCCAACAAAAAGCGGTAACGATTGTTGGTTTAAATTATAAAGATGATCCGGCGGCGGCCAAAAACTGGCTACAAAGCCTCGGTAATCCGTATAACGTCAGTATTATGGATCAGGATGGCCGTATTGGTATTGATTGGGGCGTGTATGGTGTGCCGGAAACTTTTGTTGTTGATAAACATGGCATTGTGCGTTATAAGCACACTGGCCCTGTGAGCGTTAATGATATCCAAAACGTCTTTTTGCCGTTAATTGCCAAATTACAGATGGAGGCATGATGCTGAAAACTTTATCGATGATGGTGTTGCTGATGTTATCGCCGTTAGCAAACGCAGTGGATGCGCGGCAGATGGCCACGGCAGAGCTACAGGAAACCTATGAAAGCATCAACTCAGAGCTGCGCTGTTTGGTATGCCAAAATCAAACTATAGCGGATTCTAACGCGGAACTTGCCGGTGATCTGCGCAGGCAAGTGGCGGAAATGCTGCAACAAGGTAAGTCTAAACAGGACATTATTGATTTTATGACGCAACGTTATGGTGATTTTGTTTTATATAAACCGCCATTTAAAGGCAAAACCAGCCTACTTTGGCTGGCGCCAGGCTTGTTTTTAGTGGTCGGCATGGTAACGGTATTTTTTGTGGTACGGCGGCGAAAAAGCGCATCAATGCAGCCAATAATTAACGATGAACAGCAGAAAAAAATCAGCAAACTGTTGGACGAAGGGGATGACTTTTGAATATTTTTTTACTGTTGGTTGTTGTCCTGCTTATTGTAGCGTTTGTGATTATTTTGCCGCCCTTGTGGCGCACGCAAACCATTGAAGATGCTGATTTTGACGCGCGTAACACCCTGATCGCCCGGCATCGATTGTCAGAATTAAAAGAACAATTGCAGTCGGGAGGGCTTTCAAAAGCGCTGTATGATGAGCAACTTGCTGAGCTTAAACAAGCTTTAGGGGATGATCTTGACATAACGTCCCCTGTGAAATCAGCGCAAACCCAAGGTCGCTGGATGGCGTATGTACTGGTATTAGGTATACCTTTATTGGCGGGGTCGCTGTACTTGACCTTAGGCAGTCCTCAATCCATTGACCGTGTTGAAGAAATAACCCCAGCTGGCTCAGGTGTACCCGATTCTGAGGCCATTAACAAAATGGTTGAAGGCTTGGCCGCAAAAATGAAGGCCAATCCTAATGATGGGGAAGGTTGGCTGATGCTGGGGCGCTCGTATAAAGTGTTGCAGCAATACCCTAAAGCCGTCGATGCGTTTGCCAATGCCCATCGTTTATTAGGCGATAAACCTGATGTCATGTTGATGTACGCAGATGCGCTGGCGTTTGCCAACAACGAAAAAATTGACGGCAAATCCGCTGAATTAGTCTTTAAAGCCTTAGAAATTGAGCCGGAAAATTTAAATGGCTTATGGTTGGGTGGTATGGCTAAAGCGCAAGCTGGCGATTTTATGGGTGCAATGGTGTTATGGCAAAAGCTGGAAAGCTTATTGCCGCAAGGATCAGATGCACAGAAAGAAACTCAGGAATTGCTGGCAAAAATAACCAGTCAAATGCCAAAAGATGCAGTGTTGCCGCAAGGGGATAGTGCGCAACCAGCAGATAATACTCAAGTTGCAGGTGCTGGTGCAAGTGTTAAAATACAGGTCAGTTTGGATGCCACATTAAAGCAATCGGTAGCGCCAACTGATACTGTTTTTGTTTATGCACAGGCGCTATCTGGCCCAAAAATGCCGCTCGCTATTGTTCGTAAGCAGGTGTCTGATTTGCCGTTATCTGTAACATTGGATGATACTACGGCGATGATGCCAAAGATGAAATTATCGAATTTCAAAGAGGTTAAATTGATGGCGCGTATTTCCAAATCAGGCAATGCGATGCCACAAGCAGGCGATTTAATCGGCAGCGTTGAAGCTGTGACGTTAGCGGATAAAAAACTTAACAAAATAGTAATTAACAACAAGGTAAAGTGACTTGTTATGGACACAGATAGATTGATTGAGTTAGAAATAAAGATAGCTTATCAGGAAGATTTACTGCAATCTTTAAATGAAACGGTGAGTGACCAACAAGAGCAAATAGATCGGTTAAATGCCACGTGCCGAGTATTAAGCGAGCGTATTAAAAGTCTTTTTAACCAAAATAATGCTGACGAGAGCGTTGATCAAACACCGCCGCATTATTAGATGATGTTAAATTAGCGCTAGGTTGAGCTGATGAAGCGCAGCAGTTGTGCTTTCATTATGTGGCTACCCATTTAAGCGGGGATACGTTTTGTAGGTTGGGGTGAGGTAACGAACCCCAACGAAACTACGCATTATGTGTTGGGGTTCCAAACGTCACCCCAACCTACGCCAGTAACATTACACTTTGTCCCACCTTAAGTAATGGTATGGACTCCTCCCCTTCACAACGGCATCGTGATGTGCCAAAGTGAAAGGGTAAACCACCACTTATGAGAAGAAGAGGAATCCGACATGAATATTACGACAATTGGTTTAGACATTGCAAAAAACGTTTTCCAAATTCATGGGGTCGATACCAATGGCAAGACTGTGTTACGTAAACAAGTCAAACGCAATGACGTGTTGGCTTTTTTCGCCAACCTATTACCTTGCCTGATTGGCCTTGAAGCCTGTGGCGGTTCGCACTATTGGGCAAGGGAATTGATCAAGCTGGGGCATGATGCCAAGATAATCAGCCCCCAGTTCGTCAAACCTTACGTCAAAGGCAACAAAAATGACAGTAATGATGCGGAGGCTATTTGTGAAGCCGTAGGTCGTCCAAACATGCGCTTTGTGCCCGTGAAAACGGTAGAGCAGCAAGACATACAGTTGTTACACCGTATTCGCAGCGGCTTGATTAAGGAACGCACCGCACTAATCAACCGTATCAGAGGGTTATTAATGGAATACGGCATTATCATCGCATTAGGGATAGCCAAGGTTCGCAAACAGTTGCCTTCCATACTGGAAGATGCCGAAAATGGATTGACAATAAAGGCGCGGCAAATCTTTGCAGACTTGCAAGAACAACTGATTGAATTGGATAAACAAGTGGCGACTTACGATGAAAATATTCAAGCAGTACACCGTGCCAGTGTAGTCAGCCGAATCCTTGCTGAAATCCCTGGCATCGGGCCACTTATCGCCACAGCCCTGTTGGCCGCAATTGGGGATGGCAAGGCTTTTAGTTCGGCAAGGCAGGTGGCCGCCTGGTTGGGGTTGGTTCCACGACAAAATTCCAGCGGCGGTAAATCCACATTGTTGGGTATCAGCAAGCGGGGAGATGTGTACCTGCGAACCCTGTTGATCCATGGGGCTAGGTCAGTGGTCAAAGCCGCCGCCAAGAAGGATGATGCCCAAAGCCGATGGATCAATGACTTGGTGAAACGGCGCAACGCCAACATTGCAGCAGTGGCGGTGGCTAATAAGAATGCTAGGGTTGCTTGGGCAATGCTGACAAAGTTAGTGCATTACGAAGCACCCACATTAGTTGATCCCTAAAGGGTTGGTGCAATAACTGTGCTTTATCGGATAGGGCATCCAGATAAAATTCCACATAACATATTGATATGAAAAATAATTAATGACTTAAATAATAAGCGTAAAGAGTTTTAACAGGCACTTCCAGTTGCGGCGCTTTTTTAATGAGATGGCAAATCGGTCAGACCGGTGTTTTCAGAAATCCGTGCTACCCACAGACCTTCTAGGTCGCTTAAGTGATAGGGATGAAAACACGCGGATATCCATCAGGGCCAGAGGTATTAAATCCTCAACAACAGGCCGGATATATGGATGCAACTGCGTTTCCTGATCGTAGAAATCGAAAATAAAAAGCTTGCAAAAAAGAGGAGTCCATATATGGATAGCCCATTATTTTAATCCAGCGTGCTGATTTTTAAATCTTACACGGTCCATGAAAAAACAAACAGGCATCAGCAGCGGCTTGTTCAATCAAAATAAATGGCACATTCTGGCTTTGCTGTAAAGATACTATACGTATTATGGTGGCAGCTTGCTCAGGGGTTAATAATTGCTGCGGTAGTATCTCATTATGCAACCAAACTGTTACGGTATCGGGTGCCGGCGCTTGAAATTGTCCTGTAATGGCCGCTGCCTGCAATAACAAAGCTGAGGCCAGTAAATCTAAAACTCCGGCCGTAGACTTTTGCGCCAGTAGTATGGTTGCGGAATGCAGTTTTGCATGGGCTAAGTGGGTCAACGGATTGATGTTGGCTTCATTATTAGCTTCATATAACGACGGCATTACCGACAGCGCGGCACACGCCTCTAAGCGCTTTAAACCTGTTAGGGTGGGGCTGTCAATAACCGCAACCGGAATACCGCATTTTGATAAGTGTTGTGCAGTGTCTTCGTCATTGCTATTAAGTTGATTGACAATGGCTAACAATCCTTGGGTAGAGCCTATAACTTGCTGAGTCCGGTGTTTAAAAGCCTGCTGAATTTTTTCAAGGAGTTGGCGAATGCGCAGATCATCTTCAGTTTCTACCCACACTGCACTGGCTTGGGTTGATTTTAATGCAGCGGATTGCTCATGGGGTTGTTTGTGGTTATCTTGACGCGTGTCGGCGTTAACACGATTACTGGTCAGTGAATCAATGATAGTTTGCAGCATTTTTTTAGAAACGCCGACGATATCGTCAGAAGTTTCTGGACTGATAATGTTATCAAATAAATCGCGTTTACTTTTTACCAGTTTGGCGACCTGTTGTTCGTAAGAGTTTTCCGCTAGCATCGAAAATATTTGGATATGATTGTTTTGACCGGATTTATGTATCCGGGCAATACGCTGATCCAGAATGGCAGGATTCCACGGCATATCCAGATTAATCAATACAGTTGCCGACTTTAGATTTAAGCCGATACCGCCGGCATCTGTGCAGATAAGCACTTGCACAGCATTATCTTTTTTAAAGTTGTTGATTATTTCACTACGCTGGTCATTAGGTGTGCTGCCGTGCAAACACAGCGTTATTAAGCCCATCTGTTGGGTTAAGGCGGCTACCATTTCTGTCATTAATGCCCATTGCGAAAAAATAACCGCCTTATGGTTATTTTGCAGGCAGAGATTTTCCAGCAAATAAGATAATTCATGTAGTTTCGGCGAACCTTGCGTTTCCTTGTCAATCAAACCTGCGGCATTACAGGCTAGACGGGCTTGTTGCAATGCTGCCATTAAACGCTGCTGTTCGCCAGGCGTTAAGGTTCGGTGGGTTGCAAGCTCTGCTAATTGATTTGCAGCAGACATGGCGACATCGTGTAATTCGCGCTGGGTTTTGTCCAACGGCACATCAAGCCGCACTTCGGTTTTTTCCAGCAATTGGGTACTGACTTCACTGTACGTTCGCCGTAATACAACGGGGGCGATACGCTGATGTAAGGCTGTCAGGTTACGGTAGCCAATGACATTGCCTTGTTCATCGGTAATCTGATAATCCGGTAAATAACGCCATGCCGGATCTAGAAGCTGTGCGTCTACCGCCTGTAATAAGCTATAAATATCATCCAGACGTTTTTCCAATGCCAAGCTGCTTAATACGAAAATATGCGAGCAGGGTATGGGTTTCAGTTTTGGGATGATGCGGGCACGCCAGTTTTTGATGCGTTGAACTTCATCTAAAATGAGCAGATCAGGTTGAAGCACTTCGCTGATCAGGTTTAGATCGCGTATGAGTACGTCATAGGTAACAATGATAAACAAGGCCTCCGCTTGGTATTGTAAAGTGCGCTGGTCGGCGTTGCCCTGAATAATTTGCGACGTGTGGCTGGTGAATTTTTTTATTTCCCGTGCCCATTGGTATTTTAATGGGGCAGGGCAGACCACCAAGGTTTTTTTAACGTCGCCATGATTCACTAGCCAACAGGCCGCTGCAATGGATTGCAAGGTTTTACCTAAGCCCATGTCGTCTGCGAGTATTGATTTGCCGCGCGAGGCTAAAAAGGCAACGCCTTGTATTTGATACGGCAATAAGCGTGCTTTAAGCCCAGGCATTACACCGTTGCTATGGACAATATTTTGGCTGATTTGCTCTGTGTGCGTAGCTTGTGCTGCAAGGTTTGCGCAGTGCTGTGCGTAGTGCTGGGCATCTTCTCCGAGATGAAAATCTTCTCTGTTGGCAACGCGTTCGGCAAAGCGGAAAAAATCGTCGGGCAATTGGCCTGTAAAATTTTTTTTGGGTGCAAAAAACTCGCTACAGATGGCGCTGAGATCGTCGCTTATAGTCGCTATGGGATACAGGCGAATAACAGGTTTATTGTTATCCCACGCGAGGTAGGTAAATGAAACCGGCGGGCCGGATTTTTTGAAAGCATCGTAATCTGGTTTGCTTTGTGCGTAATATAGTACGGCTTCTATATGTTGGCAGGTGCCAAGGCGATAGCGGATTAAATCAGGACAGTTGCAGTAATTGACGCGTTGATCCAATGAGCGGATGTGGACTTGGTAGGCATCCAGGTTGTTGGGATTAAGAACAGCGGAGGTGGCTTGCCAGACACCAAAGCCCAGGTTGCCACTGATTAATTTAACCCTGACTTCATTTTGGCCTTTGTTAATGCAGTGCTGTATTGTTTCATCAATAATAGTGGCAATGTGTAGGTCATGCCTTTCGGTTTGAGCGGTATAGCTTTGCAGGGCAGCAATGGCATGTTTGCACACGTTATTTTCACTGCTGCAATTACACCGAACGTCTAATTTTCCGTCCTTGGTTTGCGTTAACTCTACTGCATACCCCGAACTGCTATTATTGTCTTCTAATTGAGCGCTGAGAATGTTGTCTTGTTTATCTAGTGCCAGCACTGAGTGCTCAGACACATAAGCCAGCCCTTGTTGCAGGATATCTTCTGGGGCAATACGCTTAAAACGCTCAGTATCGTAGATAAATAAGTCTTTGTTCATGGGTAAAGAAGCCTAACGAAAGGTAAGTTTTTTCAATTGTACCTGAGTATTCAAAAAAGTCAGTGTAACGCTAGCGACTTATTTTGTCGGACATAATGACAGTTACGGCGTAATAAGTTGCGCTATTTTTTCAGCGCACAAGCCAGGGCGATAAAAGTGCTAAAATTAAACGAGAAATCTAACGACAAATCAACCTTAGGTAAGTGCTCTTATGGCAGAACAACATTCTCTTGATGCCACATCAGAAAAGAAGGCACATCTGCTGGCGTTATTTACGCGGCTTTTGCCGTTGGTTGACAGTGTGGCCGATAAGCTGCGCTTTGTGCTTATTATGGGCGTATTGGCTGTAGTCTGGATTGGCGTTTGGTTAGGGTTGATTAAACATTTTTCGGTGCTTATTGTTTTACTGGTTGTTGGGTTGGCATTAATGCCTTTGTTGATTTTATTGCGTTTTTGGTGGTCTTTGGAAGAGTTGAAAGAATTGCCAACTATTGCGGGCCAAATGATGGGCGATGCCAAAAATGAAATTCGTGACAATGTACAAAGCATACGTGCAGGCAAAGTCTCGAAGCTAAGTTTTTTGAGCGCGAGTAAAGGTTTATGGTCAGTAGGGTCTATGTTGAGAGACGCCAAGGGAATGCTGGGCTCATACATTAGCATTACCACGTTGGTCAACCCCTTTATGTTAATGCTGGGTATGTTTTCGCTGGGCTTTGTCTTTATTTTGGGGTTGGTGAGTGTGGTTTTAGGATTTTTGGCGTTATGAATGGCTGGTTGTTAATTGCCTCCGAAAAAATATCCATAACACCTAATTTATGCTGACTAATCTACCTTTTGCTTATCAAATAAAGCACAGTGCACGCGCCACTCGGGTACGTATTGTCGTTAAACCAGGTAAAGTTGAAGTGGTTATTCCGCTAAAAGGTGTGTCAGAAAAGCACGTAGACCAATTTGTGCACGAAAAACGCCAATGGATAGAGCAAACTTTGGCAAAAATAGCGCAGATAACCCAACCTCATAGCAGTCCAATACCTGATGTTTACACCAATGACACGGAAATCTTGTACCGCGGTAAGGGTTATAGGCTCTCTATTCAATCTACAAAATTAAAACGCTTAAAAATTGAATTTACCGATTATTTTATAGTGTATGTGCCCGAGGGTTTGCCGCTTGAACAGCATAGCGAAGCCATCAAAAAAGCCTTGTTGCAGTGGCTAAGAAAACAAACGCTGGTGCAGGTGCAAGTGGCTGTTAATCAACACGCTGAAAGAAAGCAGTTATTCCCCCGCAGTATCACCATTAAATCGCAAAAAAGCCGTTGGGGCAGTTGCGGCTTTCAGGGTGATATTAATATTAACTGGTTATTGATTTTAGCTCCGCCGGAAGTATTGGAATATGTGGTAGTGCATGAGCTGTGCCACATTCAGGTTAAAAACCACTCCAGGCAATTTTGGGATTTAGTGACTGAGCATTTGCCGGATTATCTACAACGTCGGCGCTGGCTGAAAACCCAGGGACGCAGTCTGATGGCCTTTCATGACTAAAAAACTGAAAACCAGTTACGTTTGCGAACGTTGCGGAGCTGATTTCCCGCGCTGGAATGGCCAATGCACCAGTTGTGGTGAATGGAATACCATCAAAGAAATCAAACTGGCTCCTGAACGGAGTGCGCGATCTGTGGGTTATGCAGGTGGCCGTTCTGAAGTTAAGTTATTGTCGGATGTTGATCTGGTACACACCGAACGGGTGTCTACCGGTATGTCGGAATTTGACCGTGTGCTGGGCGGCGGTGTGGTCAGGGGCGGCGTGGCACTTATTGGCGGTGCGCCCGGCACGGGTAAAAGTACCCTGTTGTTACAGGTCGTCGCCAATATGGCAGCGCAAGGTGAACGGGTATTATATGTCTCGGGTGAGGAATCTTTGCAGCAAATTGCCGAACGTGCGCACAGGTTAAAATTGCCTGCTGAGAAAATTATGATGCTGGCGGAAACGTCGGTGCAAACTATTTGCAACGTAGTCACAGAAATTAATCCGCATATTTTAGTCATTGATTCCATTCAGGTGGTTTACACAGAAAATACCGATTCTGCGCCCGGTTCTGTGTCGCAAGTGAGAGAATCTGCCAGTTACTTGACGCAATATGCCAAAAAACACAATGTCTGTGTGTTTATGGTGGGGCATGTGACCAAAGACCAATCCTTGGCAGGGCCTATGACCTTAAGCCATATTGTCGATACCCAAGTCATACTGACATCCACAGACGATGCGCGGTTTCGTATCTTACGGGCCGATAAAAACCGTTTTGGCAGTGTGGGCGAGCTGGGTTTTTTTGCGATGGACAGTTCCGGCCTTAAGGAAGTTAAAAATCCTTCTGCCTTGTTTTTAAACCGCCAAGCGCCTTGTGCAGGCAGTGTAGTAACGGTGTTATGGGAAGGGTCGCGGCCTTTGGTGGTGGAGATACAATCGTTGGTGATTGCCTGCCAGTACGGCAATCCCAGACGCTTGGCGGTAGGTATTGATCAAAATCGTTTGGCGATGTTGCTGGCTGTATTAACACGACATGGCAATGTATTTACCGCGCAGGAAGAAATTTACGTTAACGTGGTCGGTGGCATTAAAATTACCGAAACCAGTTCTGATTTGGCCATTGTGGTCAGTGTGGTGTCCAGTTTAAAAAACAAGATTATTCCTCAGCAGGTGTTGTTTTTTGGCGAGCTGGGGTTGAGTGGGGAAATCAGGGCCGTAAGTAATGGCCAGGCGCGGCTTGTTGATGCGATTAAACATGGTTTTAAAATTGCCGTAATTCCTAAAGCCAATGCACCTAAACAGGCAATTGCCGGTTTGCAGGTTTATGCGGTAGCTACGTTGTCTGAGGCTTTGGAGGTGATGTTCGGATTATCCAGTGTCAGTCCTATGGCTCTCAAATGATGAGCTCTTTTACTTCGGCAGTATCCTAATGTTTACGCATCTTAAAGTTGCTTTGATGCAGTCTTGGGCGACAACCCCGCCTTGGAAACCGTGATAATAATCGCCATAATCGCTGTTTAGATAACATTGGGTTGCAGGTTAAAGTGTAAGTCTGGCTAATCCGCCTTGTATGAGTTGCCGGGTTACGGCGCAAACACGGCGCATATCCCATTATTTTCCAAGTTGCCATAAGTTGGGCAAGCGTCTACGCAACTTGTTGAAACGCTGCTTTTGGTTTCGCCAGTTATCGGATCAACAAATGCGGCACCTCCGTAAGTCCTCATTTCAATTTTAGGGGCAATACAGCCCGATGCAGTAACACACTGGCCATTTGTAGCCTGATAACCGGCCTTGCAGTTAACAATCGGCAAATAGAACTGCCTGGCATTAAACACAAGGCCAGGGCCAGTCACTCCGTATTCAGTTCGATTATAGCCTTGCGCCAGTAAAATGGATTTGTTGGCAAGCACGGCATTTGCAGTATCCTGCTTTTTTGGGGTGGTTTTTACAAACCCCAGATTTATACCGGATAAAGATCGTGTGGTAGTGGTATTCAACACAGTTTCATCATAGGAAAAACAAGGCGTGGTAATACAAACAATTCCATTGTTTTTTAAGCTTACAAATACACCTGTTACTGGTGTGTTGGTGGCTGGTTCATAAGCCGAGTACACAGAAAGCAGCCCTAAATTGCCAAACCCTGAGTATTGTTTAGGCGAAATCCAGCCATACACCAATAGGTTTTGGCTATCGACAGCAGGCGCACTAGCAAAGTTAAGCCAACTTACAGTAGCGATGTAGCATTCATTTTTATATTTGCCATCTGCACAACGGGTTTTTGTGCTATTTACCTGTTGGATAAATACCCCACCACACAAGGGCGACACACACTTACGGTTATCGTGCCGCAGGTTAAAATAACCGTGTTGGTGGTTGTCGCGGTCAGGCTTGGTTATCATGGCTTTAAAGCTATACTCAATCAAATTGCCATCAAAAGGGCGGTTATCTACGGCCCCGGTGATGCTGATCTTTTCACCATCAAACGTACCGTGATAGCCTTTATCAAAGCCATTTTTATCCGGTGCAGCATAAATGATGCTGTCTTTAAATGTACCAGCCAATTGGGGCAATAAAAATGATTCTTCTGGTTTAGTCACCAGTTTGGTATTTAAGAAACGAATTTTGCCCTTATCCAAACCCATGCCGAAACTGCCGGTCAATTTGCTTTTAACGGGTTTGAACAAATGGGCACGAGCCGGCGTTACTACTACAAATCCGCTAGTAATGGTTAAGAAATGTACGCTTTCTGCGGCAATACTTATACGTGATGTAAAAACGGAAACGGCTATGCTGCATAACAAAATAATTATTTTATTCATATTTCTCTACCTCAGAATGTGACAAAAACAAGCAGAAAGCACTTGTTTGCTACTATAAAAGTATAGTTTCTTTTGTGAGAAGAGTGCCAGGAGTGTTTAGGTTAATGGTTAATTTTCCAGAACTATATATATAGACTTTCAGATAAATAACTTCCACTGACTACCCTATAACACATTGATTAAAAATAATTTTTTTTTAAAAAAATGGAAATTATTTATCTGAAAAACTATAGGACGTAATACGGTAGTGGTATGTTTACATGGGCATTATTCGGTACTTTTAATTACGGCTTATCGGATTTTGTGATTGGTGGATTGCCTATCGGCAAATCCGCCTTAAGAGTTACTGGTTTGTTATTTAGCTGGCTATCGGCATGATGTTTGGCAATGCTATAATGCAACCATCTAAATCCATCAGGTAGATAGAGGTTTATGGCTTATTCAATACCACGCGATGCCTTTCAATTATTAGAAGAGGCGTTTAATCATGACAGGCAAAAAGCGGAAATTTTTGCGAAAGCTATAGAAGGCTCTATTCAAGCGATTGAGCATCATTCTGAAGAGCTTATTGTTCATAAAAAAGAAGCAATTAAGTCAGAGCTGTACAATGAATTACGAGCAGAATTGGCGACTAAAGAATTTGTGCGCGCAGAAATTAGTACGCTTCGCGCAGAATTGAGTGCTGAGATCAGCGTAGTGCGGTCAGAACTTAAGCAAAATACATTATGGTTAAAAATATTGGTGGGGATTGCTATATTTGGGTTAACGTTATTTAATCCTGCCTTTGTTAAGTTGGTTGAGCTGGTAATGAGTAAGTAATTGTAAGTTATTATTTTTACAATACAATCGCACATTTCAGTGCAAACTTGTTTATCCTCTTGTTCTTTAATAACTGGCTTGAATGATAATGGAATCCAGCTCTGGGGGCGATTTGCAGGCACGAAACCAACTTACGGGCTTACCGCTTTAAAAGTGATAAGGCTTAATTCCATAGATGGTTCGTAGCCCGTAGGAGTTGCCTAAATGCACAATAAAGCGCATCATTTGATGACCAACTAAAGGAGAATGCCATGCGTACTACCGTTGTATTAGATGATGAGTTACTGGAAAAAGCCCAAGCCCTAACCAATCTAAAAGAAAAAACCAGCCTGCTAAAAGAAGCCTTAAAAGCCCTGATAGAACGCGAAAGTGCAAAGCGTTTAGCCAGCTTAGGCGGCATAGAGCCCGACTTGCAGGCTATTTCACGCCGGCAAACCGAACTTTAAAAAATGGTATTAGTTGACTCTTCCGTGTGGATTGACCATCTTCGCAAAACCGAACCTTTATTAGTTAACCTGTTACAAAATAACAGCGTGTTGGTGCATTCTTTTGTGCGTGGTGAGCTGGCATTAGGTAATCTACCGCAACGCCAGACCATTTTGGGTCTGTTAAATAATTTGCCACAAGCGCCCGTTATTTTTGCTGACGAAATCAATCCGTTCATAGAATCACATGCGTTGTTTGGTTTAGGCATAGGGCTTGTTGATGTGCATTTGTTAGCTTCTGTTCAACTGGCCAGGAATGCCAAATTATGGACACGAGATAAGCGCTTATTAGCGGTTGCCTTACGGTTTAACGTGGCAATGCTGGCGTAATTATGTGTAGGAATATCGTAGGGCGTTTTCGCGATAGCAAAACGCCATCAATATGTTCCCAAATGGTGGATTGCCTATCGGCGAATCCGCCTTGCAGCTTTACGTTATCGCTATGCGCCCTAGTGATTGCGGCTTACGTGTGTTTACCCCATCTTATTGAGTCAGAACCCAAATGATAGGCTTCCTATTCAGAAAATCCGGTTTTGGCTTTATTCAACAGTTCTTGTCCCCGTTCGGCTTTTTCCTGCCCACGTTGGGCGCGAATTTCAAACTGCGTTTTTAAATCAAACTCAGCTAGAATCAGGGTGGTGACTTCCTCCAGCAAATGGTTGACGCTCATGCCTTTGCTTTTGGCAAGCGCCTTTAGACGTTGATGTTTTTGTTCAGGTAATCTCAGGGTTAACGCACTCATAAGGTGTCTCCTCGTAAAAACGTTTCGGGTGTCAGCAGGGAAAGTTCTGGAAATAACAATTCACCGCTTTTTAAATCTCTAATATTCCGCGACACTATGCATTGGGCATGGCCTGCCACGGCAAGTTCAATCAAATGGTTGTCGGCTTCATCTTTTAGGTTGGGTCGCCAGCCGAAATAGATGTCTGTCCAACGGCACACACCAAAAAAGATGTCCAGCAATTCGTTGCGTTCAGTTTTGTTCAAGTGACACGCCTTGAAGATGTCTTCACGGTTAATCACGTCGCTGTATTCGGCAAACAGGGCTGCCCCCATCAGTGGCGTATGGTCTTCGCGTAGGCAAGACGCAACCACTTCGTTAGCAGAACCCGTGCCCAAAATGGTAGCATATTTGCTACCATAGAAGCTACTGAACTATAGGGTGCATTAGCGATAGCGCATTCAGCCGTATGTTTGCATGGGCATTATTCGGTACTTTTAATTACGGCTTATCGGATTCTGTGATTGGTGGATTGCCTATCGGCGAATCCGTCTTACGAGTTCTTTCTCTAAATAAATCAACACATAACTTGTTTTCCTGTAATGGGGTAAGCTAATCCTTGTTTTTGCATACATTTGTACATACAATAAAAGGATGAAAATTGAATTCGATAGCCACAAAGCTGCTCTTAACTTAAAAAAGCATGATGTTAGTTTTACCGAGGCGGCAAGCTGTTTATTAGATGCAATGGCTTTGGTGCGTGAAGACAAGGATGTAGAAGGTGAAAACCGCTGGGTATTGTTAGGTATGAGTGATCAAGCACGGCTATTGCTAGTCGTATACACCGTGCGTGGAGAATCCATTCGAATTATTTCAGCTAGAAAACCGACAACGAGAGAGGTGAGTTATTATGGATAAAGAGTATGATTTTACGAATGCCAAACGTGCTCATGATGTGCCGCATTTGGCACAATTACAAGCCGAACAGGGTGGTAAGTCGCGGATTACGATACGTGTTGATAATGATACGTTAGCGATTTTTAAGGCCCGTGCTGAAATGAGCGGTGGAAATTATCAAACACTTATGAATGAGGCTTTACGGCAATTTGCTCAAGGCATAACGTTAGCGGATGTTGTGCGGGAGACTATTCGAAAAGAGTTGCATCCAACTTGAAAAGTATTAGGCGGAATACGTAGCTTATTCTATGGCATGATTTACATAAGCATCATTGGGCGCATTACGTTATCGCTATGCGCCTTATTGATTGGAGCTTTAGCAATGCTGGGGTGTATGTTCCACTTTAGCGTAAGCATATTTCGTAGGGCGTTTTCGCGATAGCAAAACGCCATCAATATCCTCCGAAATGGCGGATTGCCTAACGGCGAATCTGCCTTACAGCTTTTATTGATTGCGGTTTATCGAATTCCTAAGCTCTTCTTATTGTTATTTTATTGTTTTATATTTATGCTTTCTAAACTTCATTTAACGACACTATTGATTATTTCTGCTCTTGTGGGCGGAATAGTTTTATTGGCCAATGGCGTTGCCGTCAAAATTAGCTGGCTTAGTGCGGTGTCGGCCACCATTACGGTTATTTCTCTACTACTTTTAGGTTTTCAAAAGTGGTTTTGGCGATGGCGTTGTTTACACGGCTGGTTTGTTGAAAAACCTGATGTTCGTGGAACTTGGAAAGTCACGCTGAAAAGCACATGGAAAGACCCTAATACTGGCGAATCGCCACCAGAAATCGAAGCTTATCTTGCGGTGCGACAAACTTATTCACAGCTTAGTTTTCGGTTGATGACAGCAGAACAAAATTCAGAATTAATCAGTTCTACGATTCAACGTGCGGAGGATGGCCTTTATAAAATCAGTGGCATTTATCGCAGTGAACCTTTGCTTTCTATTCGAGAACGCAGCCCTATTCATTTTGGCGCAATGATTGTTACTGTGATAGGCGACCCACCAAGCGGATTAAATGGGCATTATTGGACGGATAGAAATAGCTCAGGAGAATTTAACGCAACGATGAAAAAAGAAGATTTGTATTCTGATTATGTTAGTGCCAAAAGTGCTTTTGAAGCTATTGATAATGGGTAATGCGATGAGAGGCAAAGGTATATTGTTATTCATGTGGGGCTATCAGGAACATTACCGTTTTTCAGTCGGTTATTTAGCGAAACAAGTATTTGAGACATTAGGAATATCCATTGAACCAAAAGCATTAGTTGTTGGTGTACGCCGTCCTGAAAGCAAGAATAGAAATAAGGTCTGTGTTGAACCAGAAAATGGTGAATGGTCAATTGATTTATTTTCTGGATTACTTGATAGAGTTGAGGATATTTTTGAAAAGCATCCAAGCCAAAACATAATTTATGGTGATGATTTATCTATGCGTGAAAAGCCTGAACATATTCGGCGTGATTCCGTTAGTTCTGCTGTTGGGGAAGCTTTAAAACCTTATGATGATAAATATAAAGTCCGTTCATTTTGCGGAGTGTCTTATCCAGTTGATGAATATTATGTTGTTCCTGTTATTCAAGTACCCGAAGGAGTTTTTGAGCAATATCCACCTCTTCACGGAGAAATTAGATGGCACAGCATGGCTGGTTATTCAAGTTTTATTCATGCTGCAATATCAATGTTACTTGCAGAAGCAACTGGCGAATTAAAACGTCCTGACTCAGGGCGTGGAATATCATTCGGTTCGAGACCTGAAGAACTTACATACCAAACTGCTAAAAATTTTCTAAGAACATTTGGCATACTTATCAAAGATTCAAATTGTTATCTTGATATGTTAAGTCAACTAAATCTTGTTTCCTCATTAATGTATGAAAGGGCAGAAGGGAAAGGTCGATTATTACTGGTAAACCCTGAAAATCCAGCAATTGATTACAGATTACATTTTATTGAGCCAGTACCATTTAATGAACCACGATGGGCGCGGAAAATTCTACAAATGGCTTCGCAAGACATCATGTTGATAGCCGATTGTGAAAAAATTCATGGTTTAGGAAAACTCAATGAAAATCACGATGCGACACAGCAAGATGCTTTTATTGTTGATTTTTTAGACCATTATCACTGGCAATTACGTTGTGGCGAACAAGTTTTAATTCAAAGTGAATACGGCAAACCTTCATTGCCAAAAGAAGTTATTAGCCGCGATAGATTCTTGGATAATTACTCACGTTTATTTCCGCAAACATCCTCAGAACAACAAAATCATATTTGGCAGTTGTTCAATTTTGCAATAAAACAAAATCATGGCAGTTCGCTAATCATAGCAAATGATGCAGAAAGCGAAGCAGAGCGTTTGGCACGACAAGGTACAACAATTAAACCTGTTTTGATGACAACAGAACTGTTTCAGCGTGTCAGCGGTATAGATGGCACTATTATTCTTGACCCTTTTGGTATTTGTCATGCAATAGGTGTCATTCTTGATGGCTTTGCAAATGAACAATGCACACCTTCGCGCGGTTCGCGGTTTAATTCAGGTGTTCGTTATGTGGAAGCCAATAAAAAACAACGATTAGCAATTGTTGTATCGGATGATAAAATGGTTGATATTTTTCCGTTGCTTAGACCTAGAATTGAAAAAGCAAAAATCATTCAAGTTATTGAGCAATTAGAACAAGCAACAGAGGATAATTATCACAAACCACGAAATTGGCTTGATGAACATCGGTTTTATCTTGATGCCGAACAGTGTGAATGTGCAAATACAGCACTCACCCGAATAAAAAATCTACCACAGGATGTAAGTGAAATTAGGTATTTGGGTAATAGTTTTGAACCACACCCAGATATGGAGGATAGTTATTTTCTGCCTACAACAGGGCCATAGGATGTGCTAAACAAAGTGAAACGCATCAATCACGAGCGCTGCGCTAGCTTGAATCGGCGCATCCTATATGAGCCAATAACAACTCAGGTTTGATAGATGTCGGCCTCAAACACGGTCATAATCTTCCGGCGGAACATCTGCCACCTTATCCAATACGCTTAATGCGTGCTGCCGCGAGCCGCGATCTGTCCGTTCCTGTAAATAAGCTTCCGTATTCAACGCCGAAATCTTTTCAGCAATAGCATTGACAATAAACTGATTAATGGAGGTATTGCCCTTCAACTTTTCAATCTCTGCCTTATAGTAATCGGGTATTCTCAGCGCATTGTCATCTTATTTCTCCTGTAAACGCCAATTGTGCCGGGAGTAATCGGCTGGATAGTAAACTTTAATCGATATTCGAAGTTTTTAAAACTTAGCATAGATTTTTTGGGCTTAATGCTATTAAAAATGAAGCTATGACTGACTTCGGTTTTTTGTGTGACAAAACTGTCGGGCATTAATACAGAACATTGCAACAAACGCCTGATATCTGTATTCTGATCCTTATGCAGATACATCTTATTTCAGTGGGAAATCGTATGCCTGGTTGGGTGCAACAGGGCTACGATGAATATGCCAAACGCTTGCCGCGCGAGTGTGCATTGATGTTAAAAGAAATCGTTCCCGGCAAACGCGGTAAAAATAGTGATGTAGCGCGTATTGTAAAAGAGGAAGGCGACAGAATGATCGCCGCCATACCCCAATATGCCCATGTTGTCAGCCTGGATATTCCTGGCAAAGCGTGGACAACCCTAGAACTTTCCCAGTCACTCAAACGTTGGCAAGACAGCGGCCAAAATGTTGCTTTATTAATGGGTGGGCCAGAAGGCCTGGCTGAGTCGGTTAAAACATTGGCGAAAGAATCGTGGAGCTTGTCGCCGTTAACGTTTCCGCATCCTTTAGTGCGTATTATTGTCGCCGAGCAGTTGTACCGTGCTTGGAGTGTTCTCAACAACCATCCTTACCACCGCGAATGACCGCACAAATAATTCTGGCTTCCGCCTCGCCACGCAGAAAAGAACTTCTGGATCAAATTGGTGTCGCTTACCGTATTGTTGCCGTTGATATCGATGAATCCGTTAGAATAGGTGAATTGCCGCTGGTTTACGTACAGCGCATGGCCGCAGAAAAGTCCGCCGCATGTGTGGCCAAATGGGGCAATCACTTGCCTGTGTTAGCAGCCGACACTACTGTTGTATTGGGTGATGTTATTATGGGTAAGCCTAAAGACAAGCAGGATGCGCTGTCCATGCTAAGACAGCTATCCGGTGCAACGCATCAGGTTTATACGTCAATCTCATTACGCGGCAATGAACACAGCCAGATGGTTAGCATTACCGAAGTAACCTTCAAACCATTAACCGACGCAGAGCTGGAGCGTTATTGGCACACCGGCGAACCGCTTGATAAGGCCGGTAGTTATGCCATACAGGGCTTAGGCGCGTTGTTTGTTGAATCAATAAAAGGTAGTTTTTCCGGCGTGGTTGGTTTACCGTTATTTGAAACAGGTCAACTTTTAATAAAACAAGGAATACAGTTTTAGCATGAGTGAAGAAATATTAATCAATGTCACGCCGCCGGAAACCCGGGTAGCGGTGATTGAGAATGGCGTATTACAAGAACTGATTATAGAAAGAACGCGCGAACGTGGTTTGGTGGGCAATATATATAAAGGTCAAGTGTGCCGTGTTTTGCCCGGCATGCAAGCGGCTTTTATCGATATTGGCCTGCCCAAAGCGGCTTTTTTGCATCTTTCTGATTTATCCAGCAAGGAGCTGGAAAAAAAAGGTTCCGAGAATATTGAACATTATTTGCACGACAGCCAGTTGATTGTTGTGCAGGTGGTTAAAGATCCTTTAGGCAGTAAAGGCGCGCGCTTAACCACTGAAATCTCCATTCCCTCCCGCTTTCAGGTATACATGCCGTATGCCAGTAATTCCGGGGTTTCGCAGCGTATTGAATGCGCTGAAGAGCGTGCCCGATTACGTGCTTGTTTGGATGCGTTCAGACAAGAACACCAATGCGGCGGTTTTATTGCCCGTACCGCTGCCGAATGTGTGGAAGAATCGGTATTAATTGCCGACATGAACTTTTTAGTGAAGTTATGGGAGTCCATCTCAGAAAAGATCATCACTGCCAAAGCCAAAGAATTTATCCATAAAGATTTGCCGCTCAGCATCCGCACCTTAAGAGATTTGTACAAAGAAAGTATCGAACGCATACGGGTGGACTCTAGGGAAACTTACCATCGGCTGGTTGAATTTGCCGAAGTGTTTGTGCCGGAAATTGTGCCGCTGATTGAACATTACACGGGTGAGTGTCCGGTATTTGATATTTACAGTGTGGAAGATGAAATCCAGAAAGCCTTAGATCGTAAAGTTAATTTAAAGTCAGGTGGCCATTTGGTGTTCGATCAAACCGAAGCCATGACCACGGTGGATGTGAATACCGGCGGTTATGTGGGCGGGCGCAACCTGGAAGAAACCATTTTCAAGACTAATTTGGAAGCAGCGCAAACCATTGCCAGACAGCTACGGCTACGTAATCTGGGCGGCATTATTATTATCGATTTTATCGATATGCAAAGTGACGACCATAAAAAGCAGGTGTTACACGCGCTAGAGCGGCATCTGGAAAAAGACCGGGCCAAGTCTAAAATCACCGAAGTCTCCGTGCTGGGTCTGGTGGAAATGACCCGCAAACGCACCCGCGAAAGTCTGGAACATATTTTGTGCGAGCCGTGCAATGCGTGTGGTGGACGTGGCGTGTTAAAAACAGCGGAGTCGATGTGTCTGGAAATATTTAGAGAAATTATCCGCGAAGTGCGATTGTATAAAGTACAGAAGTTACTGGTATTGGCTTCTAATGGCGTGGTTGAAATGCTGCTGGATGAAGAAGCCGATATGCTGGCGGAATTGGAGTTATTTCTAGGCGTGCAAATCAAGTTCAGGGCAGAGAGTGAATACCATCAGGAGCAGTATGATGTGGTACTGCTTTAAATCCTTTAGCGCTCGAAATGCGCACGACGAGCCGCTTGATTTAAGGGTAATACAGTTGCTCTGTTAATCTGCGCATGATTCATCATATTAAACGGGCAACGCGGCATCTTATTTTTTGGTCTTTGATTACCATTACCTTTGCGCTTAGTGGCGTACGGTTACTGTTGTATGGTATCGAACGCTATAAAACGGATTTGGAACAACATGTCAGTGAACTTATCGGTACGCCGGTCAGCATAGGGCGTTTAGGTACGCGGATACGTGGGTTTAGCCCTGAAATTGTCATCAAAGACATCAGCGTTTTATCTGCCAAAAAAAATGAAAAGCCCCCCATACAGCTAGAGCAAATACGGCTAGGCGTTGATTTATTAGAAGTGCTGGCTACCCAGCAACTGTTATCGTCTTCCTGGGTTACCTTGGTAGGCGCAAAGCTGTCTGTAAAACGTAAACCTGACGGCAGTTTTGCACTAATGGGTTTAAAAGCTAATAACGATGACCAGCCTTTATGGTTATTGCAAGGCCATAAGTATGAGTTATTGCAAAGCCAAATCACCTGGCAGGATGAAAAAAGACAGGGTAAGCCGATAATCTTTGATGCCGTCGATCTGGTGATTATGAATGAGGGTGACCGGCATCGGCTCAATATGTTGGCGAACATGCCGAAAAAATACGGTGAACTATTACGCGTCTCTGCCGATTTTACCGGCAATGTCTTCCAGCCTGATAGCATTCACGGCAGCGTGTTTATTGAAGGCAAACACTTGAAGCTGGCTAAATTGGTGACCGGTGACTTGCCGTTGTCTGTACATATCGATTCAGGTATTGGCGATTTTAACGTCTGGACGCAGGTAGAAAATTCACAGCTCAGCGCTATTCAAGGTGATGTACAGTTTCAGGAGGTAAAATTACGACGAACTGGACGTAGCGATTTTGCTGCCAAAACCTTGAAAACTCAATTTTACTGGGGTGTAAAAGAGGACCAGTGGCGCTTAACTGCCGACGATTTGTTGGTGCAACAGGATAATCAGAACGCTAAATCTACTCTGGTATTAGGCGTAGCTGGCACTTACAAAGCAGGGGTTATGCAAAAAGTGGCCTTATTCAGTAAGCGCCTGGATTTGCCGATTATCAGTAAAGCGGTGCTGTTTTTTGCCCCGTTAACAGCGGCGCAGAACCAGCAATTAACCCAGGCAGCAATCAAAGGCCATTTGGAAAACTTTTCCTTATCCGTTAATTTATTATCGAACACGCAGACATTGAACGGGGCTTTTACTAATGTCAGTCTATCCGGCGGCAATGCTGCGGCAATGGGCGTGGAAAATCTGAGTGGCACGGTAAAAGGCACAGATAAACAAGGTAGCGTGCATCTGGCCACCGAAAATGGCCGTTTTATTGCGCCTCAGCTATTTCGTAATCCTTTGAGCTTATATAAGTTGACGGGTACGCTGGATTGGCAGCAAACCAATACACAATGGTTATTATCCAGTCTGTTGTTAGAGCTCAATGCGCCTGTTATTAGCAGCAAAAGCCGTTTGTTTGTGGCGCTGCCCAAAGGCGATGAGCCTGCCTTTTTAGATCTACAAAGTGAATTTGTCGGTGATGATATCAGCAAGGTGACCCAGTATTTACCAGTCGGCATCATGAAAAAAACCGTGGTTGAGTGGCTGGACAAGGCTTTCGTAAAAGGCAAAGTGAGCAAAGGCGGCTTTTTGTTTTATGGAAAACCTACTGATTTTCCTTTTAAAGACGGGCAGGGTGTTTTTGAAACCCTGTTTGATGTCGATCAAACTACCTTGTCTTATCATCCACAGTGGCCCGTCGTTACCGACATTAATGCCGAAGTGCTGTTTTTGCAAAACAGTTTGCAGGTAACGTTGCGGCAAGGCCAAACCCAGCAGATGAAAATTAATCACGCTAAAATCAGTATCCCAGAATTGGGTGCCAGCCCGCACTTGCTAATTGAAGGCGGGTTAGAAAGCGAGATTGCCAATGCGTTACATTTTATGCAAAAAACCCCGTTCCATAGCGGTGTTGATGCGGTATTGAAAGCGATTACCCCTGTGGGTAATGCCCAGATTGGCTTGGATTTGAAAATTCCATTGCGTGAAGATGCCATGGCTAAAGTGCAAGGTGTTGCGCAAGTTAATGACGCTAAATTGACAGTGAAATCCATTGATTTGCCGGTAACCCATCTTAAAGGTGCACTAAAATTTAATGAGCGCGGGGTTTACAGCGACACTATTCAAGCCGATGCCTTACATTATCCGATTAAAATTAATATTGACCAGGCTAGTCAAAAGACAGTGATTAATGTGGCGGGGCGTGCGGCAATAGACGATTTAAAACAGCAATTTCCATCCGCGTGGTGGGACAAATTCTCTGGCGCCAGCGATTACAGTTTAAAGCTGGATTTGCCTGTAGACACGCGCGCACCCGAATTGAACTTACAGTCTGACTTGGTCGGGATAGCCGTGGATATGCCAGATACTTTGGTTAAAGCCACAGACCAGAAAAAACCGCTGTCATTAACGTTTGATTTCGATGATTCGTCTCTATTGCCGGTAGTACTTAATTATGACGATCAATTAAAAATTGCGCTTAAGGTGGATGTAATCAAAAAAACGCTAGAATCAGCGCAAATTTTGGTGGGTTTAGGAAACGTTGCGCAGCCTAAAGTGCCTGGAATAGCGGTCGATATCAACCGTGATCGATTGGTATTGCAAGATTGGTTAGCATTGGCCGCCGCACAATCTGTAAACGGTGAGCATAAAGCTGCCGATGCAGGGATTAACGTTTTAAAGATTCATAGTGCGCACGGCATTTGGAAGGATACTGATTTAGGTGTGTTTGATATCTCTTTAAAGCCGGAAGCTAGCCATTGGTCAGGAACGCTTAACAGCGAGGTGGCAAAAGGTCAGCTGCGTGTGCCCTATCAATTACGCGGCACTGAGAAAATCAGTTTTAATATGGATATGCTGGATTTTTCGTTGTTAAAACAAGCCAATTTAACCCATAAAGAAGCCGAAAAAATCACATTTCAACCCGATCCCGATACAGTGCCTGAAATTATGCCGTTACTGGCAATTTCCAGTAAGAAAACGCTGTGGGACGGCTTCGATTTAGGGCAATTGAATGTGGAAACCGAACGCAAGTTTGATGGTATTGTCTTTAAGCGCTTAGAGTTGGCTAGCAAGGATCATAAGATGCTAGCAACAGGTCGCTGGAAAATAACCGGCAAGCAGTCTGAGACTGTCTTGAAAGGCCATTGGGATTTGCCCAAAGCCGGCGCTTTTTTTAATCAGGTGGGCTTGACTAAAGACTTTACCGAAACTCAGGCCAAGGTTGATTTTGCGCTAAACTGGAAAGCCGCTCCGCAGCAATTTGCCTTGGCTAAATTGAACGGGCAGATGGATATTCATTTTAATCAGGGTCGTATACTGAGTATAGAGCCGGGTTTTGGGCGCGTGTTAGGTGTGTTGGCTTTGGCGCAGTGGATAAAGCGTTTGCAGCTGGATTTTAGCGATGTCTTTCAGGACGGTTTGACATACAACCGTATCGATGGCCATTTTGATATCGTAAATGGCAAGGCCGTCACTAAAAATCTGGTGATTGATGCGATACCGGCAACGATTACCCTAACCGGTGAAGCTGATCTGGTTAAAAAGACAGTGGATTACACGGTGAATGTGGTGCCAAATAGTGCTGATGCCCTGCCTATTGCTGGTACAATTGTAGGCAGACTGACCTCTATAGTGGCTAAAACGTTGACAGGTAAAAACCAGGATGGCTTTCTGTTTGGTTCCCAGTATCAAATCAAAGGTGAGTGGGGTAATGCTAAAATCAGTCAGTTACATAAAGATGAGGGCTTGTTGCAAAAAACCTGGCATGGGCTGACTGATTTTTCATGGTTAAAAAATTAAAAAGACTGACCAGATATCTACAAATGAAAGCGTGTTAGCGAGCTTGGGGAGGTAAAACTCTGGCTTATAATATATTTTCGTGTTTTTCCTGAAAAATATTGCATACTTAAGATAAAGTAACATCGTTAATAACAATAAAAAAAGAAGAATGAGGGGATACAGATGAGTAAATGTGCGGCCATACAAATGGCATCGAGTCCGAGTATCAGTTCCAATTTACTGGAAGCTGAGAAACTGATTGCAGAAGCCGCTCATGCCGGTGCAAAACTGGTAGCGTTGCCGGAAAACTTTGCTTTAATGGGCAATAATGAATTAGACAAGGTTGAAGCCAAAGAACTAGAAGGCTCAGGGCCGATACAACACTTTTTGGCTACGGTCGCCAAAAAATATGGGGTTTGGATAGTGGGTGGCACTATTCCTATTGCTGGCGATGCACCCAATAAAGTCCGTGCGTCTTGTCTGGTTTATGACGACCAAGGCAACCAAGTGGCCCGCTATGACAAAATCCATTTATTTGATGTCAATGTGCCAGGTACCAATGAAGTCTACCGTGAATCCGACTCGATAGAGCCTGGCAGCGCCATACAAGTTTTTGATACGCCGTTTGGCCGCTTGGGTCTTGCCGTATGTTATGACCTGCGTTTTCCAGAGTTTTTTAGAAAAATGAGTGAGCAGGGCGTAGAGATTGTGATTGTGCCGTCTGCTTTTACCGCAGAAACCGGCGCTGCGCACTGGGAATTACTGGTACGTGCCAGGGCAATAGAAAATTTATGCTACATCATTGCACCGGATCAAGGTGGCTTTCATTTGAATGGCCGAAAAACGTACGGACATAGCATGATCGTAGATGCCTGGGGAGGGGTGTTGGATTGCCAGAAAACCGGCAGCGGTTTTGTGATTGCCGACATAGATCGTGACCGCTTGGAAAAAGTCCGCACTACTTTTCCTGTTTTAAATCATCGTCGATTTATATGACTAATAGACTAACTCTCGTTAACAGCTTTATTTTTGCTACTGTATTAAGCGCTTGTGGTACGGTGCAAGATCGCCAATATACTGACAACGATTTTTTGGAGCGCCCCCCCACGCTGGCAAGTTCTTTGGTGTCCAGCGACGAGGCGAAGCCTGCTGTTAGCGAGGAAGCCCCTAAAAAAGCCGATAAAGGTCTAGGTGCTGATGTCAGTATTAACAACCAAAGCCCTTTGCAGCTCAGTGTGAAACGTTCTTTCGATATTACCTGGCACGATCTTGAATTAATACTCAAACAAAAAGAGATTGAAATCAAAGATCGCGAACATGATAAAGGCCAGTATTATGTTACTTTTGATGCGGATGATTATCAATCTGAAGACAGTGGATTTTTGGATAAATCCACGTCATTTTTTAAAAACGACTATAAGCCGGTGGTTTACATACTGACTGTGGAGCAAGACGGCAGCGATTCCAGAATTAGTGCCGCCGTAGCCAATGAAGCCGAACAAACTAACCACGGATTGCAAAGTGATAAAGATAGTAACTTGACAGATGGCCCCGACAAGTTATTACTATCCTTGTACAAAAGCTTACGCGACGACTTGGTTGAAGATTAGGATTTGTAGGTAGAGACGCAAAATCTTGCGTCTCTATCGTCATTAAGTCGGATAAAGGCTTGTCTGCCGCTGTCGTCTCGTTTTTGAAACCGTGTATAACCTCTATTTCCTGTGCTGGTTTTCCAGCATCTACTCTCTTTCTACATAATATTTATCCCACTCAATGGAACTCATAAACATTGCAAAACAAGCTATTTTGATGCCCGCTGGCATCCAGGATAGCGATATTGAAAACATAATGAACAGTTTGCTCAGCGCACCTATTGATGCGGCAGATATTTATTTTCAAGCCAGTCACTCTGAATCGTGGATGCTTGAAGGTGGAATCATTAAGGAAGGTAGCCACAGTATTGAGCAAGGTGTGGGCGTGCGTGCGGTAGCCGGTGAAAAAACTGGTTTTGCTTACAGCGATCGCATTGAATTGCCCGTATTGCACGAAGCAGTCAATAATGTTAAGGCCATCGTACGGCAAGGACAAGAATCACAAGTTGCTTTAAAAATGCACGGTAACGCGACTAAATATTATGTGGCAACTGATCCTTTAAAGTCGTTGTCGGATGAAGAAAAAATCGCGCTGTTACGTAAAGTCGATACCGAAACTCGTAAACTCGATAGCCGTATTGAAGAGGTCATTGTTAGTTTGGTTGGCGCTTATGAAAGCATTTTGGTGATGAGCCAAGATGGTTTATTAAGTGGGGATGTGCGGCCTTTGGTGCGTATGAATGTCAGTGTTATTGTGGTAGAAAACGGCAAGCGCGAACAAGCCAACATGGGCGGTGGTCTGCGCGGTGATTATGGCTATTTTATTAAGGATGATAGGGCGTTGGAGTATGGCCGTGAGGCAGTAAGACAGGCGTTGGTTAATTTAGAAGCTGGCGATGCGCCCGCAGGTAATATGACCGTCGTTTTAGGTGCTGGCTGGCCGGGTATTTTATTGCATGAAGCGATTGGTCATGGTCTGGAAGGTGATTTTAACCGCAAAGGTACTTCAGCATTCAGTGGCCGTGTCGGTGAGCGCGTAGCCTCCAGTTTATGTACGGTAGTGGATGATGGCACCTTACAAAATCTGCGTGGCTCCTTGAGCATAGATGATGAAGGCACGCCCACCGAAAACACGGTATTAATTGAAAACGGCATTCTAAAAGGTTACATGCAAGACAAGTTGAATGCGCGGTTAATGGGCGTAAAAGCTACTGGCAATGGCAGACGTGAATCTTACGCGCATTTGCCGTTGCCGCGTATGACCAACACTTATATGTTGCCAGGGCAGCACGCGCCGGAAGATATTATCAAGTCGGTTAAAAAAGGCTTGTATGCAAAAAACTTTGCCGGTGGGCAAGTCGATATTACCTCCGGTAAATTTGTATTTTCGGCTAGCGAAGCGTATTTAATTGAAGATGGCAAAATTACCCGTCCAGTTAAAGGCGCCACTTTAATTGGCAATGGCCCTGATGTATTGACTAAAGTATCCATGGTGGGTAACGATCTGGCGATGGATAGCGGTGTGGGAACCTGCGGCAAAGATGGCCAAAGTGTACCGGTGGGGGTAGGGCAACCAACCTTGAGAATCGACGGCTTGACTGTCGGCGGAACCAGTATTTAATCCCTGACCCAGAGACACTAAAAACACTATGCAGAATCAAGATCAGATCAACCAGTTAAAAAATATCGTCCAGGACTTGTTGGACGAAGCCAAAAAACAAGGCGCAAGTGCCGCCGAAGCCGGTTTGAGCCAGGAGACTGGCTTGTCGGTAAATGCCAGGCTAGGTGATGTGGAAACCATTGAGCACCATTGCGACCAAGGCCTAGGGATTACCGTGTTTTTTGGCCAGCGCAAAGGTTCGGCAAGTACTTCTAATTTGTCGCCAGAATCTATTAAAGAAACCGTGCGGGCAGCGTGCAGCATTGCCCGTTATACCAGCGAAGATGAATACGCCGGTCTGCCAGAAAAGGCAATGCTCGCCACTGGATTTCCTGATCTGGATGTTAATCACCCTTGGAGTATTAGTGTCGATGATGCCATTGCCTTGGCCATAGCCTGTGAAGATGCGGCGCTCACTTACCACAGCGAAATCAGCAATTCTGAAGGTGCGTCTGTTAATACTCATCAGGGTATTCGCGTAATGGGCAATAGCCTAGGTTTTTTGCAAGGTTACAGCTCTACCCGCCATTCGTTAAGTTGCTCGGTATTAGGTCAGCGCGGCGACAGTATGCAGCGTGATTACTGGTATAGCGTCGCCAGAGATGCCAGCAACCTGGAAGCTGCGGCACAGATAGGCCGGAAAGCGGCTGAGCGGACTATCAAGCGTCTGGAAGCGCGTCGATTGACCACTCGGCAATGTCCGGTGTTGTATGCGCCTGAAACTGCATCAGGACTGCTCGGTTCTTTAATGGGGGCGATCAGTGGCGGTAACTTGTACCGTAAATCGTCATTTTTACTCGATGCTTTAGGACAACAGATTTTTCCGGATTTTATTCGCATACATGAACAGCCGTATTTAAAAGGTGCGTTAGGCAGTTCGGCTTATGATGGCGATGGCGTGGCCACGCAAACTCGCGATATTGTCAGCAATGGTATTTTGCGTGGCTATGTGCTGGGTACGTATTCGGCGCGTAAGTTGGGTATGCAAAGTACCGGTAATGCCGGTGGTGTACATAATTTAACGCTGGATTCGGGTACGTTGGATTTTGAAGGCATGCTCAAGCAAATGGGCACGGGTTTATTAGTCACTGAGTTGATGGGGCAGGGCGTTAAAATGATGACCGGTGATTATTCGCGCGGAGCCAGCGGGTTTTGGGTAGAAAATGGCGAGATACAATACCCTGTTGAAGAGATCACCATTGCCGGAAATTTAAAAGATATGTTTAAGCATATCGTTGCAGTGGGCAATGATGTGGATTATCGGGGTAATACGCGCACCGGTTCTATTTTAATTGAGCAGATGTCGATTGCTGGGGAGTAGGCATTTTCTAAATCAACAATACTCTATCATGCCGCTTTCAATAGTGTGCTCACGCATAAGTAGCTTCACAAGTTTGGCGACACACATAATACGGGACACTCAATAAGGCACATCGTTCGGCCTGAGCTTGTCGAAGGGTGTGCGGTGTGCCGCTCATGGTTCGACAAGGCTCTCATGAGCTAGTCGAATGGCTCACCACAAACGGCACACCTTCACCTGTCCCGCCTTAAGTTGGAAGCCACAAGTTTCAAGCTCCTTCTCCAGCGTACCCAAAGGGCATAAAGGAGAAGGTTGGGATGAGGGGAATAAACTTGTTGATTGTATTCTCCTCACCTTAGCTCTTTAGCTAAAGGCATTCAAGTTTTAACGATCGAATTTTTTTATGAAAATCGAAATCACCCAGGTCGTGGATTTTTGCATTGGCAATAAAAATAAGTTCAGAATCTTCTTTAATATCTTGCTCGGTAATACCCAATGACTGCATTAAATCTGGCCGTTTAGCCATTTCTGTCACTGTCAATTCAAAACGTGGATTCTGATAAACGGTGAGTTTAGCCTTAGGGCCAACTTTTAGGCTATGGATTCGCCTGTCCCAATTGTCGCCGTTGACGTTGTTTAAATCAGCTAACTGGGTTGCGCCTTCAACAAACAAATGTTTGCCGGCATATTGTGCATCTTCAAAAAAATCAGCCCAGCAATCTTTATCAACAGCATAAGCCGTTGAGGTTGCCAGTAAAAGCATTGCAACAGATGCCCTTTTAAAACCACGACATAGCCCTTGAATTTGGTTCATGCGCCTTCTCCTGTTTTAGTGAATTGTATTGCCGGTAACAAGTTTTGTTATATCAGTAACTACACTTAAATAAAACGTTGTTTTTCTGTGACAATACAATCAATTATCTGTTCCAAATTTGCAGGGTTTTTAGAAAAATAAAGATAATCTATTCGTAATTAACTTCAGGAGACTATTCACAATAACCTAAAAGTGGTTTTTGTCTTGCGCGTTATTCCCAGTTACCCCATTTTAGTGCAAGATTACCCCGTAAAGCACTGGTATGGTTCACTTTTTGGAAACAACAATAGCTTGCAATTATTGCATGATGGCTGCAATAGCTCGTCTACTCTGGTTTAGCGCTAATCCAACAACCCCGTTATCAATTGGCGTGATTAATGCTTGATACTCATTGTCGGGGTTAAATACTCGGCAAACATTGTAGTTTACTTACTTGAGGATAATCTTATGATTTCCATAATAGTTTTTTCGATATTGATGCTGTTGTTTTTGGTTGACTGGAAACATGTCGACGATGAGCATAATCCAAATTAAACAGGAAAATTAATTTGAAACGCACTATTAACCCAATACAGGACGGAGTGTTTGGCTCCGTCCTGACTCATTCTAATCTGAAATCTAGGTGTATTAGCCAGTTTTACCAATAAGTACATGCGTAATTTAGATTAACGCTTATCCGGCATTTCGAATAAATTTTCCCCTACAACTGCTCAAGTGTTACGCGCATTACTGATGTGGAATTCGTAAATCAGTCCCGTTATGGAAGTTGTCATTTATCAGCGGTTGTGAGGCCTCAGTTGATTAAAATACAGTGTCGCACCCACCACAGCCGCAGGGGCTACAATAAAATTTAACACGGGAATAGTCAGGGCTAAGGTCACTACACCGCCAAAGCTGTAAGCTCCAAAGCGCACATTTTTCAATAGTTTTTTTTGTTCTGAGAACAAAAGCCCCGCATTTTCCATTGGGTAGGCGGTGTATTCCAACGCCATGCTCCAAGCGCCAAACAATAGCCATAGCACGGGCGCTATTACATTAAGTCCTGGGATAAAAGAAATAATCAGCAAAGGTATGGCTTTAACGGCGAAATACAGGCTACGTTTTAATTCTGCCCAAATCACTTTGGCAATAGGGGGATCAATAATGGGCGTAGTTTGTCCGGTGATTATGGCGAGGGTTTTTGCCGATAACCTGCCATAAAATGGTGCGGCAAGTAGATTGGCCAGTATCATAAAGCTGAAAAATAACATACTAAAGAAGCAAGCGAAAAATAAGGGCCAAAGAAACCAGTTCAACCATCGTAACCAGCTGGGAATAAAGTGATTTATCAGGTCGGCAATATAGTAATAACCCAGTGCAAAGGCAATGCTGTACAGAACAATATTGATTAAAATCGGGACTATCACGAAGCGGCGTAGTGGCGCTGAGCCTAATAATTTTAGACCCATAAAAAAACAGCCTATGGCGACGGCAGGGTGATTGGCTTTTTTATCGGCTAGCATTTCTCAATCTCTTTTCGTGTAATTGATTTTGTATTGTCCACGAAAACCACGAAAGGCACGAAAGATTTTTGGTTTATGCAAAGATTTGAATGTCGGCTATTAGCTCACTCCAGCGCAACCTCATGGCATTGGCAACTCACGTTCCAAAATGGCATCCAACTCGTCATCATCAAAAACCCGTCCGGCCCTGTTCATCGTTTAAGCCTTGGTGCACCGCAGAGATGAATCGCGCCTGGGTATTGAGTCGGTCAAACTCATTAGGCGACAATACCACCGCAGCCGGTTTGCCGTTTTTTTGGTTAAGCCATAGATATGTAATACTAAATACGATACTATAACTACATGAGTAAAGCCGATAAACTGCTAGAGAAAATGCGGTGTAACCCACGTGATTGGCGGATTGAAGACGTGAAAACGATTGCCCTTCATTTTTCGCTTGATTGGCGCAACATGGGTGGTAGTCATCATGTTTTTGGTATGTCAGGTATTGCGGAAAAAGTATGTGTCCCAGCGCATAAACCGATAAAACCCGCTTATATCCGGCAGTTTGTGGCGTTGATTGATAAAGTTAAGGAATTGCAAACATGAGTGAAATTCTCATAAAACCTATTACCCCCCCTTATCCTTTTGAGGCTTATGCACACATTATTGAGCCGTTATCCGTTGATGAAGGCGGCGGTTTTTTAATTACATTGCCTGATTTGCCAGGTTGTATAGCTGATGGCTCTACAGAATTGGGAGCTATAGAAGCTGGGCGTGATGCATTTTTATGCTGGGTATCAGCAACGGCAGATATGGGCGATCTTATCCCGGCGCCTAGATTTAGAACGGTGACTACAGATACAACAGAACCATCAGGGAAGTTTGTACAGCGCGTGCCTAAATCCATCCATGCACAATTGGCCGTCCGCGCCAAACAAGAAGGCGTGAGCCTGAATAGCCTGGTGCTTACCTTTATTGCCGAAGGACTGGGGCGATCTGATGCCTTGCGGCAAGGATGACAGCAAGTTTGACGGCAATTGTATTGGTTCAGCACGTAGGGTGGTTTGCTGACGCGAAACCACCCTACGATTTATACGCCTTACGGGTTATGTCTAGCGCATCTTATCGTGTTTATCAATAGAGTTGATTAGAAAAACGACTTGATAACAATCGACATTACTCCCGCAATCAATATCCCCATCATCCATTTTTGCGTGACGGCATCAGCTTTAAGCACCGCTAAATCTGTTTTAATCGGCGTTAAGGCCATTTCTAGATCAGTTTTTGTGACCAAGCTATCTTGTGCCTCAATAATTGCGCGAACAAAAGCATCCGCATGCTCTTGTGACACGCCAACAGCTTTCAGTTTAATAACGGCTTCTTGCGTATCAAAAGTAATGGTAGCCATAATATTATCCTATGCTAATAGAGTTTATTTTAGCGCAATTATCCTCCGTTACCCCATAGTGTCAATGCCATAGCAGGCCTTCTGTACATGCCTCCCATATTAGCCCCTCACAATGCCAGATACACTATTAAAGCTAAACAAAACTAAGATTTTCGCAAAATACCCAACACATTTAACATTGGTTATTTTGGTTGTGGTGGTTTGCTGGCGCGAAACCAACCTATGACTCATACTCCTTAATGGGCTTCTTATCCAGCCACATAGGTTGGGTTATTTTTAACCCAATCTTATAGTTGTAGCAGCTGATGGCCTTCAAATACTGTTAATATCAGTGTGTCGTCTTCACGAACACGGTAAACGATACGATAGCTACCCAGAAAAACTTCGCGTATGTCTTTTTGATTAAATTCTGGAACAACGCGCCCAGCCATAGGCATATCCGCAGCACTTTTGGCACGTCGCCGAATTTTTGAAATCCATTTTCTGGCCATTAAAGGGTTATTCTGGGCAATATGCCGCTGAATGGCGATAAGATCGTTAATAGACCGTTTACTCCAGCGCAACCTCATGGCATTGGCAACTCACGCTCCAAAATGGCATCTAACTCGTCATCATCAAAAACCCGTCCAGCCTGTTCATCGTTTAAGCCTTGTTGTACAGCAGAGATGAACCGCGCCTGTGTATTGAGTCGGTCAAACTCATTAGGCGACAATACCACCGCAGCCGGTTTGCCGTTTTGGGTAATGATAATAGTGCGATTGTTTGTATTGATGCTTTTTAATAGCTGGGAAGCGTGGGTTTTAAATTGACCCAACGGCAGAATATCTTCGGAGATTTGTAAATTAGTCATAGCTGATAATTGAGATGGCTTTGAATTTAGGTCTGAATATAGACCTTATAATTGCCAATAGCAAGCTGGTAGGATGGTTTCGTGTAGCAAACCGTCATGTCCAATACACCGCCAAAGCTAAACAAAGCAAAGCTTTTTGCAAAATACCCAAAACATTTAACAGTGGCCATTCTGGTTGTGGTGGTTTAATGGCGCGAAATCACCCTATGCTTCATACGACTCATTTAGTATTGGAATGAGTCTTATTGCAATTGCTTAATAAAAGCCTTATATTGACAAACCTTGCATTTTTGGATATTAGAACTACCATTAAAATGGGCATAAAGCGGTATACAGCACCTAATCTAACATAGGCCATTAAAATAACCGGAAACAAGGAACTTAACCATGACGATGTTTTCTAATGCACGCCGCACGCCGCACGCCGCACGCCGCACGCCGCACTTAAAGCCGCTAATTGCCGGTTTACTGCTTGCCATACCCTTTAGCAATGCAGCCTTAAGCGCCACGGTAGTTACGCCAGCCCCCAAGCCTGTTTACAAAATAAAGCTTAACGATACAGGCATTACCACGTGTTGGACTAAGAGCGTTCAACGCGGTTGCCCGCTAAAAGACTACCCAGGCCAAGACGCGCAATACGGGCGCGACAAAACCCAAAGAGATTTCCGAGACGGCGATGCTGGTTTTAGTTTTACCAAAATCAGCAATATTGGTAAGCCGCTGCTTGCTACTGCGTCAAAATGGAATTGTGTTAAAGACAACATAACTGGCCTAATGTGGGAAGGCAAAACCGATGACAACGGTTTGCACGACATGCACGGGACTTATACGTGGTACGAACCTAACGCAAAAATTAACGGGGGCGATGTTGGCCGCCAAAACGGCGGTGCATGCAGTTTAATTGGCGGTTGCGATACCTATGATTATGTCAAAGCCGTCAACAAAGCCGGTTGGTGTGGGTATAAAGATTGGCGCATGCCCACCAAGCAGCAATTAAATAACCTTACCGTATTGCATCTTTTTGGATTGCCACTGGATCCCAGTTATTTTCCAGAAGAAAATATTTCGGCTGTGTGGTCGTCGTCTCCGCTTGCTCGCTATAGCGACAGTGCCTGGATCGTCGATTTTAGCTACGGCGGCGATTATATATACCCTAAGAGCTACGGCAATCAGGTGCGGTTAGTGCGTAGCGGACAGTGATTTTGCCTTTTGCGGATGCCAAGAATCAATAGCCCTATCTGGCGCGATGCCAATCGCCTGTTGCTGACCGTAGAGCAGGCGGTGCGACATTTTCCACGCTACCATAAATACACCCTGGGATGTGAGATGCATCGGCAGGCCATGACCATCTGCCAGTTGACAGCGCGTACCGCCACACAAACGCCTAGCCAATGCATAAAGTACCCATAGGGCATAATTGGTGGGTGTGTCGAAAAATGAGCCACACGTCCTTCGACACGCTCGCCACGAAAGGATGCCCCCGTATAAAGTGGGTAGATCCAACCTTGTTAACCCCCGCTGTTAGCCAGTCTGCCCCTGTTGGCGAGGGTACTGTTATCTACGCCCACATTGTAGAGCGCGGGCATTTGAAGGGCGGTTTAAAACGCCGCCAAGTTTTCCGATTAACCTTTAAACCTGGAGTAGAGCTATGTCCAACCCTAAACAAACAACCGCATTAAGCTGTTTATTGGTGCTACTGCCCCTACTAGGCAACGCCCAAACCTGTAAGCCCCAATCCATATCCGCCACCACGCCAACCGCCCGCTTTACCAGTTCTAACAGCGGCTGGATGTTGGACAAGTATACCGGCCTAATGTGGAAGACATGCAGCGAAGGCCAGGTATGGAACTCAGGAACCCATGCCTGCGATTATACTGTCGATACATTTACTTGGCAGGGTGCCTTACAGCAGGCGCAAAAGCTTAATGCAATCGGCGGCTTTGCCAAATTTAAAGATTGGCGGATACCTAACCAAAAGGAGTTATACACCTTGGTTGAAATACAATGTTATAGTCCAGCCATTAACCTAAAGGTTTTTCCGAACACAGGTACTAACGCGTTTGTGTGGTCGTCGTCTGCTAGTCCTGACTATAACCCCCCTGCCTGGATCGTCGGTTTTAGCGACGGCAGCTTTAGTCTGCAAGATAAGAGCTATAGCGGTCAGGTTCGGTTAGTTCGCGCTGGACAGTGATTTTGCCTTTTGTTGGTTGGCAGCGGTTTGTGGGGTTGTAAGAATCAAGCCGTAAGAAGTTCGGAGACAGGATCGCCTATCGGTTTACTGTGCGGAGGCTTTGACAATCCCGATTATTTTGATTAAAGTCTGGTGGGCAGGCGGTTTTGCCCACCGTTTGCATTGCCGACTTGTTCCGCGTGAGCAGAACAATGTTGCCCACTGGGCTAAATGTGTAGAGTCATATCGGTTTGTGTTTTCAAGTCAGCCACGCTGATGGAATCCCCACTCCACTAGGCTCCAACACCACCCCCCGCTCCGTCACAATCGCATCAATCAACCTCGCTGGTGTCACATCAAACACCGGATTCCAACCACTGACCAACGAATCTTCTACCACATAGCAAGACGGCAATAACTCATTCGGATTGCGCTGCTCAATGTGTATGTCTTTACCCGTGGCAATGCTGCCATCCAATGTTGTCGTGGGCGCAACCACCATCACCTTAACGCCGTGCTGTTTGGCCAGCACCGCCAACGAATACGTGCCAATCTTATTAGCGGTATCGCCATTTCTGGCAATACGATCCGCACCAACAATCACCCAATCAATCGCACCGGATTGCATCAACCAAGCCGCCGCAGAATCCGCTATTAAGGTAACCGGAATACCGTCTTGCGATAACTCCCATACCGTTAAACGTGCGCCTTGCAACCACGGACGGGTTTCGCCCGCGTAAATATTTACCGCTTGCCGTTTACAAACACTACGGATTACCCCCAGCGCCGTGCCATAACCCCCCGTCGCTAACGAACCGGTATTGCAATGCGTTAAGATGCCTTTTGCGCCTGCCAATAAATCAGCACCCAACTCGCCCATCGTGTGGTTATCGGTAATGTCATCGGCGTGGATTTTTACGGCACAAGCGGTTAGCGCGGCAACAGGATCGGCCTGTGGCGCATCCAGCACCGACCGCATTTTATCCAGTGCCCAAAATAAATTCACTGCGGTCGGGCGAGATTTTGCCAGTGTGTCGATGTCAGCAACGACCGCTTGCCGCCATTGGTTTGAATCATGGGTAAAATGTTGCACAGCCGACAGCACCACGCCATACGCCGCCGCAATACCAATCGCTGGCGCACCGCGCACCCGCATACTGGTGATAGCTTCTGCGACACCGGCCGCATCGGTGTATTCATCGTAACGCAACGTGTCGGGTAATTGGCGTTGGTCGAGTACGCGCAAGCTTGTGCCTGTCCATTGCAAGGCTTGTACCGTCAGTTTTTGTGCTGTTGTCATTTGTTATCACAATCAAGTGTAAAAAGTTATAATCAGGCGACTCACAAAAGGATGCGCCCATGATAGTTGATACGCTTATTCACGCTCGGTGGATTATACCGGTTGAACCCGCCAACGTAACCTATGATCACCACAGCTTGGTGATTAACGAAGGCCGAATTATTGATCTTTTGCCTACCGCCGACGCCAAGCAAAAATATCAGGGCATCAGCACCGAATATTTAAGCCAACATGCGCTGCTACCGGGCTTTGTTAATTGCCACACCCACGCGGCGATGAGTTTAATGCGTGGCATTGCCGACGATTTGCCGTTAATGGATTGGCTGCAAAACCATATTTGGCCGTTGGAACAGCAATGGATGAGCGAAGAATTTGTGAAAGATGGCACGGATTTGGCCATTGCTGAAATGATTTTGAGCGGCACAACCTGCTTTAATGACATGTACTATTTTCCAGAAATTGCCGCACAGCAAGCCATACAACACGGCATGCGTGCCAATTTGGGCATGGTGGTAATCGATTTCCCTACCGTGTACGCGCAAAACAGTGATGAATACATCACCAAAGGTTTGGCATTACACGAGCAAGTGCAGGGTGAGCCGTTGATTTCTGTGGCGTTTGCACCGCATGCGCCCTACACGGTGTCTGATGCGCCGCTGCAAAAAATCAAACAACACGCTGATGAGTTGGGCTTGTTGGTTAATATGCACGTCCATGAAACTTTACATGAAGTCGATCAGGCTTATAAAGATACCGGTAAGCGCCCGTTACAGCGTTTGCAAGAGCTGGGTTTAGTCAATGCTTCGTTTGTCGCTGTCCACATGACGCAACTTAATGATGCAGAAATTGACATGATGGCAGCGGCTAACGCCCATATCGTGCATTGTCCTGAATCCAATTTAAAACTGGCCAGTGGGTTTTGTCCGGTTGCCCGTTGTTTGGCGGCAGGCATTAATGTCGCGTTAGGCACAGATGGCGCGGCCAGTAATAACGATCTGGACATGCTGGGCGAAATGCGTACCGCCGCCTTATTGGCTAAAGCTGTGACTAATAATGCCAGTGCTGTGCCAGCGATGGCCGCCTTGCAGATGGCGACGCTTAATGGGGCGAAAGCCTTGGGCTTGGATAAAGACATTGGCTCGTTGCTTATTGGCAAGGCGGCTGATGTGATTGCTATTGATCTGGATTGTTTGTCCACACAACCGGTGTACGATCCTATTTCGCAGATTGTCTATGCGGTTAATCGTCAGCAAGTTACCGATGTTTGGGTAAATGGTAAACGGCTATTGAAAAAGCGCCAGCTCACTACTATTGATATCATCGGATTAAAGGCCACAGTTGCACAGTGGCAAGCTCGGTTAGCGCATAAAAACTGATATCTGCTCCATCCATTCTCGCTGTAAAGTTAGATTACAGCCAGTATCGGCTACGTTATTTTAAGTTGAGTGGCTTTACATTGCTTCTTTAAAAAATTATTTACGAAAAATAAATTATTGATCCCGTTTAGCTTTTTCATATTCATCGTTAAAAAAGCTCAGGCGCTCGCTAAGAATAGATGATAATTGAAAGCCGAGGTCTTTGGATTGCTGGGCAAGTTTAATCTGCAAAATAGCCTCGTCAACTTGGCCGCTGGCGTAATAATATTCAGCCATGTATCGATGAGATTCGGCAGATTGATTAAGATTGCCGTAAGCCTGTGCTAATAACTGCCAGTACAGTGGTAATTTCTGCGTTTGAGTACTCAATAAACCCAGATTTTTCCGTGCTTGGTCTGGATTACCGGTTTTAAGTAGTGCGGTCACGTATTCCATTTTAATGGCATCATTTTCTGGGAATTGCTCAGCCAATTTTTTATAGCGCGCTAACGCGGTGGTGTAGTCTTTAGCATCCAATGCCGTGCGAGCTAAAGCTGCGGAATATTGCGCTTGATTAGGATATTCCTTGGCCAGTTGTTGAAAAATAGCTTCAGCCTCTTTATGTTTTTGTGTGCTCAGTGCAATCAAACCCAAGCCATACCGCGCCACAGAGCGTTGTTCGGTTGTACCTTGTGACAACCCTTTCTGAAAATACTGATAGGTATCAACACTATTAGTAGAGGTTACTACCCGTATTTTAGCTTTAGTCAATTGATAGGCCAGCGAATCAGGGTATTGCTTATACGGATAGGTTTCTGCACGTCCGCGCGTATCAGAAATACGCGATGCGGTAACCGGATGGGTTCTTAAAAATTCCGGCACATTTTGGCCATAATAACGGGTAGATTGCTGCATACGCTCGAAAAAAGTCGGCATACTACGCGGATCATAATGCGCTTCGGCTAAATTTTGCATGCCGACACGGTCGGCTTCTGCTTCATGTTCGCGGGTAAAATTAATTTGAAATTGTACGCTGCCAGCCTGGATAGCAATCAGAGCTGCCTGCCCCATTTGGGGAGATTGCGAACCCAGTAAAATGGCTGCTAAAGTTGCCGCCATAGTCGGAATAGACATACGTTTGGCCGCTTCAGCGGCACGGTATAAATGCCGCTGGGTAACGTGCGCAATTTCGTGTCCTAGCACCGATGCCAGTTCACTTTCTGCTTCTGTCATTAATATTAGCCCGGAATTAACACCAATATAGCCCCCAGGCCCTGCAAAAGCGTTGATATCGTTTTCCATGACTACAAAAAAGTGGAAGGGATTGCTGGGTAAATCACTACTGGCAACCAGTCTTTCGCCTATATTTTGAATATAGTGTTGTATTTCCGGATCTTGGTTAATGGCAATTTGCGAATGCAGGCTTCTAAAAAACGCCTCGCCTAATTCTTTTTCTTCAGCGGGCGTAATCAGGGTTCCAGATGAATCGCCCATGTCGGGTAACGCCAGTTTAGTAATATCGACGGCGTGCTGGCTAGGCGAAAAAGCTAATAGGCTTAAAGCCAATGGAATTAAAAAGGTTTTAGATTTCATCATTGTGGGACAGCCAATTTTAAAAAGAGTTTCTGGGTACTAACAATTTAACGCAAGGGTATGCGTTCACCTCCCTCTTTGAAAAACGGGGAGAGTTTACGCGGGGTGGAGGGGGATTTATTTAAAAAATCTACCCCTAACCTCTCTTTTTTAAGAGGGGAACTGAACGGTTACGCGCAAGGTAGTTTTATTTTAAACTAGATCAACAACTCGGTGGCATTTGATGTGTTTTGGAATGACAATGATTAAAGCTATACTAAGCCTTCGGTCTAAATCCGCTGTAATATTATGAAATTTTCCTTACAAATTAATAGCAGTCCCTATCAATCAAACGCGGGCTACAGTGCTTATTTATTTATTAAGGCATTATTAACCGAGGGACATGAGGTATTTCGGGTATTTTTTTATCACGACGGCATTTATCATGCCTTTAAATACAACACGCCGCCCGATGATGAATTGGATTTGAGTTGTCAATGGAGTGTATTGGCTAAACAGCATAATATTGATTTAGTCGTGTGTATTTCGGCAGCGCAACGACGCGGTTTATTGTGCGCCGACGAAGCCACCCGGCAAGGCAAACAGGATAATGATGTGGCAGATGGTTTTCGCATTTCCGGTTTAGGACAGCTTATTGAAGCCACCTTGGAAGCGGATCGCTTTATTGTCTTCGGGTAATGGCAATGAAAATCTACCTGTTTGTATTAAGAAAACCTGCCCATAGCGGCAACCAGGTTCAGGAAATGCTGGATATTGTGTTAACGGCGGCAGCATTTGATCAACAAGTCAGTTTACTGTTATTGGATGATGGCGTATTTCACATAAAAAATGGCCAGCATCCTGAAAAATTGTTATTAAAAGATACGGCGGCAATCTTTAAAGCCTTAGAAATTTATGATGTCAAAAACCTGTATGTGGAACAAGAATCACTGCAAGAACGCGGCTTAACACCTGATGACTTGTGCCTGCCCATTATCCTTGTGGATAGACAGGGTATTGCAGCCCTCATGAAACAGTTTGATGTCATTTTTCCAGGTTGATGAGTGTTATCACGCTGGTTATACTTTGGTAAATGTAGTGATGGAGAATTGGTATGTTAAAACGTTTTCTGACAACAACTGTGCTATTGCTTGGCACCGCTTCAACAACAGCGGGCGTGCTTAAGGAAGGCATCTGGATGCCCAGTGGCTGTGGCCCGCGCCAGGAAGCGCCGCTTATTGATGCAAGCACAGCCGATGCTTACAACGCTAGCGTTAAGGCGATTAACGACTGGCAAAAATTAGCCAGTGCCTATGACGATTGTCTGGTTAAAGAAGCCAATGTCGACAGCGCACTCATCGCCAAAATGGCAACAGATGAGCAAAGTAAATTACAGGAAACGGTTAAGAAAATTAATAAGGAAATAAATGCGGGCCGAGAATTATTGGAGCACAAACGTAAGGGCGGCTTGTAAAAGAAAATATCACTCCCATTAAAGGGCTCCCAACTTAACGCGGGACAGGTGAAGGTGTGCCGTTCGTGGTGAGCCATTCGACTAGCTCATGAGAGCCTTGTCGAACCATGTGCGGCACACCGT
>NZ_JAYTLQ010000055.1:0-24438 GCF_043729335.1 Crenothrix sp. | reverse complement strand
CTGGTATTCACCCCAGACACTGACTTTAACGGTACTGTTCCTGCTTTCACGTACACGGTTACCACAACCGCAGGTGATTTAGAAACAGCCAACATTAACTTAACCGTGAATGCTGTTGCAGATATTAAACCTGATACCAGCACAACGGATGAAGACACCCCAGTCATTATTGATGTCTTGAAAAATGATGGCTTTGCTCCTGGCGCGGTGATTACGGCAGTGAACGGTAGCCCGATTGCTGAAGGCACTTCAGTCACTGTGCCTAATGGCAACTTGGAATTGGTCAATGGCAAGCTGGTATTTACGCCAGCGCTTGACTTCAACGGTGTCGTACCAGGCTTTACCTACAGTGTTACTACGGCAGCAGGCGATATCGAAACCAGTACTATTCATATCTCTGTGAAACCGGTGATTGATCCTATTCCAGATGTCGTTACCTCCGAAATTGATAAACCTATCAATGTGGATATATTAGCGAATGATCCTAAGGTTGACCCTGGAACCATACACATTGTAGGTACTGATAAACCAGGTGATCCTTTAGTTGTACCAGGGGAAGGCACATGGACTATTAATCCTAATACAGGCATTTTAACCTTTACACCATTACCCACTTTCCATGCTGCGCCATCACCTATTAAGTACACGGTGACTGATGCTAATGGTGTTGTGTCTTCAGCGGCTATTGTTAAGATTAATATTCAACCCGTAGTTACGGATGACACAGTCATTGGTGCTAAACCAGACGTGCCTGTGATCGTTGATGTGTTAGCCAATGATAAAGGTGCTGATCCCACTACCGTTAAAATTGAGGGAGCTACTAATACAGACGGCTCTTTGGTAGTCGTTGGAGAGGGTGCTTGGACGGTAGATAAAATCACCGGCCAGATTACTTTTACGCCATTAAGCACTTTTCATGGTGATCCAGCACCCATTAGATATACCGTACAAAGCACCAGTGGCTTGCCTTCTAAGCCAGCAACAGTAACCATCCATGTTCAATTGGTTGCGCCGGTAGTAGCCAATGATACTGTGACAGCTAACCCCGATGTTCCCGTAACTATTGCAGTGTTAGGTAATGATAAAAATGTAGACCCCACTACCGTTAAAATTGTTGGCGCTACTAATACAAACGGTTCTTTAGTGGTGGCCGGAGAAGGCACATGGACGGTAGGTAACACTACCGGACAGATTACCTTTACACCTGTAGCCACCTTCCATGGCACTCCGACACCTATTCAATATACGGTAAGAAGTCCAGCTGGGGTGATCTCTGCACCGGCTAATGTGACCATTAAAGTGTTGCCTGTGCCAACAGAAATAGGCTCTCTGATTATATTAACTAATCCAGAGCCGCCTCTTTTTACCACCATACCCAGACCACTGCCGTTTGCATCATTGCCTTCAATACCGATTAAGCCTTTATGGGAAAACGATTGGTTTAAACCGGTGCCACTGGCGATGGTTGATGAGGTTGGCCAGTGTGATCTTTATCTGACAGCCATGCTAAAAAATCAGCTGGTAATTGAAAGAGAAGCTTATCATTTCGCTATTCCAGCGGGAACATTTAGGCACACAAATCCTAGTGAGCAGTTGGAATACACAGCAACAAAAGAAGATGGCACGCCGTTACCAAGGTGGTTGAAATTTGACGATAAAACTTTAACTTTCTCAGGCGTCCCTCCTAAAGGTGCTGTATCTGAAATGGTTATGGTCACCGTTAGGGATGCGTGTGGTGATGAGGTTCATGCAACGTTTTTTGTTAAGGTAAATAAAGAACACCGTGGCCATAGCAATCACGATAACCAACATAGTTTAAACAAAGGTAAGCTAGGGCTTAATAAGCAACTTCATGCCGCAGGCAAAATGGGCAGGCTACAAAACGGCCGGGAGTTATTGGATAACCTTAGCGCTGAGCAAGATGGAGAAAACGTGACTATACTTAAATCACAAAAGGGATAAAGCAGCGCAAAGCCTATTTATAGCGTCATAGATGCTGCTAAACAATTTGAAGTAACACTACACTAAAATTTAAACGGATTAAAATTATGAGATATTTGAATGCTCTTGGGGCTGCCATAGTAACCGCTGCAACTTTAACGGGTTGTGCGATTAAACCCCAACCGATAAGTGGTGATGAGCGACTAAAGAGTATGATGACTGACCAGTCAGAAATGTACAGTAAACAGGAATCTATCAAAGGCCCGATGACCTTTTATGATGCCTTGGCTCGCGCCTTAAAATATAATTTTGATCACCGTTTGACCATGATGGAAGCGGTACTACAAGATACCCAGTTATCGGTAGCGACTATTAATATGTTGCCTAAGTTAACCGCCAATGCTGGCTATTTGGGAAGACAGGATCAATTGTTTTCTGAAAGCCAGGATATTTTTGGCAACCGATCTTTAAGACAATCTACCTCACAAGATACCGGACGTGGCGTGGCTGATTTATCCTTTGCCTGGAATATCCTGGACTTTGGTGTCAGTTATTTTCAAGCCAAACAACAAGCTGATCGGGTGTTAATTGCTCAGGAAAGACGCCGTAAAGTAGTTAACAACTTAATTAAAGAAGTCTTGCAAGCTTATTGGAGTGCCAGCATTGCTGACCGTTTGTTGCCAAAATTAGTGCCGGTATTAGAACAATCTGAACGGGCTTTGGCATTAAGCAAAACCATTGAGGATGGCCGTTTGCAGCCTGTAGTGGGCGTATTGGAATATCAACGCAGCTTATTGCGCATCATTGACCAGCTTAAAAAATTAAAAGCTGATTTATCCGTGGCTAAACCCAAACTGGCTGGTTTGATTAATGCCCCCATGAGCACGCCGCTGGTTTTGGCAAATCCGGATACAACCCCAGAACCCCCTGAATTAAAAGTTCCCGTGGCGGAGCTGGAAAATTTAGGGCTGTTCTACCGCCCAGAATTACGTGAAGAAATGTATCAAGAGCGTATCAGCCGCACTGATGCCTGGAAAGAAATGCTCAAAGTGTTGCCGGGTATTACTATCCCGTTGTCGGTCAATTGGGATTCAAACTCCTTTTTGCTGCACCAAATGTGGCTTGAAGCCGGTGCTAGAACAACCTTTAACCTGATTAACCTGATTGCAGCACCTAAAATCTGGAAATCTGCACAAACCCAGATTGAAGTAGCCAAAACCCGTCGTAAAGCGCTATCTGTTACGGCTTTGGTACAAATTAACGTGGGCTATCAGCAATATTTAAGAGCCCTGGACAGTTATAAAAGCTCTACCGAGCTCAGCAAAGTCGATAACGGCATTTTTACGGCCGTATCCAACAGTGCCAATAACGATGCAGGTTCTGAACTTGAGCGTATCCATGCGGCAACGTCAGCTTTGGCTTCAGAACTTGAGAAAGAACAAAGCCTGTCAGAAGTCTATGCAGCGTTGGGTAATATCTACGCCTCTATTGGCCTAGACCCTGCTACCGGCAGTATAGAAAATGTTAATGTACGGACACTTTCTGCTAATCTGGAAAGAAATATGGATCGATGGTATAAGGGTCAATTACCCAAGCTACCTACAATAGCGATGGCCAAACCCGTTAACCTGAGTGCAAAATGAGAAGAAAATTAGTTGTTAGCGTTTTAGCGTTGCTGCCCTTGTCTATAAGTGCGGCATACGCTGAAACATCCACTATAGCTGAAGCTACTGTTTCGGAAGCCGCTGTAGAAATACCCGCTGTGGCTACCGAACAAGCTGCCGGTACTATCAAGGAAGATGTTTTACACTTACGCGCCCAACTTAAGGCGCGGCAAAGTACGCTAATTTCCAGTGAAATGGGCGGACGTATTAATGCCCTTAAGTTGCGTGATGGCGAGCGCTTTAGTAATAACCAAACCTTGGTTGAATTTAACTGCACGGTAGAAGATGCCCAGTTGAATAAAGCCAAGGCCACCTTGGAAAAGAAAAATAAAACCTACGAAGTCAACCAGCGTTTGGCGGAATTGAAATCGATTAGCACTTTAGAAGTATCGGTTGCTAAAACTGAAGCCGACGAAGCCAAAGCTGATGTCAGCGTCGCACAAGCGGTAATGCAGCGTTGCAGCATCCATGCGCCGTTTTCCGGCAAAGTGGTTGAGTTAATGGCTCGGGCGTATCAATCGGTGCGCCCGGGTGATCCATTAATGGAAATCATTGACGATAAAAATCTGGAGGTTGAGTTTATGGCACCTTCCAATGCCACGCCACATCTTAAACCAGGTAAACGTTTCCGGGTTACCTTGGATGAAATCGGCAAAACTTATAATGCTGAAATTATTCGCATTGGCGGTAAGGTTGATGCTGTCAGCCAGACCATTAAAGTCTATGGCCGTATTACCGATAAATCGGCAGAGTTATTGCCGGGTATGAGTGGGGCGATTGATCTGGCAGCGCTAAAATGAGTGACAGGCTTAACCATCAATTATTGCGGTTAACGCTGTTATTGCAATTAGAACGCAGAGCGCGTTTAGCACCTGCTGATGAACTGCCGTTTGTTATCGTTAATGAAACCACTGAGTTATTGCCTTATCGGCAGGCTATTCTCTGGCAAAAAGATCAGGCAAAGCTAGAGGCGGCATCCGGTGTTGCCAAGCCGGAAAAAAACAGCCCGTATGCATTGTGGTTAAAGCCGGTATTACAACATATTACCTGTGATCCGCGTGCGGCCTCAGTTATGGGATTTACCGCTGAGGATGTTCCTGAAGAGCTGGCCAAAGACTGGTATGAATGGTTGCCTGAACATGCGCTATGGATACCGCTGATAACGCCATCGGCTAGTAAGTATGGTTTGGTATTGTTTAGGGACAACGCCTGGACAGAAGCCGAAACCCAATTGGTGGGCTATCTTGCAGAAACCTATGGGCATGCGTTGGCACTGGCAGAAGCGGGGCCGCCACAACGTTCCTGGCTAGATCGTCTGCACAGCCGAAAAATACAGTTGTTGATTGCTGCTGTTTTATTGGCGGCGGCATGTTATCCGGTTAGGCAAGCGGTATTGGCGGAAGCGGAAGTTATTCCCATCAAGCCAAATTTGGTCAGAGCGCCGCTTGAAGGTGTGGTTGAGACGTTTTATGTGCAACCCAATGAAGAGGTCAAATTAGGTCAAAAGCTATTTTCATTGGACACCACACAGCTGCGCAGTCGTTTGGAAGTGGCAGAAGAAACACGCGATATCGCCAAAACCGAATATCTGCAAACCACTCAGCAAGCCATGCTTGATCCCACTGTTAAATCCAAGTTGGCGGGCTTAAAAAGCGAATGGGATCAACAGGTCGCTGAGGTGGATTATGTGCGTACGCTGTTAAAGCGATCAGTAGTCACAGCAACCCGTTCAGGGGTAACGGTATTTGATGACCCGAATGATTGGTTAGGCAAACCGGTCACGCAAGGTGAAAAAATATTGGCCGTTGCAGATCCTGCTGTGGTGGAGTTAGAAGTTCGTTTACCGATGGATGATTTAATTGCGCTGGAATCGGGGGCAGAAGTTTTGTTTTTCTCCAACATCAATCCGCATAAACCTTTGCACGCCAGCCTTAATTATTTTAGTTACCGTGCCACACCAACGCCTGCCGATATTATGGCTTACCGCCTAAAAGCGACCTTTACGGGCCATGATACATTGCCGCGCCTCGGTTACCGTGGTTCGGCCAAGCTTTATGGCACTCGCAAACCGTTCATCTTGTGGTTATTCCGTAAACCCATTCAAACAGTGCGTTTGTGGTTGACGTGGTAGCGGCAGCATTACCAGCAGATTCTGCAAAATCCCCGCCGTGGCCTGAATTACGTGATGATCTAGCGATTTTTTCTGGGCCAAAATCCCATGACGGGCTGCCAACCTGGACATTACACGACCCTTTGGCACACCGTTATTTTCGCTTAGGTTGGCTAGAGTTTGAATGTTTGCAGCGCTGGGGGATTGCTAATCCAGAACAGATTGCCAGCACTATAGAAGAGGAAACGCCTTTAGAAGCTGATGCAACCGACGTAGAGCAGTTTTGCTTGTTTTTGACTCATCAGCATTTAACAAAAGCAAATGGCGCTGAAAGCAGTCGGCGTTTTGCACAGCAATTAAAAGCCGGTAAATCCAGTTTTGGCGTGTGGTTATTGCATAATTATTTATTTATGCGCATTCCTTTGCTCAAAATAGACCCGTTCTTGAAAAGAATAGTGCCGTGTTTAGACATAGTATTTAAAAAACCATTTATCGTTGTTTTGGCAATCTTTGCCTGCTTGGCTTTTTATTTAGTTGCCCAGCAATGGACGCAGTTTACCCATAGTTTTATGTATGTGCTCACTCCCGAAGGGGTGCTGGCTACCGCTTGTATGTTGTCGCTATCTAAAGTAGTGCATGAGTTTGGTCATGCCTTTGCAGCCAGCCATTTTGGGTGTCGTGTGCCTACAATGGGAGTTGCTCTGTTATTGGGTATGCCGGTGCTATGGACTGATGTGACCGATGCCTGGCGCTTGTCGGATAGAAAGCAACGCTTGACGATTGATGCTGCTGGCATGATTGCCGAGTTAACCTTGGCAATTTTTGCAACCATACTGTGGACGATGTTGCCGGATGGGGCATTTCGCAGTGGTATTTATTTATTGGCCAGCACGGCATGGGTGTTAACACTGGCTATTAACCTCAATCCGTTTATGCGTTTTGATGGCTATTATCTGCTGGCCGATGGTTTGGATATTGCCAATTTGCAAGATCGCTCGTTTGCTTTAGCAAGGTGGCGCATGCGTGAAAGCTTATTCGGTTTTGGTCACCCCGCACCTGAAACATGGTCTAAAAACCGTTATCGACTATTGCTGGTTTACGCTTATGGCACCTGGATTTACCGGTTAATTTTGTTTACGGGTATCGCTTGGGCTGTGTATTATTTTTTCTTCAAAGTGTTAGGTCTTGCTTTGTTTGCTGTTGAAATAGGTTGGTTTGTTATTCGTCCGATGATAAAAGAAATTTCTGCCTGGCGTGAGCAAATCAAAGCCCATGATAAACCGATACGTCCGCGCTTGGCGTGGTTGCTTCCTATTGCGGCGCTTGCTATTTTGTTTGTGCCCTGGCAAACGCATCTGATTGTTCCAGGCTTATTGCATGCACAAGCGCAATCCACGCTGTACAGTCCGCAGCCTGCGCAAGTTAAAAAATTATGGGTACACGAAGGGGATACCGTCAAGGCAGGGCAGATTCTTATGGAATTGACCTCGCCTGATCTTGATTTTGAAATTGCCAGCGCACAGCGGGAATGGACGGAGCTATCCGATCAATTAGCTTCGCAGAGTTTGGAGCTGAGTTTGGCGCGGCATAATCCTATTGATGCCGAAACTTTACAATCGACGCTAGCAAAATTAGAGGGCTTGCGTGCGGCTCATAAAAAATTGACGGTACGCTCGGCATTTTCTGGACGGATTCGGGATTTATCGGATATTTTACGCCCTGGCGAGTGGCTGGCAAAAGATGAAGTTCTGGGTGATGTAGAAACGCCGGTGGCAACGGTTGTTGCTTATGCAGAAGAAGCTGATGTCGGGCGTTTAAAACTGGATGGGGCAGGGCGTTTTTATCCTGAAGGTGGTGATTTGTCGCCGTTTGGCGTGAGTGTCCTTACGATTGATAAAACCGGTACCCGTCAGCTTAATCTGGAAGAATTAGCTTCAACGCATGGTGGCGCGATTGCGGTACGTCCTGATGCTGAGCGGCGTTTGGTGCCGGAACAAGGCATTTACCGTGTTTTATTGCAAGTAGAGAACAGCAATTCTAAATTACCGATCACTGTGCGCGGCAGATTATCATTGGAAACACCGCCAGAAAGTCTGGTTGAGCGCGTATTGCGTTCAGCGGCGGCAGTGGTTATCCGTGAAAGTGGCTGGTAGTGAATCACTGCGTAATCAGTGAAATCTTTCTTTTGTAGAGACGCAAAATTTTGCGTCTCTACAGACAATTTCAGCAACTCATTACATAACGTTCCAAACTGCGTAAGATGCCATCCGGCTCTTGCGTTGCCATGCGGGTAATCTCATCCGCCCGTTGCTGGGTATCGGCAACCGCATATATCCGCAACTCATCCGCATTCCCTGAAGGACGCAAGTGGGCAATGTCATTATTGGCAAAGTAGATGCGCACGCCATCGGTATAATTAATCTGCGTAATTTCAGAGAATCCTTTTTCGGGCGAAAAAAAGCCAAGTAGGGCTTTGCTAATAGCATCCAGGGCTTTTATTTCCAGTGGACTTACGGTTTGTGCGTCATTGTGCTCATTAAAGGCTGTGATACCAGTGTCTGAAAATGTGACCGTGCAAGCAGCAGAAAGGGACGGTGAAAACTGTTTTACTATGGCAAGCCCCTGTGATTTTGGAAATTGCTTAAGTAAAGCTGCGCTACTGTAACGTTTTGGTAAACGGGAGAATAGGGCGGTTAGAGAGATTTTCTCGTGGTGCGCGCTTGCTAAAGCGGCCAAAATAGGTAGTACGGCATCGCGTGTCGGCAATGCGGTCAGTTTTTTGCCGTTACGGATAATATCTGAACCGGTCAAAAAACCACCGTTGGCTTCAAAACCGCATACCGATTGCTTGCCTTGTGCTAGCGCCTTCTCCATGCCAGCAATCACATACGGTGAGCCAATACGGGTTTTAGGTTGAAGCATGTCTTTTAGATTGCCGTGATCGACAGCATCGTTACTGCTAATAGGAACAACAATGGCTTTAGCGCCTAAAAATTCTGCGGTTATCATGCCGACCAGATCGCCACTAAAAAAGCGCACAGCTGAGGTATTTGCGTCTATAGCCAGTATGAGTGGGCGGTCACTGTCACCATCTGTAGATATAATGGCATCAAAAGCACCATGTTTTAACACGGCCTCATCATATAATGCCTGAATAGTAGCAAGTTGAGCTGCTTGAATGTTTTCGGTATCAATAGGCACAAAGGTTTCGCTGCGGCCAATAGGGAGCACAAACGCACCCAAACTACGTAGAATGTCTAACACTAGGTCGCGCCCCACAGCCGAATGTTGATAGACCAATACGCGCATTCCCGTTAAAGCCTCAGAGCCGAAAAAGTCTATATAACGTTGAATATAGGCTTGGGCGGCTTGATGATGTTCAGGCGTTAATTCGTTAGGTTCCTGTTTTAAAAAACCATCTACGGTGAATAAAGAATCTTCAAGAGATTGCGCGTAAAATTGTGCACGCACTTGCTTAACTTTGTCATTAATGGGATTTTCGTGCTGTTTGAGCAGCTCACCACTCGCTGTATTAGTCTTATAGCCATTACGGTCGAAGGGGATATGGCTGCCTGTTACCATAATGCTACCTTTGCCCTGCAACACGGCATAATAGGTTAACGCCGGCGTGGGAATTTGTCCCTGATTGCTGGGAATCATCCCGGAATAACGGATGGCTTGTTCAATAACCTGCGCCAGTTTTCCGCGATTGCCTTGTTCTTTGACATACTGGCTTGAGCTAGGGCGTAAGTCGTAGGCGTAATAAAAGGTTTCTCCACGGTTAATGCCCCCCTCTGTTTTTGGCAAAGATTGTAAAAATTCAAGCTCAGCGACTACGTTAATAAAAACTTCCAAATGTGTTAAGTGAATCACCTCTGCGCGTCTACCACTGGTACCAAATTGTAATTCTTTTGGCGTATAACTGAGATTTATTCTAAGTGGCTCTTGTGATTTAGTAAAGATTGTCATAGAATAGTCCCGCTACCTCAATATGTAATACGCAAAAAACTTTCAATTATAGCCCCTAAAAAACGCATTATAAAAAATATTTTGCTCAATTTTAGGCGTTTATTTTAGTCTACTGCTTAAATTAAAAACGCTTTTAGTTTTTTTTTTCAGAAATACTGATATAATTCCCAGAGTAAGTTAAATGCTGTGCCAAGTACAGTGCGTTATTAATTACATAAGGAAGAAGCCATGCTTATCTTGACTCGTCGAGTAGGTGAAACTTTAATGATTGGTGATGAGGTTACGGTCACGGTTCTTGGAGTGAAAGGGAATCAAGTTCGTATAGGGGTTAACGCGCCAAAGGAAGTTTCAGTACATAGAGAAGAAATTTACGAAAGGATTAAAAAGGAATTGGCTGAGTCAGCAGGGTCGACGGGTTCCACACAATAGGATTCAGGAGGGATGGCCGAGAGGCTGAAGGCGCTCCCCTGCTAAGGGAGTATGGGCTTTAACTCCCATCGAGGGTTCGAATCCCTCTCTCTCCGCCATAACAATTAAGCACTGTTAATTTTAACTATTGACATATAGATAATTAAAAGTCACAATGCAGGGCTAAACAAAGCGCCCGTAGCTCAGCTGGATAGAGTAATCGGCTACGAACCGATCGGTCGGGAGTTCGAATCTCTCCGGGCGCGCCATTTTAAGAGCAAAAAAATAATTCCCCTGTAGCTCAGCAGGTAGAGCAGGTGACTGTTAATCACCTTGTCGGCGGTTCGAGCCCGTCCGGGGGAGCCAAGTAAATGAAGGGCTTGCAGCAATGCAAGCCCTTTTTTTTGCCTGCCGTCCGGTCTAATTCCGGTGAGTCAGGTTATTAAGTCTTCGACTCACATTTCTCCTATCTCCATCATCCATATAGATTCTTTACAAAGATTACTTGGATTTGATACCCAAAATTTAAGAATCTGCCCAATAGATACCATCAATGGTATTATCCATCGCCTCCTGTACCAGAGCCTCCTACTTACGAAGGATGATTTTGTAGCGCTGGTAAAACGCTAAGAAAAAACAAACTATCATTGATCTGTTGGAAGAACACGGAACACCTTGCGGCAGAAATCGGCACGGATTACGGCGATTTTGATTGAACTTTAGAGCCTTTTGTTGATTAGTATCCTAAAATTGTTTTTAAAAGCTTGATAATTTAAAAGGAAAATAGTGATAACTGATTACCATGCTAAGTATTATGCCTATGAACTAACACGCCAATGTGCGGCAGGTGACGTTGACAGGTTATCTCAATCCCTATTCGATGCAACTGTTGACCTCAATCCTCATCAAATAAATGCTGCACTTTTTGTACTTCAAAACCCACTTAATAAAGGCGTTATCCTTGCTGATGAAGTAGGATTAGGAAAGACTATCGAAGCGGGGCTGGTACTTTGCCAGTATTGGGCAGAACGTAAACGGCAATTGCTGATTATCTGTCCTGCATCATTACGCAAACAATGGGCGCAAGAGCTACAAGATAAATTCAACTTACCCTCGCAAATTCTCGATGTCAATACTTGGCGACAGTTAAAAAAACAGGGTGTCTATAATCCCCTTAATAACAACTGTATCACTATACTGTCCTACCATTTTGCAGTACGACTAGAAGATTATTTGATTGCTGAATCATGGAATCTAGTTGTTATGGATGAGGCGCATAAACTACGCAATGTTTACCGCCCTAACAATAAAATGGGGCAAGTGCTAAAGCAGGTATTCTATGGACGACAAAAGTTACTTTTAACAGCCACACCGTTACAAAATTCATTATTAGAGCTTTATGGATTATCGACTTTACTTGATGAACATCTTTTTGGTGATGAAAAATCTTTTCGGCAACATTACATCACAGGTAATGATGGTGTAAATCAACTCAAGCAGCGTTTAAAGCCGTTTGTTAAACGAACGCTGCGAAAACAAGTTTTAGAGTATGTCCGTTACACAGAGCGCAAGACCATTACCGTGCCTTTCACGCCTTCTGATGTAGAGATGCAACTCTACAATGGAATTACCGCCTTGCTCGAACGCGAGGACAGCTATGCTTTACCTAAACGTCACCGCCACCTGACGGGTTTGATTTTACGAAAGTTGCTTGCTTCTAGCACTTACGCGGTACACCGTACATTATTGGCGATAAAACAACGATTAGAAACACTTCAAAACCAGCAAATTGACGATGCGGGTTTTATTTCAAAATTGATTGAAGATGATGATTTAGAAGCCGATTATCTTGAAGAATTAGACAGTGACACCGTAGAGGATGCTGAACAGCCTATCGACAAAGAACAGCTAAATAATGAGATTCTTGAATTACAAAGCCTTATTGAACAAGCTGAAAAAATTAACGATGACAGCAAAGCCAAAGCCTTATTGATTGCCTTAAATCAAGGCTTTGAACAAATGGCGGTTATGGATGCACCGCGCAAAGCCGTTATTTTTACCGAATCCAAACGAACCCAAGAATATTTATTTAACTACCTAACGGCGAATCAATACCAAGATAAATTAATTACCTTTAGTGGCACTAACAATAGCCCAGAAGTTACCCACGTTTATCAACAATGGCTAAAAGAAAATAAAGGTTCAGATAAAATCACAGGTTCACCGCAAATAGACAGAAGAACCGCACTGATTGACCATTTCCAGCATCATGCCGAAATCATGATTGCAACTGAGGCAGCCGCCGAAGGGGTCAACCTGCAATTCTGTTCACTGCTTATCAACTATGATTTACCTTGGAATCCGCAACGCATAGAACAACGCATTGGTCGTTGTCATCGGTATGGGCAAAAATTCGATGTGGTCGTCATCAATTTTCTCAATCAAAGCAATTATGCCGACCAGCGGGTATTGGAGCTTTTAGCGAGCAAGTTTCATTTATTCGATGGTGTTTTTGGTGCATCGGATGATGTGCTAGGCTCGATAGAATCAGGAATTGATTTTGAAAAACGCATTCAAGCCATTTACCAAGCCTGTCGCACAACAGAGCAGATTGAATCGGCTTTTACTCAACTTCAAAAAGAAATGGAAGTTGAAATTAACAAACAAATGCAGGAAACCCAACGGCAATTGCTGGATAACTTTGATGAAGATATTCACGATTTGCTTAAATTACAGCTCGATCAAACTAAACAACGGCTTGATAAAATTAGTCGTTTATTTTGGTTAGTAACCAAACACCAACTCAAAACACACGCCAGTTTTGATGAGCATCGACATAGCTTTAATCTACAAAGCACTGTTACAAAAGAAATACCACTGGGATGGTATAAACTGACAGGTAAGCATCAAAACCAAACAGACGTAGCGAATGCCCACGTTTATCGTTTAAATCATCTTTTAGGTGAATGGGTGTTAGAAACCGCTAAAAATACACCGACACCTTCAGCGCACATCACGTTTAATTATGCCGCACATGGTGCAAAAATTAGCGTCATTGAATCGTTACTTGGGCAATCGGGTACGTTGAAGGTGCAGCAATTCAGCATCGAAGCACTAGAACGCAGAGAAGATCATCTTTTATTTACCGCCACTACCGAAACAGGTGAAATCCTGCCTGCTGAAACAGCACAAAAACTGATGCAGTTACCCGCCATGGCTTGTGAACAACAAACCGTTTTAACCAGTTCGGCTATTGAAGAATCGCTGACCGTTGCAAAAAATGGCATCTTAAGAACCGTCAACACGCGCAACCTGCTGTTTTTTGATGAAGAGGTCAATAAACTGGATCATTGGGCGGATGATTTAAAGTTTGGTCTTGAACAAAGCATTAAAGAAATTGATGTGCAAATTAAAGAAGTCCGTCGTAATGCCAAAATAGCGGTAACCTTGGAAGAAAAATTAGTGTGGCAGAAAAAGCAACGGGATTTAGAACGAACCCGTAACAAGCAACGCAAAGAGTTATTTGATAGACAAGATGAAGTCGATGAACGCCGAGAAGCCTTAATCGAACAACTGGAAAGTAAATTGAATCAAAAGACACAAGCAGAAGATTTATTTATCATTCGTTGGCGTATTCAATAAATAAAACTCACCCATTGGGTAAAAGTGACAGCAATCGCCATTGTTCTCATGGGTGACTATCAGCAAACCAAACAAAAGAGGAAATGATTATGACGAAAACCTTTTCATTCGATAACAAACCACTATGAACCGCCTAACCGCCTTAACCTTACTCAGAAAAACCAAACCGCTATTACAACAACAATTCGGCGTTAAACAGTTGGCTTTGTTTGGCTCTACTGCGCGTGATGAAGCGGGCGAAAATAGTGATGTCGATATTTTAATCAGTTTTGACAGCCCTGCTACGTCAGCGCGTTATTTTGGTGTGCTATTTTATTTAGAAGACTTATTAGGTTGTGCCGTTGATTTGGTCACTGAAAAAGCGTTGCGTCCAGAATTACGCCCGTTTGTTGAGAAGGAGGCGATAGATGTCTGATGCTACCGTGCGAGAATGGCGTTTTTATCTAAGCGACATGATTGAGTTTGCTGAAAAAGTGCTGTGTTACACCGAAGGCTTTGACCAGCAACGCTTTATTAACAGCGGTTTAAATTACGATGCCACGGTGCGAAATTTAGAATTGATTGGTGAAGCGGCAACACACATACCAGAAACCATCCGCAGCCAGCATTCCCACATCCCTTGGCGTATGATGATTGCTACGCGCAACCGTTTAATTCATGGTTATTTGGGTATTGATAACGATATTTTGTGGAGCATTATTCAAACCGACATACCCGCCCTATTACCGCAATTGCAGCAGTTACAACAAACCATTTTATGAGTAAACAAAAACTAGAATTGACATGGATAGGTAAGGAAAAACGCCCGCGTTTAGAGCCGCGTATTTTGCTGGAAGATAAGGAAAAATCCTATCATGCTAAACACCGTGTGACGGATAACGACAGTTTCGACAACCGTTTGATTTTTGGTGATAACTTACTGGCGTTGAAAGCCTTAGAGCAAAACTATACGGGCAAAGTGAAATGTGTTTTTATCGACCCGCCGTATAACACGGGCAGTGCATTCACGCATTACGATGATGGTTTAGAGCATTCGATTTGGTTGGGTTTAATGCGCGACCGTTTGGAAATTATCCATACTTTGCTGGCTGATGATGGTTCGTTGTGGATTACGATTGATGACAACGAAGCGCATTATTTGAAGGTGTTGTGTGATGAGTTGTTTGGACGAAGTAATTTTGTTGCAACAATTATTTGGGAGAAAAGAACGACACGCGAAAATAGACGTGTATTTTCATTCAAACATGATTTTGTTTTAGTCTACGCAAAACAAAAAACTATATTTGATTTCATTAGAAATCCGCTTCCATTAAATGATACTGTTTTAGATAGATATAAAAATCCTGATAATGACCCTCGAGGCTCTTGGCAATCAATTTCAGCAAATGCACAGGCTGGTCATGCAACTGCCTCACAGTTTTACACACTAATTGCTCCTAATGGAAAGGAACATAATCCACCAAAAGGAACATGTTGGCGATATACAAAATTACGAATAGAAGAAGAAATTAGTAATGGAAATATATGGTTTGGTAAAGATGGAAATGGAGTTCCAAGAATTAAAAAATTTTTACGAGATAGTGAAGATTCTGGATTAACACCAGAAACTATTTGGTACGCAGCTGATGTAGGTACAAATGACGAGGCAAAGAAAGCTGCGCTCACTCATCAACATGATGAAGCTGTTTTTGATAGTCCTAAACCAGAAAGATTACTTAATCGCATATTACATATAGCCACAAATCCAAACGACCTAGTCCTAGACTCCTTCGCAGGCTCAGGCACAACAGGCGCAGTTGCCCACAAAATGGGGCGGCGATGGATAATGATTGAACTGGGCGAACATTGCCACACGCACATCATTCCACGTTTGCAAAAAGTAATTGATGGCACAGACCAAGGCGGTATTTCTAAAACCATGAACTGGCAAGGTGGCGGCGGTTTTCGTTATTACAAACTTGCACCGTCACTGTTAGAACAAGACCGTTGGGGGCAATGGGTTATCAATAAAGCCTACCATGCAGAAATGTTGGCGGAAGCGGTCTGTAAAAATCAAGGCTTCACTTACGCACCCTCAGACAGCCAATGGTGGAAACATGGCTATTCGTCCGAAAATGATTTTGTTTACGTCACCACGCAAAATCTTTCACCACAACAATTACAGGATTTATCCGACGACGTGGGCGATTGTTCCTTATTGGTGTGTTGCTCAGCGTTTCGCGGTAAAGCTGACCAATTCCCGAATTTAACGCTCAAGAAAATTCCCAAAATGTTACTGCACAGTTGCGAATGGGGACATGATGATTACAGTTTAAATGTGGCGAATTTACCAATGGCGCAACCGTCTGAGTTAAAACCGATTGAAACCAAAAAACGCAAAGATAACGGTACGCTGGATTTGTTTGGTGATGATTTGTGATGTATGAATTAACTGCTCATGCCCAACAGAGTTTGCAAAAACGCAGTAATATCCGTTTAGAATGGTTAGAGCAAGCCATTACAACCCCGCAACTTGTTCATATTGACCCAACAGATGCTGAGTTAGAACATCGATTAGCTAGAATTGATGAATTTGAAGGGCGAGTATTGCGGGTTATCGTCAATCCTAAGACCCGTCCAATTCGTGTAATTACTGCCTTTTTCGATAGAAATATGAGAAATAAATTATGAAACTAAATATTGATGAAGTAGCTGACGCATTGCATTTACAGCTTGTAGAGGCTGAAGTGGTTGAATCAGAAGAAATCGCAGCCGGCATTATTTTAGATTACGATGCAGCGGGCGAGGTTGTGGGTTTAGAAGTCTTGTATTTAAGTAAACGCCATCATCCTATTGATTTATTAGATTTTCAATTTCAAACCCATCGCAAACCTAGTAATGCAAGTACTACTGCATCGGTAGTCGCATGAAACAGCGAAGCATTGAAAATTTAACAGGACGTTTAAGTTTACGAATGCCACAGCGCGAATCATTGGAAGCCTTGCAAAAAGCCATTGCGACCACGCCCGGTATTTTACATCCAAAACGTGATGTGCCTGGTTTGTTGGAAGCCTTAAAAACTGAGTTTGCAACGCTAACCGATTTTGAGCGTGATTTCCCCTCGTTGTGTTTTGCCTTGGCAACAGGCGTCGGTAAAACGCGCTTAATGGGGGCTTTTATCAGTTATTTGCATTTAGCGCATGGCATTAGTAATTTCTTTGTTTTAGCGCCGAATTTAACAATTTATAACAAACTCATTACCGACTTTACACCGAACACGCCGAAATATGTGTTTAAAGGCATTTCAGAATTCGCCTTTAATTCACCAAAAATAATCACAGGCGACGACTACGAAACAAAAGGACGGGTGTTTGATGTTTTCACCTCAGTTTCGATTAATATTTTCAACATTTCTAAAATCAATTCAGAAGTACGTGGTGGCAAATCGCCAAAAATAAAACGCTTATCGGAATACCTGGGTGATAGTTATTTTAATTATTTAGCTGAATTACCCGATTTAGTGTTGTTGATGGATGAATCGCATCGTTATCGCGCTGATGCAGGGGTACGCGCACTCAATGAACTGAAGCCATTACTGGGTTTAGAGCTGACGGCAACGCCATTCACAGAAAGTACCAAAGGCACTGTGCCGTTTAAAAATGTGGTGGTGGATTATCCATTAGCAAAGGCAATGGATGATGGTTTTGTCAAAGAACCGGCGGTGGTCACACGGCGCAATTTTGATCCTAAACAATACACCACTGAAGAACTTGAGCGTATCAAGCTCATGGATGGAATTAGGCTGCATGAAACGACAAAAGTAGAGCTACTGACTTACTCGCGTGAAAATGAAGTGCCGGTAGTAAAACCGTTTATGCTGGTCATCGCCCGCGATACCACGCACGCTAAACAATTGCTGGATTTGATGGAATCGCCCGCCTTTTTTGAGGGGCGCTATCAAGGCAAAATCATTCAAGTCGATAGCAGTAAAACAGGTGCAGCCGAAGAAGAAATGATAACGCGGTTGTTAGCGGTAGAAGATCATGATGAACCGACCGAAGTGGTGATTCACGTTAATATGCTCAAAGAAGGGTGGGACGTGACTAATCTTTACACCATTGTGCCGTTACGCGCCGCGAATGCCCGCACCTTGATTGAGCAGTCTATTGGTCGTGATTTGCGTTTACCTTATGGCAAACGCACGGGTGTGGTCGCGGTTGATAGATTAAACATCGTCGCTCATGACCGTTTTCAAGAAATTATTGATGAAGCAAATAATCCGCAAAATCCGTTACGTTTAAAACAAGTTATTCTCGATGCGCCGTCAAACACAGAAAAACAAAAAAGTGTCGTTGTCCCGCCAAATTTAGAGCGGTTAATCAATGGTAAAACCAGCACTGAAAACAAAACGACTTCCAATCCTGAAACGCTGCCTATTTTCAAAAATATGGCTGAAATAGCCGTTGCTCAAATTGCTGTCTCAGAATTGCATAAATTGCAGCACCAGCCAAGCACTGCACCGACAAGCAAAGCATTACTTAACAACGCAGTTCAGCAACGTATTATTGAATCAGTCACCGAACATTTAACGACAGGTCAACAGAATCTACCAAACGAACAAGAACCCGTTGATGTGGCTGAAATCGTTAAAAAAACGATTGATTTGATGGTGCAACAAACTATCGACATTCCGCGTATTGTTGTTGTGCCTAAAGGTAACGTCTCTTCCGGGTACAAATTGTTTAAGTTGGATTTGAGCGGTTTAAATTTACAGCCGTCAGAACGCGATATTATTCTTCAAAGTTTGCAAACCAATGAACAAGCGTTCATGAATTCTCAAGTGGGTTTAACCGAACGACGCCCCGAAGATTATATTGTTCATGCGTTGATTGACTATGACGATATATCTTACGACGATCACGCTGATTTAATTTACGATTTGGCAACGCAAACTGTCGATTATCTGAATAGTTATTTATCAGAAGATGAAGTGAATAACGTACTGAGCAATAATCGTCAATTGATTGCGAGAACGATATACACGCAAATGACAGAGAATTTTTGGGAAAAAGCCGATGATTATGAAGTCGAAATACGCAGCGGTTTCACGCCATTAAAAAGTTGCGCTTATACCGTTGCTGAAAATCAACCCATTTACTCTTATCGAGATACGATTGCCGATAAGTCTAAAATCAAACAAATGCTTTTTGGGAATTTCAATAATTGTTTATACCCGCTGCAAAAATTTGATTCAGATACTGAACGCCGTTTTGCGGTGATTTTAGAACGTGACGCACAAAAGTGGTTTAAACCTGCAAAAGGTCAATTCCAAATTTATTACAAAGACGGCATTGAACACCCTGAATACATTCCCGACTTTGTCGCTGAAGCTGAAGATTATATCTTGATGGTGGAAACAAAATCCCAAGCTGAAATGGCAGATAAAAAAGTGTTATCCAAGGCTAATGCAGCAATTAAGTGGTGTCAGAATGCGAGCAGTCATCTATTAAAAAACGGTGGGAAAACGTGGAAGTATTTATTAATTCCGCATGATGAAGTGAAAGAAAATTTTCAGTTAAACGATTATTTGCGTAAATTTGAGAAATTGTAAGTTTTTAAACTGGCTATTTCAGGTTATATTTAGTGTTAGTGCGTTGGTCATGCACGCACAAGTACGCGAAAAAAAACGGGATCAATTTGAATGAAGGCTTAGAACGATGCTACTTGGAATAATTAAACAATAACTGAGAAACCTCTGAAAGCCCGTAAAAGGTTAAAGCCAGCATAAAGTCATATCCCAAGCCCTTAATTAGGCTGGGATATGACATCTAAATACACCTCAAAAATTCTCTTTTACAAAGTATGGCTTCTACGAACAGTGCGTTTTACAGACGTATGAGCCGAAAAATCAGGCCGTAAATCCCCAGCCGAGATAATATTGTCACCAAAGGCTTCCACCACAAATTCATCCAAAGGCCGCTTAGACCAGCGCGGATCACCTAATACCTCTTCCATGATGTGAATATCATAGCCATGCTTACCCTCTCTTCGCTTCATCCGAACCCAACCGTCCCTAGCCGTATCAATCACCTCAAACACCGATTCACGCCAAACCGTTACTTCACCAGATAATGGATAACTACTAACCAATAAAAAACGATGCCCCATATTATCCACACAATCATAAATATCCGCCCTAAGTAAACCTTTAACATGAACACGATTACGATAAAGATCGCCGTCAACCCGACATTCCGTACACCACCCAACGTAAAAATTATTTAAACTATATGGTATTTGCAATACGCAGGCCATGCCATGAATACCGACGGACTTTACAAAAGTTACAACCTGGACCATCTTGCCGACATTCCGCACCCTCCTATTCAGAATTTGCATATAATTTAACATACCGATTTCCAAGCAAGCTAATCAGTTGATGGTGATGTTCATTGCAGTTCAGTATGACTTCCCGACAACTATCGACTAGCAGGACATGGATACCGGTAAAGAACTGGAACACCCACCGAGCGGTAGGCTTTGCGGTGGCCGCTCCAATTTGGCTTGGAAACGTTTGCTTGGTCTGCGCAAGTGTTTGACGGATACGGTACTCCAACGCGCCGAAGACCAAGAGACAAAGGGTCATAATCGCCATTAAAGCCATAATGCGTTTGGGTGATTTGAGAAACAAGGTATCTGCCATGAACCAGGGGTCTTTCAAAAAACGGAAACCATGTTCGACTTTTTGTTGGCCTGGTGTATAGAGCTCCAGCATTTTCTCATGGCTGAGCTGCGCTTCATCCAGTTGGTTGCTGGCGATAATAAGCAGCTTTTAGCCTGTATCTTATGGCATCTTGTTTCAAGAACAGATGCCACGCCCGCTTCAATGCGATAGCGGATGATATCGGGTAACTGGCCTTTACGCGGCCGGCCCTTTTTAGTGAAACTGGCCGCCTCAATAATTTCAGGGTCGTGCAAGGCGACAACTTTCAGGATTTTTTGTAATTTTGCCAAAGCAGCCTTTGCATCCGCGACACAGGCGAAGGTCTGGTTGGCCAAGGCAGTGAACGCATTATGCTCGGCCTGGCTTTGTTTCAGGTGCTGTTTGTTTACTGTTTGCTCGGCACGCTCACGGGCCGCCTGGCTATAAACAATCAGCCAGCGTTGGTTAACACCGCCATAGTTGGAGCCCAGTACAGTAAAGGCACGTTCTGGTTGGTCAAGCATCCATTCACCGGAGACGGCCAGGATTAATTCGCGGATACCGCCAACCGTTGCAGGAACACGGGTAACCCAGGGGAAGCTGCCCAGGTCCTGCAGGGTTTCTGCTGCATATAAGGCGCTATCAGCAACAACCAGCGAAAGCCCGACACCCGTGCTCAGCTGTTCAATGTGATCATTCAGCGTCTGGCGAAAGCTGGCCTTGTCACTACTGTTGCCGCTGAGTGGTTCCATCAACAACGGTATGCCAGCCTGATGCTCGCTAATCAGCTGCAACACCACCTGGTTTAGGTCGGGGCGATGGTCGCGGCTATAACCCTGGGTAATATGGATCAGGCCTTCTGGCACAGTCTCCTCGTGGCTATTGTAGACACCATCCACATGAAAACTGGTGGCATCCAGGTGGCCTATTTTACAGTCGAGTCCAAGGCGCTTGACGGCTTGGGCGGCCAGTTGCCCGTACAATTCTTCTGGGCCGTAAGCGTAAACAGCATCCAAAGCCCTTCCCAAGGCATCATCGTTGAGATGGTCAGCCTCAATGCCTTCCCCCAACAGGCGTTCGATGGGCTTATCCTTGAAAAAGTGTGGCATCAGGTACAGTGTCCTGTTGACAAAGCCAAGGCCATTCAAAATCATGGCCTTGACGCATTGTCCTACAGAAACGTTTCGTTGCTGGTGGTCTTGTATGATCAAGGTATCGATCAATTTGGGTAGACCCAATTCGTCAACCATCCCGGCGACAAGTCCAAGATGGTCCAGGTTGTAACTTTTGTAAAGTCCGTCGGTATTCATGGCATGGCCTGTGTATTGCAAATGCCATATAGTTTAAATAATTTTTACGTTGGGTGGGGTGCAGAATGTCGGCATAACCAACAACTATTACACGAAATTGAAATTTTGCCACCGGAACTTCAAAAGCAAAAGCAACTGCTCAAAAAGAGAACCGTAGGCGAATACAGGGATAAAATCGTCATTCATGATGATTTTGATACACCTCTGCCCGATGACTTTTGGCTAGGCGAATAAATGAACATGTTGCTGGATACGCACACATTCCTTTGGTTAAGAAATGCGCCCGAAAAAATACCAGAACACGTATTAACAGCGTATTACGATATCAAATTTGTTATGGTAGCCAGTGCCGGTGCCGATGAATAAACAGTTGTAAATTATATTAACCAAAAACGTAAGATAGCGTAACGATGTGAAGTGTAGGCTTTATGAAATCAGCATCACGCATCTATCTGATCAACCATGACAATGTATTATTATAACATTGTTAAACAGCCCTCAAAAAACACCTCCAATTTCAATTCAGCGCTGTCTTTGCCGTGCTAGAATGCTTCTAAATTTAATACCAGCGAGATAAGCACATGACAGCAAACATCGGTTTAATTGGCCTTGCAGTAATGGGACAAAATTTAGTTCTCAACATGAATGACCACGGCTTTAAAGTCGCCGTTTTCAACCGTACCACAAGCACAACGCATGAATTTCTGGAAGGCCCTGCTAAAGGTACGCAAGTTACCGGCACAGATTCCTTGGAAGAGCTGATTGCTCAACTTGAATCCCCGCGCATTGTCATGTTAATGGTTAAAGCCGGTGAAGTGGTCGATCAATACATCGATAAGCTGGTGCCGTTGCTGTCCGCTGGCGATATTATCGTTGATGGCGGCAATTCGCTGTTTGCCGATACCAACCGACGTACCGCACAACTTAAAGAAAAAAATATCAACTACATTGGCACGGGTGTTTCTGGCGGTGAAGAAGGCGCAAGAAACGGGCCTTCCATTATGCCCGGCGGTAATAAAGCCGCATGGCCTGCGGTTAAACCGATTTTCCAGGCGATTAGCGCGAAAGTTAATGGCGAACCGTGTTGTGAATGGGTCGGTGATAACGGCGCTGGCCACTACGTCAAAATGGTGCATAACGGCATTGAGTACGGCGACATGCAGCTGATTTGCGAGGCCTATCAATTACTATCCGAAGGTTTAGGGTTAAGCGCCGCTGAAATGCACGACATCTTTACCGAATGGAATAAAGGCAAATTAAGCTCCTATCTGATTGAAATCACCGCCGCTATTTTGGCTTTTAAAGATACTGACGGTAATCCGCTGCTGGAAAAAATCCTTGATACCGCTGGCCAAAAAGGTACCGGCAAATGGACGGGTATTAATGCTTTAGATTTGGGTATTCCGCTTACCTTAATTGGTGAATCGGTGTTTGCACGCTGCTTGTCTGCCCAAAAAGAGGAACGGGTTAAAGCCGCACAAGCGTTGCCAAAACACGCAGCAACGCCTTTTACCGGTGATAAACAAGCCATGATTGCTGCCATCGGCGATGCGCTTTATGCAGCTAAAATTATTTCTTATGCGCAAGGTTTCTGGTTAATGCGCGAAGCCTCTAAAGAATACACTATGGCGCTTAACTACGGCGAAATTGCCTTGATGTGGCGCGGCGGCTGTATTATCCGTAGCCATTTTTTAAATGATATTAAAAAAGCCTACGAAACTAACCCACAATTAGAAAACCTGTTATTGGCCGATTACTTCGTAGATGCCATGACCCAAACTGACACAGGCTGGCGCAAGTCGGTTATTTTAGGCATAGAGCAGGGCATTCCTACGCCTGCATTATCGTCTGCGTTAGCGTTTTACGACGGCTACCGCACTGAGCGTTTGCCCGCCAATTTATTACAGGCGCAGCGGGATTATTTTGGCGCACATACTTATGAACGAATTGATCAGCCCAGAGGTCAATTTTTTCATACGGATTGGACTGGCTATGGCGGCAAAACGGCATCAGGTACATACACTGTATAAAATAGTAACCGTTCGTGGTGAGCTTGTCGAACCACCAGCTTCGCAACTGGAGCCCTTCGACAAGCTCAGGGCGAACGGAATTTTTCTTAAACGAACAGTATTGAGACATGACCCCGGCGCCCGTTATTCGTTAGAGCACAGGGTATTACTATGCCCTATTGCTTTTTTAACAGATGCTGCAACACGAAATCAGCAATCCTTTCGATCGTCGGTTCAAAGCTTGACCATTCCTCGGTGGCCGGTTTGATGCCGAAGTGTTTTTCGACTGCCAAAAGAAAAAGTGACAGGTCATCGGTATAGATATAGAAATCTTTGACTATGTGCGTGGCACGGGAAACCTCTTCCCTTTCAATAAAACCAATCTCGCGCACAAAAATGTCGATCACCGTTTCGATAATCTCATCTTTAGATGAAATCGCGCCAGCGTTACTTTCCATTGCGTTCTTCATAAGCACACATGCCGATGCTGATGGCGTCGTAGACGGCCAAACCAACGGCTACGAAGGGCAGTGCGCGCCCCACAATACCAAAGACCCGAATCGTGCCAAACGTGCCCTTCGCCACGCGCGCGGCGGCGGAGCCGTGCGGAAGCCTTGCCATGGGGAAAAACTTGAGGCCATAGTGACTTATTAAATTGGTGTACTTGCTTGAGCCTAGAGCATGTGGACGACCGAGATGCATC
>NZ_JAYTLQ010000054.1:0-136725 GCF_043729335.1 Crenothrix sp. | reverse complement strand
TAGCGCCGATGATAGTGTGGCAGTTTGCCATGCGAAAGTAGGGAATTGCCAAGCTCTTAACATCAAAACCCAAGCCGGGTGGCTTGGGTTTTTTTTTGCACAGAGCAAACGTATTAACCAATATTCCACACCCCTAAAAAATGGAACACGTACTCATAATCCACGAAGTAGAAAATTTTGCAGTCTGGAAAAAAATATTTGATGTTGCCGCACCCATCAGAAAAGAAGCTGGCGAGCTAAGTTACCAAATTTTAAAATTGGATAGCGATGCCAATAAAATCGTCCATTTTTCCAAATGGACATCCATTGCTAACGCCAAAGCCTTTTTTGAATCCGATCGCTTGGTTGAAATACGCCAACAAGCTGGTGTAAAAGCGCCGGAATTTATTTATCTGCAACTTTTGGAACAAGGTGTGCTGTAAATCCTGTATTGTGTACCTAATACTAGATGCTCCTTTACACCTTACCTTATTTTTATGAAATTTGTATCCAGCTTAATCGTTAAATTTTATCGCAAAGCCGCTGATATAGGCCATGATATGGCGCAGTATAATCTCGGCCACCATTATGCCAATGGCGAAGGTGTGCCACAAGATTATGCCGAGGCGGTTAAGTGGTATCGCCTGGCTGCTGAAAAAGGCAATGTGCTCGCGCAATATAGCCTTGGTCTGTGTTATGAACACGGCGAAGGCGTAGTGCAAAACCATGCCTTAGCTGCCAAATGGTATCGGCTAGCGGCAGATCAGGGCGATCATGATGCACAAAATAACTTAGGCAATCTTTATTCGGAAGGCCACGGTGTAGCACAAGATTATGACCAGTCTTTTAAGTGGTACCAACTGGCGGCACAACAAGGCAATGCCACTTCACAATGTAATCTTGGCTTGTGTTACGAAAAAGGCAACGGCGTAGCGCAAGATTACAACGAGGCGATTAAATGGTATGGTCTATCTGCCAAGCTAGGAAATAGGTACGCACAATTTAACTTAGGCTCGCTGTACAGCGCAGGTCAGGGTACGCCCAAAGATGATGCGACAGCGGTTATATGGTATCTCAAGGCAGCCAAGCAAGGCATGCCCGAAGCCCAATATAATTTGGGTTGTAGCTATGCCATTGGTGAGGGCACAATGCAAGATGATGTGTCAGCTTACATGTGGTTTTTTCTTGCCAGTGCATTGGGCAATGAACTTGCCAGAGCCAGCCTTGCCCAACTTAAAGAAACTATGACTCCCAAACACATCAGCAAAGCGCAGCGATTAGGCCACGCATGGAAGCCAAAAAAATAATTGCTGTTTCAATCCGATCTTAAATTTATAGGACTCAACACTATTTATGCGCTTACCTGTAAAACCTATCCAAACTTTCCCCACCGAAATTAAATTGCACCAGATATCCAATTTATTAGAAATTAGTTTTGATGACGGCAATACCTACACGCTGCCTTGTGAATACCTGCGGGTCTACACGCAATCGGCGGAAGCTGTTGGCCACGACCCAGGGCAAGAAGTACTGCAAACCGGCAAAGAACAGGTTACCATTACCGAAATTCGCCCCATTGGTAATTATGGCATCGCCCCTACGTTTAGCGATGGCCATGACAGCGGGATTTATAGCTGGGATTTGCTTTATAAATTAGGGGCAGAATACCACACACTGTGGGCAGACTACTTAAATAAACTGGAAGCTGCCGGTGTAACCCGCACGCAACCCTTAAAAAACTAAGGTAAACCATGACAACAAACACCACACATTTCGGTTTTAAGCAGGTTGATAGCAAGGATAAAGTCAATCTGGTGCGCGGCGTATTTGATTCCGTCGCAGAAAATTACGACATCATGAATGATTTGATGTCAGTCGGCATCCACCGTATCTGGAAGCGTATTGCCGTACAACTTAGCAATGTCCGTAAAGATGAGACCGTATTGGATTTGGCTGGTGGCACCGGCGATTTAACCGTGCTGTTTGAACAGCGGGTCGGCAAAGATGGCCAAGTGGTATTGGCCGATATCAACGCGCAAATGCTGCGCACGGGCCGTGATCGTTTGATTGACAAAGGCTTGGTCGGCAACGTGCGTTACGCACAAGTCAACGCAGAATGTTTGCCGTTTGAGGACGATACCTTTGATTGCGTGTGCATCGCCTTTGGTTTGCGTAATGTCACCGATAAAGATGCGGCTTTGCGCTCTATGTATCGGGTATTAAAACCCGGTGGTCGTTTGATTGTTTTGGAGTTTTCGCACCCAACTGACAAAATAACCGAAAAAGTCTACGATTTTTATTCCTTCAAATTGCTGCCCAAAATTGGTAAATTTGTCGCTAAAGATGAAGATAGCTACCGTTATCTGGCCGAATCCATCCGTATGCACCCTAAACAGGATGAACTGAAAAACATGATGGAAGCTGCCGGTTTTGAACGTTGCGAATATTACAATATGACCCAAGGCATCGTCGCCATCCACCGAGGTTATAAGATTTAGCATGGCCATAAAACCCTTGCTGTTCAGTGCGCTGGAAACTGCCCTCAACCATTATTTGGCGCTGGGCGAAAACCGTGACGCGGTCTTAACGCCGCTGGCCGGAAAAGTTATCGCCATTACCGTACAGCCGTTTAACGAAACTGCGTATTTGTGCTGCTCAAGCGATACCATCCAATTGCTGGATCATGTGACCGAGCCTGCTGATACCACATTAACCGGCTCGCTGTGGGCATTCGGTTTAATGGGCTTGAGTAAAAATCCCATGCGTACGGTGTTTTCTGGGCAAATAAAAATAGAAGGCGATATGCACACCGGACGACGCTTTCAGGAATTATTCGCAAAGCTGGATATTAATCTGGAAAGCCATCTCGCCCGTGTTACTGGGGACAAGATCGCCCACGATATTGCCCATATTGTGCATGTTGGCCAAAGTTGGGGTGCAGAATCCTTGGAAACCTTGCGTTTAAACACCTCGGAATTTCTGCAAGAAGAAACCCGCGATCTGCCGCCTGGTGCAGAGTTGGACATTTACTATCGTCATATTGATGAGCTACGTACCCATGCCGATAGATTGCACAGTCGGCTGGCACGCTTGGAAGATTTTTTGCACATGCAGACTAAGCCTTAGCGCTACGCGTCTTTTTTCAAATTATGCCTCAACAACATTCCCCGCACTTAAAGGTAACTCGTGATCCGTCCTAAATTATTGCTGCGATTGTTTCATATTAACTGGGTTCTAATCCAGCACGGTTTGGATGAAATCGCCTTCAATACCCCGTTATTTAAGCCTATCCGTTATCTGGCCGCGCTGTCGCCGCATTACTGGCGTAAAACCAATACCGACTCTCGCGCGGTCAGAATTCGCCGTACACTGGAAGACTTAGGGCCCATTTATGTGAAATTTGGCCAAGCTTTATCGACGCGCCGTGATTTATTGCCGCTCGATATTGCCGATGAGTTGGTTAAATTGCAAGACCGTGTCCCGCCATTCCCTAATAATGTGTCTGTTAGCATCATTGAAAAAGCACTGGAAATGTCGGTTGCTGAAGCTTTCGCTGAGTTTGATCCACAGCCTTTAGCATCGGCTTCTATAGCGCAAGTTCATGCTGCTGTGTTACATACCGGTGAGCAAGTCGTGGTTAAAGTGCTGCGGCCTAATATTGAAGAACGCATTCGCTCGGACATCGGTTTGCTGTACGAACTGGCGCGTTTTGCTGAAAGATTCTGGTCAGACGCACGGCGATTGTCTGCTGTGGACGTGGTGGCAGAATTTGAAAAAACCACGCTGGCTGAGTTGGATCTGGTTCGTGAAGCGGCCAATGCTTCCAAGTTACGCCGTAACTTTGAAAACTCCGATATTTTGTATATTCCTGAAATACACTGGGCGTTAACACGGCAAAAAGTCATGGTGATGGAGCGGGTGCATGGTATTCCGGTCGGTAATATCGACCAGCTTAGAGAAGGCGGCGCGGATTTTAAATTGCTTGCCGAACGTGGGGTAGAAATCTTTTTTACCCAGGTTTTCCGAGACAATTTTTTTCATGCCGATATGCATCCTGGTAATATTTTTGTCGATCTACCGGGCAAATATATTGCTATTGATTTTGGGATTGTCGGCTCACTGTCGCTGTCAGATCAACGTTATTTAGCCGAAAATTTCCTGGCTTTTTTTAACCGAGATTACCGGAAAGTGGCGCAAATGCACGTTGAATCCGGCTGGGTACACCGTTCTACGCGTATAGAAGAATTTGAATCGGCTATCCGCAGCGTTTGTGAGCCGATATTTGAAAAGCCTCTTAAAGATATTTCTTTTGGGCAATTATTGCTTAGATTGTTCCAGACCGCCCGCCAGTTTGATATGCATGTGCAGCCGCAGTTAGTATTACTGCAAAAAACCTTGCTCAATATTGAAGGCTTAGGCCGCCAACTTTACCCTGAGCTGGATTTATGGCAAACCGCTAAACCGTTCCTGGAAAAATGGTTTCATGAACGCATGGGGCCTAAAGCTAAAATCAGTAAGCTCATCGAGCAGTTTCCACAATTTGCCGAACATTTTCCAGAAATTCCAGGATTACTTTTTAATGCGCTGGATAATGCAGCCAATGCGCAGCATCGCGCAGAAGCCCATAATAAAGAGCTGGAATTATTACGGCTGCAAATGGAAAACAATCATAAATTGACCCTGTGGGCAATGTTGCTCAGTGCCTTAGTCGTGGGCGGGGCAATATTTTTTCAGTAGCTGCATTTTTTACTATTGGAAACCAGCGGTTTAATAACGGCAATTTGCTGTCTACAACTGTTGCTACTAAGGCTACTCACTTAAGACGGGACAGTTTAAAAACCGTTCGTGGTGAGCTTGTCGAACCATGAGCCACAAACCCTTCGACAAGCTCAAGGGCGAACGGATTTCCCGTCTTAAGTCGGTAGCCCTACTTAATATCCTGATTCATGTCCTTAGCGTCAGGTTCAGGGATTTCTTCTGACCGGGGCACATAATTTTGATTCAAGGGTTGATTATTATCTTCAATTAAAGGCGCTATGTTGTCCACAGGTGCGCTGCCTGGGTTGGATGGATGCAAATCCGCCGACCCGACACTTTTAGGCTTCATCAGCATTTTTGCATCAGGGCCCATAGGTATGGCAAAATCAGTGGAGGCAATAATATTTTTACTGTTGATATCAACCATACGCAGCGACACATAACCATTATGTTTGCCGGGTGCATACACGCCACCCAGTAATGTAGCCGCATGATAATGCCTGAGCATGGCTTTGGTTTCATCGGACAAATGGAAGCGTCCACCTTCTTTCATCACAAACAAATCTATCGGCATTTCCATACCAATCACTTGATAGCCTAACCCGTTAAATGCCGAAGCAATCTGATCGGAAACTATGCGGCCAAATGACGATGTTTGATTTAAGTTATCAACATTTAACAAAGTGCTGACAACAATTAAAGAGTTTTTAGGTATTTTGTGGAGTATTTTTTTGTGTAATCTGTCGGTGGCATCGTAACTTTCCTCTACTAAATTAGCATCCCTGTTTTGCAGATAATGTTGTATTCCACAACCGCTTAACAAGAAGCTCATCAAGGCAGGAACAAGAACGGTGGTTTTTTTTAACATGTATTGATCACCTTAAAGTGAAGGGTTAAGCGCAAGGATTTGTTATAGCTGCTGGCTCCGGATCCACTAAATAGAACCGTCCTGCTGTATGCCTTAATATTAGTTTAACAATGCAGGAGCCACAAGTTAGAGAGGCGGATTTTACGTGATCAATACTTGGAGCAGGCTAAAACATAGTCTTTAAAAATCAGTGCAATTTAAAATATTCACTTTCAGAAATGATGTCAGTATTATTTTCAACCTTATCCAAATATACTTTACCTTCCAGATGATCAAATTCATGCTGAAACACTCTGGCAACAAAGCCTTCCATGGGTAACGTAACGCCAATGCCTTGTATGTCCGTATAGTGAGCCATGATATGGGTATAACGTGGTACCAGCGCGCGAATACCTGGAATGCTCAAACAGCCTTCCCAGTCTTTCTCGGTAGTAGCAGACAAAATCTCAAAAGATGGGTTGATCATAACGGTAGCTTCCATCAGGGGCGCACAAGGATAGCGGCGCGTAGGCTTGGAAGCGACAATAATAATGCACTTGGAGACGCCGATTTGCGGAGCCGCTAGCCCCACACCTTCACTCGCTGACAATGCTGTTTGCATGTCTTTGATCAGTTGTTGAATATCAGCATCGTGAACATCAGGTACGCTAATGGCCATTTGTCTGAGTACCTGCGCGCCTAATTGGGCGATTTCATAGCTGTTTGATGTGTTCATCAGACATGTAGCTCCTGTAAAAATAGGGTTTGGGCTTGGATAGGCGGCTCATTTTCGGCTCTTTCTATAGGATTATAACTGCCATCAGATTGTAATAGCCACGCCTGGGTATTATCTTTTAAGTACAAATCCAGGTCATGTAAAATACGTTTGTGTAATTTTTTGCTTTCAATTGGAAAACAAATTTCTACCCGTTGGAATAAGTTACGGTTCATTAGATCGGCACTGGAAGCAAAAACTTCGCGGTTGCTGTCATTTTCAAAAGCGTAAATGCGGGCGTGTTCTAAAAACCGGCCGATGATAGAACGCACTTCTATGTTTTCAGATACTCCAGGTATGCCCGGCCTTAAACAGCAAATACCCCGAACTATCAATTTAACCTGCACACCGGCTTGTGAAGCTCGGTAAAGCGCTTGAATGATCTGCTCTTCCACTACGGCGTTTACTTTAATAATAATTTGTGCAAATTTCCCTTGGTTGGCATGATTAATTTCCCGGTCAATTTTTTCCACCAAGCCGCTGTGCAAAGTAAACGGTGATTGTAACAGCTTGTTTAATTTGGTGACTTTGCCTAAGCTGGTTAACTGGGCAAATACTCGCCGCACATCTTCACCTAAGGCTTTATCGCAAGAGAATAAGCCATAATCGGTATATAACAATGCTGTTTTAGGGTGGTAGTTACCGGTACCTAAATGCACATAATTACGCAGCTCCTTGCCTTCTCGTTTTAATACTAGACACATTTTGGCGTGGGTTTTATAACCTACAACACCATACACCACATGCACGGCAGCTTCTTGTAATTTTGCCGCCAAGCCTATGTTATCTTTTTCATCAAAGCGTGCACGTAACTCGATAACGACAGTGACTTCTTTGCCGGCTCTGGCCGCTTTAATCAATGCGTTGACAATGGGAGAATCCGCACCGGTACGGTAAAGTGTCTGCTTAATGGCTAACACATCAGGCGCTATTGCCGCCTGGCGCACAAATTCGACGACGGGCGCGAAGGACTCAAATGGATGGTACAACAAAATATCGTGGCGCTTAATGGCTAAAAATAAATCTTTTTTGCCGGCCATTTGAAAAGGCGTGGTGGGTTTAAATTCAGTAAACTTAAGATCAGGGCGCTGAACCAAAGTAATCATATCCTGTACTCTGCCAAGATTGACGGGGCCGTCCACTAAAAATAATCGATCCCGATTCATATCAAAACGATCTAGCAAATAACCGATGGTCTCTTCTGGACAATGCGCATCCACTTCTAAACGCACTTCATCGCCATAGTTACGCATGGCCAATTCGCCTTGTACAGCCAATAACAAATCATCAATCGCATCATCATCGACAAATAAATCACTGTTGCGGGTCACTCTAAATTGATAGCAGCTTTTAATGGCCATGCCATTAAATAACTCACCCACAAAAGCGTGGATGATCGAAGATAAAAACACAAAATCATGGGGGCCACTGTCAGTTTCATTAGCCGGTAAGTGTACAACACGTGGCAACGATCGTGGTGCTTGTAAAATAGCTCTACCCCTGTTTCTGCCAAAGGCATCCTTACCCAGTAAAGAAATAATAAAATTTAAACTTTTATTGAGTATTCTAGGAAAAGGGTGCGCCGAATCAAGACCGACAGGGGTTAAAATCGGTAATAATTCTTCGTTAAAATAATGCTCCAGCCATCGGTGTTGGCTTGCGGTCCATTCGTTACGACGAATAAAGCGGATATCTTCTTTAGCGAGTTCAGGAATAAGTACTTGGTTAAGAATCTCATATTGTTCGGCCACCAAAAGATGCGCATCAACAGCAATTGCGTCAAGCTGCTCATTGATAGTTAGGCCATCTTGACTCAGTGCTTTAGGGTCAATTTCAGCCATTTGTATCAAGCTGGCTACCCTGACTTCATAAAATTCATCTAAATTGGAGCTTGAAATACACAGGTAATTAAGCCGTTCTAAAAGCGGCACCGCTTCATTACGGGCTTGAGCCAACACGCGCTTATTAAAGGCCAGTAAGCTTAATTCACGATTAATATAAAACTCAGGTTTTTGCAGATCAATCACTTCATTTATTTCATTTGCTAACATTTTATGTCCATTTATTAAAATATGCGCCAGGTATAACACCTGAAATAAAAACATGTCTATCGCTTATTTGCTCAACGCTCAAATCTAACGCTGCATGCTTGAGTTGTTGTTTGATTTCAGCCAGTGTAAACGCTGCCAGCAAGGAATTATAAAAATCACGCTGCAAAATTTCCGGTTCGTTTCCGGCGTAAGTACTCACTAAAGCGTGTGCAGATTCAATGTTGTCAGGGCGTAAGAGATCCATAATAATAATATGAGTTCCCGGTTTGGAATATTTTTTTATCACCTGCCACAACACTTGAGGATCATACAAGTGGTGCAATAGGCTATTGCTGAAAATAAGCTCGTAACTTAACTGCGGTAACATCACATCAGGTAACATGCCTAAGATAAAACGTATGCGTCGATTAACATCGTCCGGGGTTTGTTGTCTGGCAAAGTGAATCATTGCTTCAGAGCCATCGACGGCATGGATTTTACTAAGAGGATACGCGCTGGCAAATCGACAACTGATATCGCCCGGCCCACAGCCTAAGTCTAAAGCTACGCCGCCAAACTGCGCGCCATTAATAAAATGGTCTAAGCGGGTAATAAATTGGTTATGCGGAATATCAAAATCAGCTTCGGCATAGGCTTTTACCTGATCTTCATCTTCCATCAACTCCGGTTCTAATATTCTATTCATGGCTTATTTCCTGTTTCCTTGTAGCCCGCCCGTATGAACGGCAATAATACGATGCCCTGGCTTAAAATATCCTTTTTGAAGCAAATCATAGAGTGCATACATCATTTTGCCGGTATAAACAGGTTCGAGAGAAATCTTATGCTGTAATTTAAAATCTTCAATAAACGCGGTTAATGAAGCATCTTTTTGGGCAAAACCACCAAAGTGATAAGCCAGGTTTATGTGCCAATTATTAAGCGGTTGCGCCAATAATGCGGCAACATCTGTACGTAAAAATTCGGCATTTTTTAACGCTGCAAAACCAATCACCGAAACATTGTCAGGCACTGCCGCCGCCATCCCCGCCAACGTAGCGCCTGTGCCACAGGGCACGCAAAGCGTATCGTAGGCTATGTTGATTTCGTGTACTAACTCTGCCACGCCTTTTAAAGCGAATACTTGTGCGCCACCTTCTGGCAACCAATACTGAGCGGGCTTTAAATCCGGAAAACTATCAAAATCTTGGTATTGCCTCAAGGCTCTGTAGTCGGTACGTGAAACAAACTTTAATGTCATTCCCCAATCCTGCACGTCGCGTAAAGTTGGGGTTAATATCAAAGGCTGCTCGCCGCGCACAAGACCTATCGTTTTTAGGCCCAATATCTTGCCGATATACGCTAAGGCATGCAAATGGTTGGAATACATGCCGCCCATGCTGATAACGGTATCTGTTCCTAAGGATAAGGCATGATCCAGGCTGTATTTCAGCTTGCGCCACTTGTTTCCGGAAATAATGGGATGCAATAAATCGTCGCGCTTAATCCACAGCTCAACTTGATGTTGATTAAAGCGTACATCGTTTATTTGAACGAGTAATGATGGCTTAAAGGTATTTTCAAGGCTAAGCAGTTTCGGCAACATAAAGAATAGACTGCTTTATAGTAAATAATACAAGATGAGGAAAAATTCTTTTCCAGGGCGAAAAACTAAACGTTTCAGCGTAGTAAATAATCCAGCAATAAACCAACAAAAATCGCCATACCAAACCAATTGTTATTTAAAAATGCTTTGAAACACAAGGCTTTTTCACGATGCAATATGAGTTGTTGCTGATACACCGACAAACCGGCGGCCACCAAAAGTCCGCTATAATAAAAAGCGCCTAATTGTGCCATGTGCCCAACGCTTATCAGTAATCCCAAAATGATTAACTGTAACACAGCCATAATATGACGGTCATAATCACCAAATAAAATGGCTGTTGATTTAATCCCTATTTTTAAATCATCGTCTTTATCTACCATGGCATACATAGTGTCATAGACTAAAGCCCACAGCACTACCGCCAGATACATAACCCAGGCAATGGCAGGAATACTGTTGGTTTGTGCCGAAAATGCCATGGGGACCGCAAAGCCGAAAGCAATCCCCAAATATGCCTGCGGTAATTGGGTATAACGCTTCATGAACGGGTAGCTGGCCGCCAGAAATGCCGCAACAAAAGATAGCAAAATGGTGTAGATATTCAGTAACAATACCAAAGCAAACGCACACAAACACATCGCCACAAACACAATCAGTGCTTCTTTGGGAGTGACTTTGCCCGCTGCAATGGGGCGTTGTTTAGTGCGCTCTACATGCGGATCAAAATCGCGGTCGGCATAGTCGTTAATCACACAGCCCGCTGAACGCATTAATATCACACCCAGGCAAATCACGGTTAACACCAGCAGATCGGGCTTGCCGTCACTGGCAACCCATAATGCCCACAGTGCCGGCCATAATAAGATTAAAATACCAATGGGTTTATTAAGTCGAGCTAATACCCCATATTGTGTTAAGCGATCGATGATTCGATCTTTAAGCGCTACCGATACCAAACTTGCACCTTATAAAAGCGTTTTCTTATTGAAACTGTTACTATTATAAACCTTTCATAATGGGGATGTGTCACTCATGTATGCAACTATCTATCATAATCCACGCTGTAGCAAATCGCGGCAAACCTTGCAATTGTTAAAAGATCAGGGTGTTGAGCTAAAGGTGATTGAATATCTCAAAACGCCCCCCAGCGTTGAGGAGCTAGACGACATCTTGCAAAAATTGGCTATAGAGCCACGCCAGCTTATGCGTAAAAAAGAAACTGAATATCTGGCCAACAACCTGGAAGACAAATCTCTGGATAAACTTGCTTTGATTAAGGCTATGGTTGACTATCCTATTCTCATTGAACGGCCTATTGTGATCGCCAATGGCAAAGCTGCTATTGGCCGTCCACCCGAAGCGGTTCTGACTATTTTAAAATAACGGCTATACGCAATGCCTACAAAAATCCTGATCCTGTATTTCTCCCGCCATGGCACAACAGCCGAGATGGCCAATCATATTGCCAGAGGTGTAGAAGCTGTGCCTAATGCAGAAGCGGTGCTTAGATCCGTGCCGGATGTCTCTGCCGTCTGCGAGAAAACTGCCGAACGTATTCCAGCGCAAGGGGCAATTTATGCCACGCTAGATGATCTTGCCAGCTGTGATGGCTTGGCAATGGGCAGCCCTACGCATTTTGGCAATATGGCTGCGCCACTTAAATATTTTATTGATAGCACAACGCAAATTTGGTTTTCCGGCGCCTTAACCGGTAAACCAGCAGGTGTGTTTACGTCAACGGGCAGTTTACACGGAGGGCAAGAGAGTACATTATTATCGATGATGCTGCCGTTAATGCACCACGGTATGCTGGTATTAGGTTTGCCTTACGCCGAAACTGCATTGCGCGAAACTACCTCAGGGGGTACACCTTACGGACCTAGTCATCTGTCTTCGGAATATGGCCAGTTAACCGAGCATGAAAAAACCTTATGCCGCGCATTAGGATCACGCTTGGCTAAAACGGCACAGCGTTTAAAACAGCCATGAAAATAAATCCCAGCTATTATTACTATCTGTCTCTGCTAGGATTTTTTGGCCTGTTTATCTGGCTGATGTTATGGAACACTGTTTTAGGGACGCATACTTCCAAATTTCCGGTGGCATTAATGCTGGTAATTACCGTTACGCCGTTATTACTGCCTATGCGCGGCTTATTAAATCGCAATAAAAGAAGTTGCGCGTGGGCTGCTTATATTAGCTTGGCGTACTTTATCCACGGTGCAGCAGAAACCTATGTCAACTCAGATCAGCGTTGGTATTTTGCCTTAGAGGTATTATTCAGTTTAATGTTATTTTTCGGAACCACGTTTTATGTCCGATTTGTAGGAAAACACCCTTCGTAATGGCCGAACAGCTTCCTTTACATTTTGAATTCAGAGCCAACCAAACCTTTAATGATTTTTTCGTAGGAGGCAATCAGGAAATTGTTAATCATTTACAACGCTGCATTGCGGGGAGTGGCGAACAGCAGATTTTCTTATGGGGGCAGTCAGGGCAGGGCAAAAGCCATTTGTTGCAGGCGTGTTGTCATGAAGCGCAGCAACGTGGCTTGAGTTCGTTTTATTATGATTTATCGCCAGCCAATCTTACCGATATTGATGTATTTAATGGCATTGAAGGATGTGATTTAGTAAGTTTTGATAATATTGAACACATCGCTGGGCATGCTGACTGGGAGTTGGCATTCTTTAATTTCTTTAATCAACAACGCGATCTGGGGCACAAATTAATCCTGTCGGCTTCCTGTTCACCCAGTCTCATAGATGTGCAGTTAAATGATCTCAAAACCCGGCTCAATTGGGGGCTGGCTTTAAAGTTACAGTCTTTATCAGACCAGGATCGTATTAATGCCCTCATTTTTAAAGCGGATAAAATGGGTATCGATATTTCACCCGCGGCAGGACATTTTTTGTTGGCGCATTACCACAGGGATTTAGAATCCTTATGGGAGCTTTTGGATACTTTAGACAGGGCATCCCTGATTGCTAAACGCAAATTAACGCGGCCTTTTTTGAAACAGATTCTGAACAATAAAGCTGACGCAGACTAAGCGTGTGGTTTTTGGCTCCCAACTTAAGGCGGGACAGGTGAAGGTGTGCCGTTCGTGGTGAGCTTGTCGAACCATGTGCGGCAAACCGTAAACCCTTCGACAAGCTCAGGCCGAACGGTGTGCCTTATTGAGTGTCCCGGCTTATGTGTGTAGCCGGGTTTTTTATGGCCAAGCTTATAGCATGGCGCACTCCGCCCATGATTTCACAGGCTCAAACCAACGGATTAATCTTGCGCGGTTCGGTTTTAAGTTTGTCGCTGTTTTTATAATTTGCAAAGATATCATGAGGCTCAGTGATGACAACAATTGGACGCCAGTAGAGTTATTTGCCCAGCGAGAGTACTACTGAGATTTGGGCAGTTTTAAAGCCACGGCAAATGTAGCCACAAAGACTAATCCGCCTACTGCGACTAACGTCATTACAGGTGATACCTGTAATGACGCCGCATAGGTATACCCACCTACCGCTAGCAACATTGCCAGGTTTTGGAAAAAATTCTGCAACGAAACGGCGCTGCCGCTGCCTATGCTGTGTTGGCCAAGTTCCTGCAATACCGCATTAATCGGAACAATAAAAATACCTCCCATCATGCCGATTACAAACAATACAGCGCGCGCTGGCCAAATGCTTGTGGTTAAGCTTAGTACAGCAATCAGTATGGCCATCAGGTAAGCGGCAATTCTAGCGCGACGTAAATGCTCCAGAGGAATCAAACGGGGTACAACCGCTGAGCCAACAATAATACCAATCGCTAAATATAAGGTTAACTGGGCGATGTCACTGGCACTTTTTAGCATTAATACTGCCGGTGCCCAAGCGACAATGATCAAGCGTAAAGTAGCGGCAGATGCCCAAAACAAAGAGCCACCCAAAATAGCGAAACGCGAGCGTGGTGTAGTAAAGAAGCTTCCCATTTGTTGGCCAAAGGCTAATATTTTTGACCCTGAGGCCGCTTTTTTGGGTTGCTGTAAGGGTAAATACCCGGCTATCCAGGCCGATATGAGAAACAGCACTATCGTGCCAATCAACGCCCACTGCGTCGAATAATCGGCAACTTTAGCGCCCACTACCATGCCCAATAAAATCGCTAAAATGGTTGAGCCTTCTATCCAGCTATTGGCTTTGACCAAATAATCATGGCCGACCAATTCTGGCAAAATACCGTATTTTGCTGGGCTGTACAAAGCAGCGCCCACGCCCACTAGGCAATAAGCTATTAAAGGTTCTATGTTCAACAGCAATAAAACTGCGCCTGCGGCTTTAATGAGATTGGCAATGATTAACACCCGGGCTTTAGGATGATGATCGGCAAAACTGCCCATCCAGGGAGCCAGCACCACATAGGCAATTAAAAACGAGCTTTGCAACGCAGGAATATACCAACTGGCTTTATCGCTGGCTTGCATCACCATCGCAATGACGGTAAATAAAATGGCATTATCAGCAAAGGCAGATAAGAATTGGGCAATCAATAAAATATAAGTCTTTTTTGGCATGATAATGTGTAAAAGCGCAGGCTACTGGCTGATAGAATAACGTCTATATTACCTTAGATTGATAGTCGGTAATTACTGTTCACAATCTGTAAGCTCAGTAATACGAAACTTCAAGGCCTGTATCATAATCAGAATTTAACCTCACCCAGCCAATAAACCAGGCTTGTTAATTAGTGTCAACCAAAACCAAATGCCTATTCCCTATTTTCGCCTGTCTGGATATTACTTTTTTTATTTTGCCACTTTAGGTGCTTTTTTACCCTACTGGAATTTATATCTTAAGCATTGCGGTTTTAATGCAATGCAAATTGGTGAGTTTTCGGCGCTCATTGTAGGAACACGTATTATTTCGCCCAATTTGGTGGGCTATATTGCTGATCGGACTGGCAAAAACCTGCCTATCATTCGTATGACTTCGTTGTATACGGTGTTAATTTTTGCCTATTTCTTATTTCCGCAGAACTATGTGGAGTTAGCGTTAATCACCGCTGGTTTTGGTTTATTTTGGAATGCATCTTTGCCACAATTTGAAGCAGTGACGTTGTTTCATTTAAAGAACCAGACACAACGTTATAGCCAAATCAGACTTTGGGGTTCGGTAGGTTTTGTGATTGCCGTTTTAGGGATAGGCCGATTATTGGACAATCAGCCGATTACCCGGTTGCCGATTATTATTGCGATTTTATTAGTGGGTTCATGGATTACAACCTTGATCACCCCTGAAGCTAAGCCGATTAAGCATAAAATCGCGGCTATTGGTTTGATGAATATTTTAAAAAAGCCGGAAGTATTGGCGTTTTTCGCGGTGAATGTATTATTGCAAATTTCTCATGGCCCCTATTATGTGTTTTATTCTATTTATCTTGCCGACTATCACTATAGCTCTACGCTAACCGGCTTTTTATGGGCATTAGGGGTTTGTGCTGAGATTGTTCTTTTTATAGCTATGCAGCGCTTGTTGAAATATTTTTCCTTGCGAACCTTATTATTGCTAAGCCTGCTGTTATCCGCTATTCGCTGGCTGATGATCGCCTGGTGTGCTAACAGTTTAATCGGGTTGGTGATTGCCCAGCTATTGCACGCGGCAAGCTTTGGCAGCACGCATGTGATTGCCATTAGTCTGGTGCATAAATACTTTGGTGAACAACATCAAGGCAAGGGACAAGCCCTGTACAGTAGTCTGAGTTTTGGTTTGGGTGGCATGATCGGCAGTCTTTACAGTGGCCATTACTGGAACGTATTGGGGCCACAGTTTGTTTACAGCATAGCCGCATTGTGTTGTGTGATTGCTTTTGTAGTGACTTATTTATGGCTAGAACGGGAAAATAATCGCGCATTAAGCTAGAATTAGCTCATAAACTATGTTGTTTGTATATATGTCTTACGTTACTCAATCAAGGCTATTGAATCTTAGGGAATTGATGTGTTTGAAATTATAAAGAGCGGTGGCTGGATGATGTGGCCACTTATAATTTGTTCCATTGGTGCAATGGGCATCATTGTTGAACGCTTCTGGTCGTTGCAAAAAAATAAAGTGGTGCCTGCGGAATTGGTGCCGCAAGTCTGGAAACTGTCCCGCGAAGAAAAAATAGACAGCGTTCTGTTGCACCGTTTACGCACCAATTCACCACTGGGTGCGGTGCTTGCCGCAGGTCTTTCTCATCGGCATTTAGGCCGTGATGTCATGAAAGAATGTATCGAAGAAGCAGGGCGTAAGGTTGTGCATGAGCTGGAACGCTTTTTAAATCCACTGGGAACCATCGCAACCATCAGTCCGTTGTTGGGGTTATTGGGCACGGTATTTGGTATGATCGATATTTTCTCATCCTTGATGCAACATGGCTCGGGCGATCCTAGCGTGTTGGCCGGTGGTATTTCAGTTGCACTGATTACGACGGCAGCAGGTTTGGTAATTGGTATTCCCAGCTTAATTTTCCATCGCTACTTTGAGCGTTTAGTCGATGAATACGTCGTTGATATGGAAAGTGAAGCGCTGCGTTTAGTTGACATTCTGCAAGGTGACCGCGAAGAAGAGGAACTTGATGAAATTTCGGCGTAAAACTAAGGAAAAACTCGATATCACCCTGATATCGATGATTGATGTCGTCTTTGTATTGTTGCTGTTTTTTGTGGTATCGACCCGCTTTAACAAACAGACGGGCATCAGTATAAAATTGCCAGAAGCCGCAGGCGAACAAACCCAAGAACAACCTAAAATGGTGACGCTGCTGATTAATGCAGAAGGCCATTATTTTTTGGAAAACCAAGACGGTACACCCGAAGAATTATCGGATCAGAAAAAAGAAACCTTGTTGGCCGAATTGCGCAAACGTGCTGAAACCGCCTCCCAAGAACCTTTTATTATCAAGGCTGATGACAAAACCCCGCACCAATATGTCATTACCGCACTGGATTTTGCGGGCCAAGCGGGTTTTACCCATATTACTTTTGCCACGCAGGAAGAACACGACGACAAATGATGCCCACACAGGCACCGGCTTTCTGGCATAAAGGCGCAAAACTCGGCATAGTATTGCTGCCTTTAGCGTGGGTGTTTGCAGCTTGTGTCGGTGTGCGCCGCTTGTTGTATCACGTCGGCGTACTTAAACAACAGCGTTTACCCGCACCGGTTATTATTGTCGGCAATATTACGGTGGGTGGTACCGGCAAAACACCGTTAGTTATTTATATTGCTAAGTTGCTTAAGCAATCCGGCTATAAACCCGGCATTATTAGCCGAGGTTACGGTGGTAAAGCAACATCGTGGCCACAGATCGTTACGCCACAAACCGATGCCACCTTGGTGGGTGATGAAGCGGTATTAATCGCCAGCCAAAGCGCTTGCCCAATGGCGGTTGGCGCATTAAGAACCGATGCGGCACGTTTATTATTGGCGCAATTCGATTGTAACGTGATTTTGTCCGATGACGGTATGCAGCATTACGCGCTGGCCAGAGATATTGAAATTGCTGTGATTGATGGCGACCGGCGTTTTGGCAACGGTTTTTGCCTACCGGCAGGGCCATTACGCGAACCCATTAGTCGGTTAAAACACGTCGATATGGTCGTCGTTAATGGCGGCAAAGCGCAAGACAATGAATTTTCTATGCAACTCACTGGTGCTGTCGCTGTTAATATCACTACTGGTGAACAAAAACCGTTGTCGGCATTTGCAGGCATTGCTTGCCACGCATTGGCTGGAATCGGCAATCCGGATCGGTTTTTTAAATCGCTCCAAGCCGCCGGTATCGCTTGTGAGTCACACGCTTTTCCCGATCATCATCGGTTCTTAAAACACGATATAACGTTCCAAGATGACAAGCCGGTATTAATGACCGAAAAAGATGCGGTAAAATGTACGCTCTTTGCAACGCATCAGCATTGGTATGTGCCAGTTAACGCTGTATTAACAGCCGAATTTGCTGAGCAACTGTTACATTTACTCAAAACTAAACATGTATGATAGATAAAAAACTGCTTGATATACTCGCCTGCCCGATCTGCAAGGGGCCGCTTATGTACAAAAAAGACCAGCAGGAGTTGATCTGCCGCCCCGACCGCTTGGCGTTTGCCATACAAGATGATATTCCGGTTATGCTGGAAGATGAAGCCCGCGCCTTAAGCAGCGAAGAAGTCGACGCTCTATACAAATGAGCTTACGCTTTAAAGTGGTCATTCCGGCTAGGTTCGGCTCAACGCGCTTGCCTGGCAAACCGTTACGCCTGATTGCAGGCAAACCGATGATTGCCCATGTTTGCGAGCGGGCGCAAGAAGCCAATGCCGATGACATCATTGTCGCTACCGACGATGAGCGCATCGCAGAGACGGTAATTGCGCAGGGCATTAAAGCTGTGATGACAAATCTTAATCATCAAAGTGGTACTGAACGCATTGCCGAAGTTGCCCAGCTATGTGGCTGGGCAGTTGGCGATATTATCGTTAACTTGCAAGGTGATGAACCGTTGATTCCACCGGCGTACATCCGTGATGTGGCGGCAACCTTAGCAAATCAGCAACACGCCGGTATTGCCACATTGGCAACACCTGTTACTGAGATAGAAGAGATTTTCAACCCGAATGCGGTAAAAGTCGTGGTGAATAAACTCGGTTATGCGCTGTATTTTAGCCGTGCGGCTATTCCGTGGAATCGGGACGGTTTTGCGCTATCAAACAAACTGTCTTCTGCCAACATGCCAACGCTAAGACATATCGGCCTGTATGCTTATACCGTGGGATTTTTACAGCGTTATTGCCAATGGCAGCCATCGGTTCTGGAAACGGTTGAATCGTTGGAACAACTCAGGATTTTGTGGCACGGTGAAGCTATCGCCGTTACAACGGTAGACCATGCACCGCCTGCGGGTGTAGATACCGAGGATGATCTCATGCGTGTTGAACGTGTTTTTGCTGGTAAACATTAAATCACCTCGTCCTATCGTTGCTCTAACATGCGCATAATTTGACAACTTGTCTTAACAACAGTACAAAGACTACTTTTTTCTTTAACCCACACACCGGTTTGCCAAGAGCTGTAAATGGAACAATTTCATAGAATAAGTCGATTACCGCCTTACGTTTTCAATATCGTCAACGAACTAAAAGCCAAGGCGCGGGCAGCAGGTGAGGATATTATTGATTTTGGCATGGGCAACCCCGATCAACCCACGCCGCCGCATATCGTCAATAAATTGATTGAGGCCACGCAACGCCCCGATACTCACCGCTATTCGGTATCTAAAGGCATTCCAAGACTACGTCGTGCCATCTGCAACTGGTATAAAAATCGTTATGATGTCGATTTAGATCCTGAAACCGAAGCCATTGTGACGATTGGTTCTAAAGAAGGTTTGGCGCATTTGGCGTTGGCCACTTTAGGCCCTGGCGATGTGGTATTAGTACCCAATCCTGCGTATCCGATCCATCCGTATGGCGTGGTGATAGCCGGTGCAGATTTGCGCCACGTACCAATGACATCGGAGCTGGGTTTTTTTGATGAATTAGAAAAAGCCATCGTTGAATGCTGGCCAAAACCTAAAATGCTGATTTTGAATTTTCCAGGAAATCCCACCACACAATGCGTGGAACTGGATTTTTTCGAGAAAATCATTGCCTTGGCGAAAGAGCATAATATCTGGGTAGTACAAGATATTGCCTATGTGGATATTGTATTTGATGGCTATAAGGCTCCGTCTATCTTGCAAGTTGCAGGCGCAAAAGATATTGCCGTGGAGTTCTTCTCCATGTCCAAAAGTTATAATATGCCTGGTTGGCGTGTCGGTTTTATGTGCGGCAATAAAGAGCTGGTTTCAGCGTTGGCGCGTATCAAGTCTTATCTGGATTATGGCACGTTTACCCCGATACAGATTGCTGCGATTGCGGCTTTAGAAGGTCCACAAGATTGCGTGCGCGAGATTGCTGCCATGTACCAAAAGCGTCGCGACGTGTTATGTGACGGTTTGAATGCCGCGGGCTGGCCGGTAGAAAAACCCAAAGCGACCATGTTCGTATGGGCAAAAATTCCTGAAGCTTATCAAGCGATGGGTTCGTTGGAATTTTCTAAAAAACTGTTGCTGGAAGCCAAAGTTGCGGTAGCGCCTGGCGTGGGCTTTGGCCAGTATGGCGATGACCACGTCCGCTTTGGTTTGATTGAAAACGAGCATCGTACTCGGCAGGCGGTACGGGGTATTCGTACTATGATGAAAAAAGATGGGGTGGTTTAGGCCATCTTTCTTAGCCGAAAGTCTGTTACTGTTGGGTTAGACACCATGGCACTTGGCAAATTAGGCATTATTGGTTTGAAGATATTTTGTGGTGACACGGTGAATGTGTGAAACTTTCTTTCAATAACCTGTAGGAATAGCCATGATGTACATGAAAACTAGCCGTCTAATTATAGCCTTGACCATTGTTCTATCTGCGGAAGCTATGGCAGAAAACTACGATTTGAAGACATATGCCGCTAATTTTGGCATTAGCATTGAAGAAGCTAAGGAAATTTTTAAATTGAAGAAACAAGGTATACAACTTGGTGTCTTGTTTGATGCAGAAGAAAAATTGGTTATGGATAATCCTAAAACATTTGCAGGTTTTTTTACCGAACATAAACCCGAAAAATCGACGCTAGTGGCTCAATTTTCTATGCCGCCTAAAAGGCCTATGATTGCATACATGAACAAAGAGCTGGCTGAGAGTATTGAAGTTCGCTATGTTGCGATATCTTTAGCTGAACTGCGAAGACAACGCACTAATGCCCAAGCGTTACTTAAGCATGCAAAAATTAATTTTTCGTCTGATATTAACTTGGGCAAAAATCGTGTTGAATTGTACGTTGAAAAACAAAAAAACTTTAATGATGCTATCGCTAAAAAATTGAAAGCACAATTGCCTAAAAATGTTGTGCTAAATGTGCTGAATTAGCATTCATCATAAATCCATAAAAATATTGTAACTGGAGTTAGCTTTGAAACCGGTAAGAGTAGGTGTATTAGGCTTGGGTACTGTCGGTGGCGGTACGGTAAATGTATTAAAACGCAACGCGGCAGAAATTGCCCGCCGTGCTGGCCGGGAGATTGTCATCACCCGTGCCTCCGCGAAAGATTTAAGCAAAGCCCGTATCTGCGACACACTAGGCATCGCCTTAACCACAGATCCTTTCGAAATCATCAATGATCCTGACATCGATATTATTGTTGAGTTGATTGGTGGTTACGGTGTGGTCAAAGACATGGTGCTGCAAGCCATAGCCAATGGCAAGCATGTGGTGACCGCCAATAAATCCCTGCTTGCCCTGCATGGCAATGAAATCTTTGCTAAAGCCAGTGAAAAAGGCGTAATAGTAGCATTTGAGGCTGCTGTTGCTGGTAGCATTCCGATTATTAAGGCTATACGTGAAGGATTAAGCGCTAATCATATTGAATGGCTGGCCGGTATCATTAACGGCACCGGCAATTTCATCCTCACTGAAATGCGCGACAAAGGCCGTGATTTCAACGATGTATTAGCCGAAGCCCAGGCGTTGGGTTATGCCGAAGCTGATCCGACTTTTGATGTTGAAGGTATTGATGCAGGCCACAAGTTGACTATTCTGGCTTCCATAGCGTTTGGCATGCCATTGCAGTTTGAAAAAATTTATACCGAAGGCATCACTCAGATTACCCGTGCGGATGTCGAATACGCCGAGCAATTAGGCTATCGTATCAAGCATTTGGCGATTGCTCGCAAAACACTTGAGGGCATAGAGCTGCGTGTGCATCCAACTCTTATCCCTGAACGCCGCTTGATTGCCAATGTTGATGGGGTGATGAATGCGATAGTGGTTAAAGGTGATGCGGCAGGCCCGTCTTTGTATTACGGTGCGGGTGCTGGCGCTGAACCCACGGCCTCATCTGTGGTAGCTGATATCATTGATGTAGTGCGCGCTTTAACCAGCGACCCTGAAAACCGTGTGCCGCATTTGGCGTTTCAGGCCGATGCCCTGGTGGATATTCCGGTGTTGTCTGCCGATAATTTTAAGACCGCCTATTATTTACGTTTAAGCGCTGAAGACAAGCCAGGCGTATTGGCCGATGTCACCAAGATTTTGGCCGACCATCAAATCAGTATTGAAGCCCTGATTCAGAAACAACCGTTGACAGGTGAAACCGTGGTGCCGATTATTCTGCTCACACAAATCACCCGCGAACAAGAAATGAACGCTGCGATTGCCAAAATCGAAGCCTTGCAAACCGTTACCGGAAAAGTTAACCGCATCCGTTTGGAAACCTTAGGATAATCCATGTCTAACCACACACGCTACACAGGTCTGATTGACCGCTACCGAGATCGTTTACCCGTAAGCCCTACCACCCGCGTTATCAGCTTGGTGGAAGGCAATACGCCGATGATTGAGCTACAGAATATTCCTAGAATGATCGGTAAAGACGTAAAGATATACGTCAAGTTTGAAGGCTTGAATCCGACCGGATCGTTTAAAGATCGCGGCATGACCATGGCGATTACCAAAGCGGTGGAAGAAGGCAGCAAGGCGGTAATTTGTGCATCTACCGGTAATACTTCGGCATCCGCTGCGGCGTATGCGGCACGCGCAGGCATTAAAGCGTTTGTATTAATTCCTGATGGTAAGATTGCCTTAGGCAAACTGGCGCAAACATTAATGTACAACGCCACCATCATCCAAATTAACGGCAACTTTGATGACGGCATGCGTTTGGTAAAAGAAGTGGCTGAGTTAGCGCCGGTAACGATTGTTAATTCCATCAATCCGTTTAGATTGGAAGGCCAGAAAACCGCCGCTTTTGAGATTGTCGACGATTTAGGCAGAGCGCCCGATTACCACTGTTTGCCGGTGGGCAATGCCGGTAATATTAGTGCCTACTGGAAAGGTTATAAAGAATACTCTACCGATAGCGCCACTCACAAAGCTGTCACTAACAAACGCCCAGTGATGTGCGGATATCAAGCGGCAGGCGCTGCGCCGTTTGTGGCAGGTCATCCGATTGATAACCCTGAAACCGTGGCAACGGCCATTCGTATTGGCCGTCCGCAGTCATGGGATTTTGCCATGGCCGCGCAACAGGAATCCGGTGGCTGGTTTGATAAGTTTACCGATGATGAGATTTTGGCTGCACAAAAAATGCTCTCGCAATACGAAGGTATTTTCTGTGAACCGGCTTCGGCAACGTCTATAGCGGGGGCTTTGCGGGATATTAAGTCTGGCAAGATACCGGAAGGCAGCACGATTGTTTGTACACTAACAGGCAATGGCATTAAGGATCCGGATATTGCTATCAAGCAATGTGCAGATGCCAAGCCGATTACCATTGATGCAGATTTGGACGCGGTTAAGCGGGCAATTTTGGATATTTTGTAACCAGTAAAAATCAACAAGGGGCGCTAATGCACGGTAGTCTTCTAGCCATTTATATTGCCCCGAATGCTAAAGCCCAAACGATCTCTCTAGAACATGCAGAGTTGCAGGTGGGCCAAGGTATTGTTGGAGATCGTTATTATCAGGAAAATGGTACATTTTCGGAAATACTCAAGGGTAAAGCTGATAAAGAAGTTACCTTGATTGAATCGGAACAGATTGACCGCTTCAACACCGAGAATGATTTTTTGTTCAGCTACGGCTATGGCGATTTCAGGCGAAACCTGGTTACCCAAAATGTAGATTTAAACGCGTTGGTGGGTGTGCATTTTAAAGTCGGCGATACTGAATTAAAAGGCATACGTCTATGTGAGCCATGTGGGCATCTGGCCAAAATCTTAGGCCCTGAAGTGTTGCTGCACATGATGCACAAAGCAGGGTTGCGGGCTAAAGTTATTTCGGGCGGTGTGGTTAGTGTTGGGGATGTTATTGAGGCCGTTTAGCGCCCTAAAATATGATTGAAATCATAAAACAATCGCAATGTGCCAAGCCGATTACTGTTGATGCGTCTGAGGTCTTCTTTTGCAGCCTCTGTGATTTTATAGCTCGCCATTACGCCGTAACTCTGTCTTGAACTCTGCTCGGATTTCCTCGACGGTCTGGTTAACAAAGCCACTTTTTTCTGAAGCAATGAGTTTGGCGCGTATCAGTTCAATCTCGCGTTGTTGTGTCCGCGCTTTTCTTATCAAGTCGTTTACAATCTCGCTTTTGCTGGAATATTCCTCGCGCTCAACCAGATTGTTTAGCCATTTATCGTTAGGTGCAGTAAAAGAAATGCTTTGTCGTATCATTAATCCTCCTCTAAAGGTGCATTATTGATGTAATTTTACATCAAAACTGAGCGGAAGAAAAATAAAATAGCAAACAGAGCAGACGATGGAATATTTATAGGTTAGCTGTCGGTGAAATCGGTGGTTTGGGTTTCGCTTTACGGCTTTAAGCTTTTGGTCGACTGGATCGGATTAGTTTGCTGTCTAAGCGCAGATCAGCTTGCTCAAAAAATTCGTCCGTAAATTCAGGAATTTCTTCGTATTCATCAGGCTTTATCACATGAGCATCAATCCTGGTCAAGTCGCTGGCCAAAACGTGTTTGTTCTCGATTATTGGTTTTGCTCCTAGAAATAGTAATGTAAGGCTCTTTTACCCATCATTCCATGTTTCGTATTTCTTGAATTCTTTTGAAAGAAAGCGGTTATTAGAGTCAGGCCCTCGTAATGCCCGAATAGTAATTAAAACCTCATCATAGGAGAAAACTGCTTCTCCACCATACGAAAAAATTTTCTTGTCTATATCACGAAGTCGGGTTTCGCGAATATGCGCTTTTTGGAAAGTTCCATCATCTTGTCGCTCCGTCATCTGCCAAAAATAGCCTATGAATGATTCATTTGCCTGTAGTATTTTCCATTTATTGTCGTACACATAATCGATGGGAGCCTGATTTTTTGTTATGACCTCAACAATAAATCCTGTGATATTTTCCTGAAACTTCTGGGGTGTATTCTTTTCTCGATCTTGCCGAATCTTTGACTCCACTAATACTCCCTTCCAGCCATCTTTGCACGACATGCAAACCCCTCCAGTTTTCTCCGCAGTATAGGGAAGAATCAGGACGCCACACGTTACACAGGAAATTTTGATTGTCATTATTAAGAACCCCTAAGTTTGAAAAGCCATATGTGATTACTGAGACTGAGTCTCTCCAATAAAGCCAGATTGTTGCATAAGTTCATAAGCCGCTCCCCCTTACTCTTTTAATGAGTCTATTGGCAAAAATTTCATCAATCTCCAAGGCAATTAGTTCAGCCTTGGTTTTTGGAACGTTTCTTTTGGCTCTTACAGTGGCTTTATGTTTAGTATATAGCCATTCGGAATACGAGAGTTCTTCGAAATATGCTCGAGTTGGGTCAGAATAGTCGATATCCCAAACTATTTTTGACCAGTTACTTCCAATCCGATAAGGTCGCGGTTCACGTAAATAAGATACACCCGGTCTTCCAAACAGTCTTGATGGTGGCCAACCCCAATTTATAGGCCCTCCAATATATTCGCCCGGATGATCTTCACGTTGACCATATATATCTATAGCCCAGAAATCTACGGGGCCAACTCCATTAATACACTTGATATAATCTGGCAGTTTATATTGATTAAAACCTTCTTTATGAAGTGCAAAACCATCTTGTGAAATAAGCGCTACAAAAAACAAATGAAAGTTATATTTAGAAAATATTTTTTTCAGCAAAAATAGTGAATCGCATGGCGAAAAGCATACCAAATATTCATCACCTTCTTCTTCTCGATCATGTATTCCTTGCCATTGGTTTTTTATAATTGCTGTAAATAGAGTCAGCTTTCCGTTTCCAGGTAACTTATAGCGTTCTTTGCGTCTACCTAAAGTAGCTGTTCCACGATATTCTTTCCATATCTCATCAAAGTGAAGCTTTAAAGGTTTGCCCAGCTGGCTGTAATCTGGAAAAAATTCTAGCCCATCGTAGTTTGTGCTCATCCACAGCAAGAGCGGGGGCTCTTCAGATTCCCCGTTCATTCTGAACAATCTTCTCTGAAGTGGACTATTGGGTACATCAAGCAGTAAAGGCGTTAAGTCATTAGAGCTTCCGGGATACCAATAAATATCGGGCGTATTTTCAATGCTTGCGAGCCGCTGTAACAATGTATTGCTTTGATGATTACTTTCGGGCTCTAAGCTATTTAAAAAGTCATGCCAAGATAATGTGCTTATCGGAATATTGCTTTCCCGATTCAGGCTATCCATAAAATTATCCCAATGATCCCCATACATAGTATTTCTCTGATTACTTTAGATTAATTTTTGAAAATAAAGGTTTGCTGCTCTTAATAGAATATTTTTCTAAATGCACATTTCATACTCTTTTTTCGTCTCAAATACGTCGCTACTGACAGTTTTAGCATGTTTACCTTGCCCGCTAGGCTGAATTACAAATTGCATCGAATCTTCAAGGCAAACTAAATATTTTTTGCAATCTTTTCCAATTTCAAATGTGTTTGAAAAAGGCGCGAGAGCCTGTACAAATCTATCAATTAGTATCGATTCATCTGAAAAATCTTCTGAGTCTAGTTTTGACATGCTTGCAAGAATAGCACAGTCAATTAGAGTCCCTTCGAACCACGTTGATGTAGAGGAGTAACCTGCACACCATTTAAGATTTGTACCTTCCACAAAAACCTCCATAGCTGTGGTGTTCCCCCCTACCAAACAGGTTCCAAACATGATACCGGTAATGTTGTACTCTCTTGACTTCATTCCGATAAGGTGCAAAACATCAACTATTTTGACCCCTCCAACTGTGTTCTTGTTGCCATGAGCAGCAATATAGATCGTTGTACTGTTGAACCTTGTCCTACAAAGACAATTTAAAGCTTGTTTAAAGCTATTTTTGTCGTAGAAATTTGCATGGTAAACCTCCGTGTCGCCAGTCATTTTAGCAATTCCTTCAATAAACGGAAGGACGCTAGATCTATTCGCATCACTTTTATACATTTCCCATGGCGATTCCAAAACTAGAATTGCCCTCTTTTCGTGGTGTTCCATTATTTTTCCCTGATTTTAATAAATTATTAAACTAACGTGAAGTTGAGGCGCCGCGCTTTCGCGGCGTCCCGCTCGAATGCCGGGTTAGCCTTGCTTATAACTACGACTGTACTTTGCGGATTCTTTTTTACGATTGAATTCTGGCAAAGCACCGAGTTCTTCTACGCACTGCGCCATGCATTGATACTCGGCGTTTACAACCTTGCCCATTGTGCGGAGATCTTTAGCTGTTTCATTTGCAGGAAAACATCGAAAATGGCGAAGAGAAACGTATAAATTTTTAACAAGATTCTTGTAACATTGGTGCTTGTATCGAACACGGTCTGCACCGCCATGCTGAGGTGGTTTATCTAGGAATTGGATAGTGTTGTCGAAACTTTTGAGTCGCCCCTCCAGTCCTTTTACTGCATTGCTCATTCCTACATAGATTATTTCTTCGCGAAAGGAGAATTCTGTTTCGGAAATGTCGTCTTTTGATTCGGCTACCACATAAACTCCAGGGAATTTAATTCCACAATACTGGTTTCTATCATTCCAGTAGAACCACGGGCTAAAATATTTTTCCATTTGTAATCTCATTGGCTAACGTTTTGTTAAGGGGCTGGCCTTTAGGTAACAAAGGCCGTAGGATGTGCCTATTCAGCAGGGGTGCATTGCTCGCTATTGATACGCTTCACTTCGTTTAGCAACATCCTACGAACTTTTTCCCATTAATGTGGCATATCCTTGAATACGCCTGAAGTTACATTATCAGCTCTGTTATCTAAAACATCGAAACCCAGCCTTTTAAGCACATCGCTAATACTGTTCTTTGGATCATTCATTTGACGGCGAGGAATTGGATGTTTGAATTGGTGCGCATAAGCCGCACAAAGTATGGATCTGCAATTATATTGCTGACCCTCGTAAAGCAGAAAATACCTTAGTGCTCGACCGCCTTTATATTTGCCTAGAAAGGCCACTTGACCAAGCTCAGTGAATTCATTTATGGCTTGGATCACACATTCTCTATCTGAAATTTTTCTATATGGCATATACACTTATCCTTTAAAAATATGACTTTAATAAAACTTTTTTCTGCTTATAAAGCATAGTTTAAAACCACTTTAATATAAGGTATGTACGCAAAAACTCGCGGCTAGATTTTTATCTTACGGAATCAAGTTTAGTTATAATAATTTCCTAATGATAATCAACAATCTCAACATCTCTGCACCGGTTGTTCACCGAAAACAGAACAGACCACAGATCCTGCCTGACTACAAGTGCAAGATGTTGATGCATTAATCAGTAAGCTAAATCAGTATCTGATTAACACGAGGAAAATCATGCAACCACACAAACTTGACTTATCGCCTTTATCTTCACAATTACAACAAGAACTAATTGATTTTTATGAATTCTTACTTGAAAAACAAGCAAAAAATAAAACAGTTGCGAAAACTCCCTTAACAATGGCCCACCCCGCTAAATCAGCGCAAGGTTTTGCCATGTTAAAAAGCAAGCGCACCGCCATCCCTGCCGATTTTGACCCTGCAAGTTTATTAAAATCATGATAAGACTTGATACCAATATCCTGGCACGTTATTACATTCAGGACGAAGCTGACGGCGAAGCACAAAAACAGCATGAACTAGCGAAAAAACTGATTGAATTAGAACAGCCTTTGATGATTTGTAAAACGGTACTGTTAGAATTGGAATGGGTCATGCGCGGTTATTATTCGTTCACAGTTGCTGAAATTATCAGCGTTTTCCAACATTTGCTATCACTTGAGCATGTAAATTTAGAAGACAGAGCCAGTATTGAACAAGCGGTTGCCAACTTAGCACTCGGTTTTGATTTTGCCGATGCTTTGCATCATGCGAGCTATAAAGCTTGTGACAGTATAGCTTCTTTTGATGATAAAAAATTCGCTAAACGTGCTGTACGGCTACGCTTAGATCCTGTTGTAATAGTGCCAGCATAGCCATCAGTTGCGTTGGCCGGGATATTGGATTGATCGCCTATCCTAACAACCAATAAATTGCCCGCAATATATCCAAAGGTCGTCACCTTCCTTACGCTTAAAGCTTATGAATAAAATAAACCCCAACAAACTGCTGCTATCAAAATGGACAGCTATTGCACCCAAGCAAAAAGAACGCCACTTTATCGTGACCAAACTTACCCGTTCAGAAAATGAAGAGATAATGACTTGCGAGTTGGAAGCAGTGATAACTAAAAATGTCTATGAAACAGATTGGCGGGAATTAAAAAACTCGTCTTGTTGGCTGATGGGTTGGCGCTAAGATAACTTATGTAGTTCTGTATTACATGCAAACACAACATTATGCCAAGTTAGGTCATTTAGAGCCTATTATTGTCATCTTACCTTTAAATAAAATACTCAACTTCAGTTGAAATTTAGCGACCTTGAACCGTTTATGTGCAGCAAGGGTAGCTTGCAAGATAATAGTGTCTTGATTTACTACACTTTATGAAACTCAGCTACAGAGTAAAATCTATAAGCTCATGGTTATAAGAAATATTTTAAATATGGATCAATTATTGCTTTGTCTTTATTAGAACCGACAATGGTTGTCGGTAGACCAATAAAATGTGTTGAGAATAACCCATGACAACTTTAAATGTAGATTTAGATGATTCAATTTTTCAATTGCTTAACCGAACCGCGGCTACTTTAGGTAAAAGTTCCCTGGATTTGGTGCGCGAACTGGTTACCTATTACCTTGAGGATATAGAAGATATGCGCTTGGCGAATGATGCCCTGACTCGTTTGGAACAAGGAGACAGTTACGCAATAAGTTTGGATGAATTGGAGAAACAATTAACTATTGATTCTCAGCTATAGCTTATCAGGCTAGCAACCCGATGGATTAATGGCTTGCCCACAATATGGAATAAATATTTAGTTGACACCGGAGTTTTCGAACGCTGTGATGTTTTAACGGAGGCTTTGTAAAGATAGTTGCGGATTTATTTGTTATGCATACCCAGGCTACGTTTGTTTTTATTAACCGCCATAGTGCCAAATAAAATATGTGATAAGCCTGCGTATAAAAGACACCAATAAAGATTAGCATCAATTTCCACGCTGTTTATCTGGCCATAAAATTGCAGCGAACCTATCATGATCAATAGAAAAAAACCCACTAAAATAAAATGCTGATATTGTTTGGTGAAGAAACAAAAAAAGAAAATAAGCGTTTCTGTAAAAGCCAAATAACCCATAATAGCCCGTAAGTTATTGGCCAGTTCGCCGTAAACATCGACGTTAAATTGAAAAATGCTGTATTGCTCAGAAAGAGAAAAAGCACTCCCAAAAATCATGATGATAAGGGAGAGATAAAAATTAGCGTCAATAACAGCGTTAACACCTTGTACTGCATAAGTTGAAATATTGCGCATTTTGTATCCCCTTATGCGGATAAAAAACCCTCCAAGAGATTGCTTTGGAGGGATTATAGAGGAGTCATTACTGATCTTAAACTTAAGCTGGCTTTAGCTTTTGTTGCAATTAGGACAGTGATTGCTACCCTAAGTTCCCCGCATTAATATTTATATCAAAATTTATTAAGTAAAATATCAAGACCTGTGTAACCTCTGTAATCAATAGCTTGCAGATTTTTGGTTACGTCCGCCTTCCCCATAAAAACATTTATCTGCACCTATTTTCTGTGGATGGGTTAGTTTTATTTAAAATCGATATTACAATAACAACGTAAGTCCATTGTTTGTTTAGGTAACTTCACAGTAAATTATGGTACCGATTCACCTTAATTAGACCCTACGATATGGAATCCTTCGATAAATTTAGTCCTACACAGTTTTTACAACAGCAATTACAAGACATTGTGACGCTGCTTGACAAGCAGCAGCTAGAAAAATCGATTGTGGAACGTGGGCCTGTTATTAACCATGACTTGGTCGAGGCGGTCTTAAACAAACAGCAACAAAACCGGTTGCAGGAAAAATTTGCCCAACTGCATCCGGCCGATATTGCTTACATTTTGGAGTCTTTGCCGCTTGATCACCGTAAAAGTGTTTGGGATGCCATTAAAGCCGACGATGATGGCCACGTATTACTGGAAGTATCTGATGCTGTGCGACAAACCCTTATTTCCAGCATGGAAGCGGAAGAGATTGTTACCGTTGCCGGTAAATTAAATACTGATGAAATAGCTGACTTAGCCGCCGATCTCCCTAAGCGCGCTATGCTAAAAATTCTACGTTCTTTAAATAATAAGGATCGCAAGCATTTAACCGACATTCTGGCCTACCAAGAAAACCAAATCGGTTCTCGCATGGATTTTGGCATGATTGCGGTTAGGGAAGACCTTACTTTAAAAGCGGTTACTGCCTATATTCGCAAACTCGGTAAACTACCGCGCCATACCGACAAACTGTTTGTAGTCGATCAGTACAATGTTGTTAAAGGCATCTTGCCGTTACACCGCTTACTCACCCATCTGCCCATGCAACATGTTGCAGATGTCATGATATCTGATTTTGTAAACTTCCAGGCCGCCCAAGACATTGCCGAAGCCTCGCGCGCGTTCGAGCGTTATGACTTGATTTCGGCACCCATTGTGGATAGTAAAGGTCGTTTACAAGGACGGTTGTGCGTGGACAGTATTGTCGATTTTATTCGCGATAAAACCGATGAAGATATACTGTCTGCGGTAGGTGTTGCCGAAGAAGAGGATTTATTTTCCAGCGTGTGGAAAAGCGCCAAAAACCGGTGGGGTTGGCTACTGATTAATATAGCTACGGCGTTTGTATCTACCCGTATTATCGGATTGTTTGAAGATGTTATTTTGCAGTTGGTCGCTTTAGCTTCATTGATGCCCATTATTGCTGCAACAGGCGGCAATACCGGCAACCAAACCAGTATCTTGATCATACGCTCGTTGGCACTTGGCCAAATTACACCCGGCAATAGACGCCGCCTCTTTAAAAAAGAATTGACGCTAGCCGCTTTAAACGGCACGCTGATTGGCCTTTTAGTGGGATTTTTGGTGTGGTTGCTCTATAAAGACATTGCGCTTGCTGGCGTAATGGCATTAGCCATGTTTATCAATCTTATCGTTGCTGTTATGGTGGGTTTGGCAATTCCGTTGCTGCGCTATAAATTGGGTAAAGATCCTGCGATAGGGACGAGCGTAATGCTGACATCTATTACGGATTCAATGGGGTTTTTTATTTTTTTAGGCTTGGCCAGTTTGTTTTTGATCCATCGCCATTAACGATGGATAACGGATATTTATTGTCATTATACTGATTTTTAAAATGAACTGAATCATGAAAAATACTGATGTTCTCGAGTATCAGAGCGTTATTGCTTCTGAATTACATGTGTTTCTATCCCAAAAGAAGACGGGCTCCACTGCCCAAATAAAAAATATTACCTTTTTGTCCCGATTGTCTAAAGAAGCGTTGGAGGATTTTTTGGGGAATGCAAAAACGGTAGTGTATTCAAGGCGTGAACTTATCATCTCAGAAGGTGATGTGGCAAGCGCGTTTTTTATTATTATTTCGGGCAAAGTGCGGATATTTAGTTGTGATGATAAAGGTAGGGAAGTGACGTTCAATATCCTAAATTCAGGTGCATTCTTTGGTGAATCAGCTTTACTTACCGATAATCCGAGTTTGGTTTCTATAAAAACATTAGAAGCCACAATCTGTATAGTGATTTCAAAAATAAATTTTATAAATTGGCTAATGAGTTATCCCAGTGAGGCAACGCATTTGCTCAGTTGCTTGTCTTTAACAATTAGGCAGCTAACTGATAAATTTACACAAATGGCTTTATTAAATGTCTATGAGCGTACTGTCATCGTATTAATGGCTATGGCTGACGACAAAGATAATCTTAAGGTGATTTACAATCGACCCTCCCAGCAAGATTTAGCCTTCATGGTCGGAGCCTCAAGAGAAATGGTCAGCAAAATTATGCGCGATCTCACTAAGGGTGGCTATGTAAAAGTTGTCAATAAGGCATTGATTATTACTAAAACTCCGCCTTCTTCCTGGTAAGCATCACCAGCGCAAACGCAGATTGCTTAAAAATGCCTTGAAATATGCACTTTTTTCACTTTAATCCCACCAAATACCTTCCCTACGTCCTTTTCAATTGAGCCTGTAAGTGTCTAGATTACTGTGCAGAAGCACCGTATTTTTTAAGCAAATTTAGTCACTTTATGTGCGTCAACGTACCGACTTAAATGCCTTGTGGCGTTTATGATTCATTCCAAGCTTAAGTCATTTTTGAGCTATCCCTTAAGCCATAAAAATTAAAACAAGCTGTTTGTGAAGAGCATGATGTCATGGTCAAATCTTACGGCTTTGGATCCGCTCAAATAATGATTGATTTTTATTAATTGTCGGTTTTGTGGGCAGTTAAAAAATGGAGGAAAAAATGAGCAGAACTATTAGGAAAATTAAAAATACAGGTGTTGTAAATGCTAAAAAAACCAATAAACCCACATATATACCAGATTGGGATGACAAGGCTGTCGACATTAGCCATTACAAAGCAGAGAGTAACGATTTTTTACCGAGCCACACATTTAATGATTGGCGCGAAACAGAAGAAGTCAGATATAAGTAAAAAACACTAGGTTCTGTTGGCTGTTTGTTTGGTTTCAGCTCTTATTCGTTAAATCCACTGAAAATAAAATGCCAGCAGAACCTAGCAAAAACGGCTACCAGCTGAAGACGTGACCGTTTAAAAAAAGCCGTTCGTGGTGAGTTTGTCGAACCATGAGCAACAAGCCCTTCGACAAGGGCGGACGGATGTCCCTTATTAAGTGGTAGCCGTAAAAACCATTGCAGAAACTCACTGTAATAGGGAAAATTTTTTTCGCTATCGTGTAAAAAATTGTTAAAAGTGGCGTTAAATTGCTTCGGAGAAACCTAATGAATAATAAAATGACTGTTACTATACCGGCTGTATTAGTGGTAATACTGGGAATACAAACTTATGCTATGTTTCGGTTGAATAGCCAGCTGAGTCAACTGGATAAGAAAGACAATTATGCGGGAATTTTTCAAATAAAAATGCAAAAGTTACCTAAATTGTCCTTACTAAAACCGACTGGTAATGACGATTTCCCCCATACGCAGATGCCGAAAGCTTACGGAGAAACCCAGCTCCAAAATGCGAAAAGAGATATACGCGGGGCTGAGAGCGAGATATTTTAAGGCTTCATCAACGCGGGTGTTAATTGTTGAGCCAAAAAATTGTCCATGCTCAAGCTTGTTGCGTTGGAATCATCTGCAAAAACCAAGCTAAAGTTGGCATCGGGAGGGTAAATTACGCTTTATTGTTTTGCAGTCAATTGCCGCAATAAATCCAGCATGGCAGCGGCCTTGTCAAAACATTCCTGATATTCTTCTTCCAGCACCGAATCGTTAACAATACCTCCGCCAGCCCAAAAACGTATCGTACCGTCTGAATGGACTAAGGTTCTGATAGCAATATTGCTGTCCATATTGCCGTTGAAGCCAATGTAACCGATAGTGCCGCAATAAATGCCACGCCGGTTAGGTTCTAATTCTTCAATGACTTCCATGGCGCGAATTTTAGGTGCACCGGTAACTGAGCCACCTGGAAAACAGCTTTTTAATAAATCCACTGCCTGTTGCCCTTCGGCCAGTACGCCCGTTACGGTACTGACTAAATGATGCACGGTAGCGTAGCTTTCCACAGCAAATAATTTTGGGACTTGTACTGAACCTTTTTTACAGGTTTTGCTGATGTCATTACGCAATAAATCAACAATCATCACATTTTCTGCCTGATCTTTGCTGCTATGAATTAGCCCGTTGATTTGCCTGGCATCGTCAACCGAATCCTGTTTTCTAGAGCGTGTGCCTTTAATGGGTTTGGTTTCCACCATACCTTGGCTTACTTTTAAAAAACATTCTGGCGATGAGCTTAAAATTTGCACTTCGGGTAAATTTAAATAACAACTGAAGGGCGCGGAATTTATCGCCCGGAGACGTTGATAAGCCGTCCAAGGGTTGCCTTGGCAAGGCGCTACAAAACGCTGCGACAAATTTACCTGATAACAATCGCCTTCTTTTAAATAGGCCTTGATCCGGTTGTAAGCGTAGCTATACGCCGATTTATCCATATTACAAACGATGTCGCCAATAACGTTAAAGTCATCTGCGGCTGGCTGTGGGGACACAAAACTAAATTGATCAATAAGGCTTTGCCAGGCTTGGCTGTCAATAGCCTGCCCAACCAGATAGGTTTTTTGCTGATGGTGATCGACAATCAACGCCCACGCATAAATGCCCACTGCCATTTCGGCGATATGCTCTGCATCTTCGGCAATAGTCGGCAATTTCTCTAATCTACGCGCTAAATCATAGGAAAAATAACCGATAGCGCCACCGTTAAATGGCAAATCAACATTGTTCTCCAGACATGTCGGCAAGAGATATTGTTTGACCAAGTCAAACGGATTGGCGGTAGATTGGATGGATTGGCCATTTTGGGTAATCTCGGTAACATCGCCATGGGTAAGCAAGGTACAGACAGGATCGCTGGCCAGGATGTCATAACGTCCTTGGTTACTGTAAGGATAGCCGCTGTCTAAAAATACCGACCACGGTTTTTCGGCAATAATAGAAAACAGCTCGGCGCTGTTTGCAAAATACGGTAAAGCGGTAACCAGTTGTTTAGGCAACGACATTAAAAGGGAAAATAATTAAAAATACGCGTCATGGTGACTGAGAAATTGATTGGATGTCTTGTTGTATTTAAATAAATAGCCTTATCAAAACTTATGATAATGCTTACAGTTTTTCTCTGAACATAAAATAAACCGCAGCCATTAAACACAGTCCAGCCCATAAGTAATCCAGCTTTAAAGGTTCGCGCATATAAAAAACGGAAAAGGGCACAAAAACGGATAAGGTAATAATCTCCTGAATAATTTTCAATTGCCCAATAGACAGCACAGTATACCCGATACGATTGGCTGGAACTTGCAGTAAATATTCAAATAAAGCAATACCCCAGCTCACTAGTGCGGCAATCAGCCAAGGCTTATGACCCAATTCTTTTAAATGCGCATACCATGCAAAGGTCATAAAGACATTGCTGCACAATAACAGAGAAATACTGGTTAAAATAGGATAATTCATGGTGATATCGGTTTTTGCAATGAAGAAATAACAGTGAAAATAGACTGTAAGCTATGCACAGTATAAATTACAGCTATAAAAATAACCATTGACCCGCCGCAGTTCAAGATAAAGTGGCTTCTTGTGAGCAAAAACTATGCTGGATATTGATTCGCGGTCAGCGCGAGCCTTGAATAGTTATCATGAAAAAGAGCTATTTGCGCGTTTCAAGTTGATTAAGGGTCAGTAAAAAATTGTCAGTATCTGCCCATTTTGGACACTCTCTAGCTTGCTTCCCCTTTAATATTCTGCCAGAAAATACATGGATTTATCTAAATATCAATTGCTTGGTAGTTATGGCATATTACGTGCTTAATTTATTATGTACTTGGTAAAGTACATCCAAAAAAAACTACGTTAATGCTGAGGCTGAAAATTAGTATGAACACGTTTGGAAGTTGTTTTTGAAAGAAGACAAGTAACAAATCGGTATTAGAAACCGACAAAAAACGGAGTATCTTGAGTATGCCATGCTTGCAAATCGTTGCTTAGGCATTTTAAAGACTGGGTTTGGTCAGTCTGGTAAGTGTTGACGATTGCGTTTAAGCGGTTTATGTCGGCTTGTGGATGCAATGTATTTAAAATTGCCCACTTCTTTTTTGGGAGTGGGCAAACTTCAGTTTTTATAACTATTTATGCCATCCATAGCTCAAACTATAATAGTAGTCGTCAATCCGTAATTTTACGGGGTTTTCGTAGCATTAATTTAACACAATCAGCTGCCTACATCATTCTTGCAATGCAAATGTACTCGGTAATAATTACCCGAATATACTGAGTAGCGCTAACGTCATACAACTACTGGCTATGCTCGCTACCGCCAAAACCAAAAAAATAATAAATAGTTTACGATGTTTTACAAGCATGGGTTGGCTTCCTTTTTCCGCGATAGTAATCTAGTAATGTAAGCTCATGCTCATAGTATGTAAGTTTTTGTGCCATGTAAACTATAAGTCTGTATTTCTGTAATTTTTACCAAAATAATGCAAATTATTGCCTTGGTCGATCGCATATAATTAACTATGCCCATCCTAAAATAGAGTATTAATAACAAGGTTGATTCAACTAATTACTGTAACGGGTATCATTTGACGACACACAGGCTCGCTAGTTACCGTCTCTTTTGATGTATAGTATCGTTCGTTTCTACTTGGTTTCTCGTCTCGCCCATCATGCAACCCACTTTTATCCATTTACGGCTTCATAGCGAATTTTCGCTTGTTGACGGCATCGTTAAAATTAAACCTTTGGTTAAACGCTTAGCTGAGTTAAACATGCCTGCGGTTGCCATGACTGATCACACTAATCTGTTTGGGCTGGTTAAATTTTACAAAGCTTCTTTAGGGCAAGGCGTTAAACCGATAGCTGGCGCTGATGTGTTAATTTTCAACAGCGAAGATCCGGCTACCCCTTATCGATTAACCTTGTTGGTCAATAATCATCAAGGCTATATCACCTTAACGGAACTGATTTCCAAAGCCTACCAGGAAGGCCAGCATCAAGGCGTACCGATGCTACGGTATGAATGGTTGGAGGAAAATCATGGCGGCTTGATTGCCTTGTCAGGTGCTATGAGCGGCGATATAGGCCGTGCCTTATTGGCTGAAAATATCGATGCCGCCAAGCGCTTGGCAAGTTATTGGCAAAGCCTGTTTAAAGACAGCTTTTACCTTGAGCTACAACGCATCGGCAAGCCTGATGAAGAACGTTATATAACCGCAGCGGTTGAATTGGCGTTAGCGATGGGTCTGCCCGTAGTTGCCACTAACGATGTGCGCTTCATTCACGCCAAAGATTTTGCTGCCCATGAAATACGCGTGTGTATTAACCAGAGCCGTGTGCTGGATGATAACCGCCGGCCGAAAGACTATACCAACCAGCAATACCTGCGCACTAGCGAGGAAATGCAGGCGCTGTTTGCTGATATTCCCGAAGCTTTGGAAAACACCGTAGAAATCGCCAAACGCTGCAATTTAACCTTAACGCTGGGTAAAAACTTTCTGCCTGATTTTCCGGTGCCGCAAGGGATGACGCTCAGTGAATTTATGGCTCAAGCTGCGCTGCAAGGTTTGGAACAGCGTTTAGCGCATTCGCCTGCGGTGGGTAAAGGCACGGATGCGGAAAATCGCCTTGTGTATTACGAGCGCCTGGATTTTGAGTTAAAAATGATTACTCAAATGGGTTTTCCAGGTTATTTTATGATTGTCGCCGATTTTATCCAGTGGGCAAAAAATGAGCTAATTCCGGTAGGGCCGGGGCGTGGTTCCGGTGCGGGTTCACTGGTAGCGTATGCGCTTAAAATTACCGATCTGGATCCGATTGAGTTCGATTTATTGTTTGAGCGGTTTTTAAATCCTGAACGTGTTTCCATGCCCGACTTTGATATTGATTTTTGCATGGATCGGCGCGATGAAGTTATAGACTATGTGGCACGGCATTATGGCCGAGATCATGTTGCGCAAATTATCACTTACGGCTCGATGGCGGCCAAAGCGGTGATCCGTGATGTCGGGCGTGTATTGGGTCATGCTTACGGTTTTGTTGACCGGTTAGCCAAACTGGTGCCGTTTGAAATTGGCATGACGCTAACCAAAGCTTTAAAGGACAGTCCAGATTTAAAACAACTTTACGACAGTGAAGAAGAAGTCAAAGCGCTGATTGATATGTGTTTGATTTTAGAAGGTACGGTCAGAAACGCCGGTAAACACGCGGGTGGTGTGGTGATTTCACCGACCAAACTTACCGATTTTACCCCGCTGTATTGTGAGCAGGGCGGCGGTAATTTGGTCACGCAATTTGATAAAGACGACGTTGAAGCGGTCGGCTTGGTTAAGTTTGACTTTTTAGGGCTGCGTACACTAACGATTATCGATTGGGCGCTGCAAACCATTAACCTTAAAAAACAGCAAACCAACGCTGTTTTAGTCGATATTACCCTGATTCCACGCGATGATGCTGCAACTTATGAGCTATTGAAATATGGCTTAACTACTGCCGTGTTTCAGCTGGAATCGCGCGGCATGAAAGAGTTGATTAAAAAGCTTAAACCCGATTGCTTTGATGACATTATCGCCTTGGTGGCTTTGTTCAGGCCGGGGCCATTGGAATCGGGGATGGTAGATGATTACATTAATGTAAAGCATGGCACCAAGGCGGTCTATGCACACACTTTGCTGGAATCTATTTTAAAACCTACCAACGGTGTTATTTTGTATCAGGAGCAGGTGATGCAGATTGCCCGCGAGCTGGCGAGCTACACGCTGGGTGGTGCGGATATGCTGCGCCGCGCTATGGGAAAGAAAAAGCCGGAGGAAATGGCCAAGGAACGTGAAAAGTTCACTACCGGTGCGGTTGCTAACCAGATTGATGAAAAAATCGCTACCTATGTGTTCGATTTAATGGAAAAATTTGCCGGTTACGGTTTTAATAAATCACACTCGGCTGCGTATGCGCTGGTGGCTTATCAAACTGCGTGGCTAAAAACCCATTATCCGGCAGAATTTATGGCGGCGGTGTTGTCATCCGATATGGATAATACCGATAAGGTGGTGGTGCTGATCGAAGAATGTCGGCAAATGAAGCTGGTGATTTGTCCGCCGCATATTAATGTATCTAATTACCGTTTTACCGTTGATGCTAAAGGCCATATTGTTTATGGCTTGGGCGCGTTAAAAGGCGTGGGGCAAGCGGCTATTGAAGATATGCTCGAAAATCGCACTGCACAAGGTGATTTTACTGGCTTGTATGATTTATGTCAGCGCGTGGATTTACGTAAGTTTAATCGCCGCGTGCTGGAAGCTTTGATTCGTGCCGGTGCGTTTGATGTGTTTGATGATAACCGCGCCGCACATTTGGCAGAATTGCCCATGGCCTTAAAAGTGGCCGAACAGCATGGCAAAATGGCACAAACCGGGCAGGATGATTTGTTCGGTTTAATGTCGGAGTCAGCGGATGCTACCGACAACGCTGCCTACGCCATACCTGTACAGCCGTGGACAGAGAACGAACGGTTGGCGGCGGAAAAGTTAACTTTGGGTTTATTTTTAACCGGTCACCCTATTGAACAGTACTTGCCGGAATTGCAACAGTTTACTCAGGGCAGTATTGCGTCTTTACTGGAAAGCATGGAGCGTTCTAAAGGCAAGATGAATGTGCGCGTGGCGGGTTTGGTAGTGGAAGTACGTACCCGTCAGACTAAAAACGGCAAGACCATGGGCTTTGCCACAATAGATGATAAAACGGGTCGATTGGAAATTGCCGCTTTTGGGCCAATTTATGACAGCTACCGTGATATTTTTGTCCGTGACACTTTGTTAGTGGCCGAAGGCGAATTGGGTGTAGATGACTATTTGGGCACGTTGCGCTTGAGTGCAAACAAGCTCTATAGTATTGATCAAGCGCGGGTTGCTTTTGCACGTCATATTCATTTAACGTGGAATACCTCAGAAAACTCCTTGCCTACCGAGGTGTTTACCGCTAAGTTACGCACCATTTTACAGCCTTGTGCTGGAGGTTCTTGTCCCATTATTCTTAATTACAGTACAGGCACTGAGCAGGCTAATGTGCAATTTAGTGATCAGTGGCGGGTATTTCCTACCGATGCACTGGTTGGGCAGTTGAGGGCTTTGCTGGGAGCAGCAGCGGTACAAATTAAATATCGCTGATGGTGGTTTGATTGATCCGGTTCGTGGTAAATCGATTAAAATGCTGGCTATCCAACACTTAAGGTGGGACAAAGTGTAATGTTACTAGCGTTGGGGTGACGATAGGAACCCCAACATTAAAATGCACTGTATCGTTGGGGTTCGTTACCTCACCCCAACAAGCTGGGTACACTACGAATAAATTCGCGCTTACTCGCTCAGCTATATCTTCACGTTGCTAGCATGAGTTATGGGATTTAATTGAGTATGTTGTATCCGATGTACCTATAATTCCCGCTAAGCCCCACATCTCTTACACTTGTAACATCCCCCCTTTCTCAAATATTTAATCTGCCATTAATGTCTACTTCTGATTTAATCAAACAACTCACCGCCCAATTACCCCAGTGCCTAGGCCAAGATCGGCATGGCTTAAAGCGTCGATTAGACAGTTGCCGCACGGATTATCAAAAAGGCAAACATTCCGATGAAAAACTGAACAGCTTGGTCAGGCAACTGGAAAAATCCCTGGCGGCCAGAAGCAAGCGCCTGGCCAGTATTCCAGTACTGAATTTTCCTGATTTACCAGTGACCGGTAAAAAAGACGACATCGCCAAGCTGATACAAGACAATCAGGTGGTTATTGTGTGCGGGGAAACCGGATCCGGCAAAACCACGCAGTTGCCCAAAATTTGTTTGTCGATTGGCCGTGGTAGTTCCGGTTTTATTGGCCACACCCAGCCACGGCGCATTGCCGCTCGTACAGTCGCCGACCGTATTGCCGAAGAACTGGGCGAAACCATGGGCAAATCGGTCGGTTATAAAATTCGTTTTAATGACCGCACCCATGCCGACTCGTTGATTAAGTTAATGACCGACGGCATTTTGCTGGCCGAGTCGCAAAACGACCCGTACCTCAATCAATACGACACTATTATTATCGATGAAGCCCATGAGCGCAGTTTAAACATCGATTTTCTGTTGGGTTACATGAAATGGCTGTTGCCTAAGCGTCCGGATTTAAAGCTCATCGTCACCTCCGCGACCATTGATACCGAGCGATTTTCCACCCATTTTGACAATGCACCGATTATTGAAGTATCAGGCCGCACCTATTCGGTTGATACCCGCTATCGGCCTATTGAGATCAAAGAGGAAGAGGAAGATGAAACCAGCGATGATTTGCAAAATGCCATTCTTGATGCGGTCGATGAGCTGTACCGGGATTTGCGCGGCGATGTTTTAATCTTTCTCAGTGGCGAGCGCGAAATTCGCGAAACCACCGAATCGCTGAAAAAACACCATCCGAGCAAATATGACATCTTGCCGTTGTATTCCAAGCTCAGCGTCAGCGAACAGGAACGGGTGTTTAATCCCAAAGGTGGCAAGATACGCATCGTGCTGTCCACCAATGTCGCCGAAACCTCGCTCACCGTGCCCGGTATCCGCTGCGTGATCGATACCGGTCATGCCCGTATCAGCCGTTACAGCCACCGCAGTAAAATTCAGCGTTTGCCGATAGAGCGGATATCCCAATCTAGCGCCAATCAACGGGCAGGGCGCTGTGGGCGTGTAGCGGAAGGTATTTGTATACGGCTGTATTCGCATGATGATTATCTGGCCAGACCGGAATTTACCGAACCGGAAATCATGCGCACCAATTTGTCGGCGGTGATTTTGCAGATGGCCGCGCTCAATTTGGGCGATATTGGCGATTTTCCATTTCTGGAGCCGCCCGATGACAAGATGATCCGTGACGGCAAAACCATGCTGGCCGAAGTCAATGCGCTGGATAAGGCCGGTAAGCTCACTGATATTGGTAAGCAACTGGCCAAATTTCCTACCGACCCTAAACTGGCGCGGATGTTACTCGCCGCTGCTGAAGAACATTGCTTAACCGAAGTGGCTATTATTGTTGCAGCCTTAAGCGTGCAAGACCCACGCGAAAAGCCTGCCGATAAAATGCAGCAAGCCGATGCCAAACATCTGGCATTCCGGCATCCTGAGTCCGATTTTTTGACGCTGCTCAATGTCTGGAATACCTTTGAGGAACAAAAAAAGCATCTGTCTAACAGCAAGTTGCGTAAATATTGCACGGAAAATTTTCTGTCTTACATACGGATGCGGGAATGGTTCGACATCCACGCCCAAATTATGCAGGTGGTGAAGGGTGATTTAAAATTTCATCCCAACACCGACCCTGCCAGTTATGAAAAAATCCACCGTGCCTTGTTGACGGGGTTGCTGTCCAACATTGGTTTTAGGCATGACCCGTACGAATATCTGGGCGCAAGGGCGCTGAAGTTTTTTATTTTCCCGGGTTCTGGCTTGCATAAGGTTAAGCCCAAATGGATTATGGCCGCCGAGCAAGTGGAAACCAGTAAAGTGTACGCACGTACCGTCGCACGTGTCGAGCCGGAATGGATAGAAGCTTGTGCGCCGCATTTGGTAAAGCACAACTATTTTGACCCGCACTGGGAAAAGAAAGGCGCACGCTGCATGGTATCTGCGCGTACTTTGTTATATGGGCTGACCTTGCAGGCCGGGCGCAAGATTCCTTACGACCACGTTGATGCCAAAGCTGCACGGGAGATTTTTATCCGTTCTGCGCTGGTGGATCATGATTACCACAGCAACGCCCCCTTTTATAGCGCTAACCAGAAGTTACTGGAAGAAGTTGGTATTATCCAGCACAAAGGCCGGCGTGTGGATTTGGTAGAGGATGAGCAATGGTTGTATCAATTTTATGACAGCAAATTGCCTGCGGAAGTTTTCAGTGGCGTTAACCTGGATACCTGGCGTAAAACCGCCGAACGGGCTAACCCAAAAATCCTGTTTTTAACCAAGGAAGATTTAACCCGCGAACAGGAAGATGTCATTAACGAATGGGATTACCCTGACAGCAAAAAAGTCGGTAATCTGACGTTTACCCTGCAATACCGTTTTGAACCCGGCCATAATGAAGATGGAGTGACTGCGTTGATTCCCGTGCATCAGCTCAATCAAATTTCGCAAGCGCCGTTTGATTGGTTGGTGCCAGGGTTACTGGAAGAAAAATGTATTGCCTTAATTAAAGCACTGCCTAAACAAATCCGCAAAAATTTTGTGCCCGTGCCAGAAACCGTTAAACACTGTTTGGAGATTGAGCCGGATTTTAAAGGTGCAATGCAGGAATGGTTAGGTAATCGGCTGCGCAAGTTAACCGGTGAAGCCATTCCAATCAATGCCTGGGCGATGGACGCTGTGGCTGAGCATTTGAAAATGAATTTCCGGGTGATTGATGATCAGGACAAACTACTGGATTACGGCCGGGATTTAAAAAAATTTCAAGCCAAATATGCCATTGAAGCAGGCGATAGTTTTGATCAGATCGCCTCGGACGAATTGCAATACACCGGCTTTATACAATGGGGTTTTGATGATTTGCCGGAGACCTATGAATTTATTCAGAAAGGTCAGCGTTTTATTGGCTTTCCGGCCATTATTGATGAAGGTGACGCGGTGGGCGTGCGTATTTTTGACACCCAGAAAAAAGCGGCACATCAACATCAAATAGGACTCATGCGGCTGTTTCAGTTGCAGTTACGCAAAGAATGCACTTATGTATTGAAGAATGTACCGCAATCAGCGGCGGTGGAATTGATTTACCATCGTTTGCCGAAACATCCGATTATTCAGGACAATGCTGACGTATCTTATAAGAACGATCTGTTGTATCTGATTTTGCACAGTGTCTTTATTGAAGGTAAAACTATCCGTACCCAGCAGGAGTTTGAGCGCAGTTTGCAGGAAAATAAAGCTCACTTTGTTGGCATTGCCAATGAGGTGGGTAAAGTAGCGCTGGAAATAATGCAGTGTTATGGAACTATTAAAACCCAACTGCAATCATTTAATAGTAACGATCCACTGGCAAAAGATACTGCCGAGCAGTTAAGTCTTCTGGTCTATGGCGGTTTTATCCACAATACGCCTTATCAGCAACTTAAAGCTATGCCGCGTTATTTAAAGGCCATTCAGTACCGATTGGACAAGCGCATTAACGATCCGCAAAAAGTGCAGGAGATTAATCGTTACGCCATACGTTATTGGAAAGATGTTGAGAAAAGAATGAAGAAGGAGCGCGTCATTCCTGAGCAGGAGTTTTTTCGCTGGGCATTGGAAGAGCTTAGAGTTTCGCTGTTTGCTCAGCAACTTAAAACAGCGTATCCCATTTCTGCCAAACGTTTGGATAAGGCTTGGGATGAACAATGACCGCTAGTTTACAGATGGGGGTTTGTCAAGGATTATGCACAAATAAAAATTTGCCGCGTAAATTGCTTACATTAACGTAAGAAATATCCTATGGAAATGTTAAGTTGTTGATTGTCAATAAATTTGTAAAACTGTATTATTTATGTGCAATGTAATAAAACTGTAATAAAAACGGGTGTTAAGCGCTGTAAAAAACAAGTTATGCACAGAGTTATCCACACAAATTGTGGGTAACTTTGTGCAGAAGCTTAAAACAGTCGCCTTGACAGCTTGCGTGCATGTGGTGGAGAATCAATTCTATTAGTCTAACTATTGGGCTATCCCTTATTATTGTTTTATCAAGGAAAATTTATGGTGATTTCGTTCGATTTTTGGCGCGGCTTTAAGCGCAGTTATGGCGTTTATGCGCTATTGATATTAACGCTAACGACGCTAGGTAGTTTGAGTGTGGCTAATGATGCCATTGCTGCTGTAAAACCTAAACAAGTTGTTTTGCTGTTACATGGCATGAATTCCAATGGCTCAACATGGAATAAGCTGGTTGATAATAGCGCTGGGTTTGATGGGCAATGTACCAATGTTCGGGATCCTAAGTTTCCGACCATCGTTATAAAACCCAATAGTGAAGGCGTTTATTGCATGCGTTTTAATTTTGGCGCTTATGATCGGCTAAGCACAGCCCCTAAAGGCCTGGATAAAAAAATCTGTTCGGAAGCGGGAGGATGTTCCGGTGACTATTCAACGTATGACACATTAGGCAAAGAAATTGAAGGCGTGATTCGCCGCATAAGAACCCGGTTAGGCACAACGGCGCAAATTGTGTTTTTGGGGCATAGTCGCGGCGGTATTGCGGCCAGAGCCTTTTTGCAAAGCAGCACGAGTGCGCTTAAAGTTAACGTGGTGGGTCTTATTACTACCGGAACGCCTCATGCGGGTTCGCCATTAGGTCGCTATTACACCTATATGGCCAAGAAATGCTTACCGGAATCAGATCATGATGGTCTGTTTGATACCAGCGACTGCGCAGATGATTGGCGTTTTATTAACTCTTTTGCAATTAAAGATATCGGAGGCCTGGATTTAAAAGCCCCTACCATTAGCTTTTTATCGGAAATATCACCGGTTCTTAACGTCCTGAATGCTAAGGTTACTGCGTTACCCAAAATTAAGTTTTCGCAATTGTCTTATGACCGTATTAAGTTTGGCTGTTTAGGTGGCGATCCTATTGATGAAGAAAGTGGCTGTGGCTACGATATATTTGGTAGTCGTATAAGAGGTAAACCTTCTGGCGACGGCTTAAATGCAGTGTTAAATGGACGTGCTCGCGATCTTTTAAGAGGCGATGGCATTGTGCCGGTTAATAGCCAAAAAATGAGCTTGTTGAAAGGCTGGAATAATGCAGTGGTGCCTTATGCAAGAGCAAATCGTGTTCATATTGCTGAAACAGAGCAAACACTCGATTTGGCGATAGCATTGAGAAATATGTACAAGCGATTAGGCTGGTAATTAAAATAATCTGGCAATAATCCTGATAAGCTATTTTTTCTGACACTGGCTTTAAAGCTTTTGATGAGGGGTGATAACACTGTGATAAATCCAAAATACCTCACCGGTTTGATTGTAACGTTGTTGATAGGTGCTGTGGGCGTCTTCGTCGCTAACCGTTGGGGTTTGCCTGCATTGCAAAACGCAACCAGCGATGTTAATCATAGTGTTGTAAAGTCACCCGTTAAGGCCAAGCAGGTTGTGCCGGAAGAGTTTATCGAATCTGACAGCCAAGTTGCAGACCAGGCTGCTAGTTTTGCTAACTTGACCACGCAAGCTATATGGCAAAACCTGTTAGCGGGCTTTCAGCGGGGTGAAAAAACACAGATAGGCCTAGAAAATGCTTTGATTATGCGTTTGCATAAAGAGCCGGGCAGTGCTATTTATGAGGATTTGTTGTCCCGTTTTAGACAAGGCATACTCGATACCACGGCGCAGCAAGTGTTGGTAAGCATACTCGGTGAAGTGGGTAACTATAAAGCTGCCGAGATATTAATGCGCTTAGTGAGCGAAGGCTTACTGCAAGAGCCGGATGTTAAATTATCGGCGTTTCATGCCATCAGTAAATTTGCGCCGGAATCCTGGCGCGAACATCCTAATACCGAGTTAGCGCCTGTATTTGAAGCGGCTTGGAAAATCCAGGATACTGAGTTTTTATCGGCTATTGCTAATGTTATGGCCAGTATAGGTACGCCGACAACGCTGGATATGTTCGTTCAAACTTTAACTGAGAATAACGATCCTGAGCGCGTGGAAATTGTTAAGCAAGCCATGACAAATTTGGTTAATCCGGCATTGATTCCAAAGTTGAATGACTTGTTGCAAAACTCTGCCCAAGAAGATATGCAGTTGGCCGGTGGTGAAGCCTTGGCCAGCATGGGAGAAATCGAGGCTGCTAAGGCGATTTTTAAATGGTCAACTCAAGCGGATGCCGGACGCGTTGATCTGGTTAAAGACTTGTATGAAAAAGCCATGAATACAACCCCTGACTTTATTGATTATTTGGATAAGACTTTGCCCGCGCAGCATTTTGTGTCCGACGAGATTAAGCAGGGTGTTAATGAGTCAGTCGCCACTGTTAAAAATGGTGTTGAATAAATTGCTGCTGATAATGCTGTAGCGAAACTTAAGGTTTTGCAAAAATGACGTTCATTTAAGTAGATATAAAGCTTTATGTGTTAAATTTTTTATCAGAACTGTGGCCGCGCAGATCTTCGTGCTATTTCAAAACTGTAAATAAACAGTAGTTAAAATAGAGCGCATTATGATTGCGATCTTTAATTTTAAAAGTCCGCCTACTGAATAATTACAAAAAGTTATGTTGTTTCTGTTCGGGTCAGGTTTAAAAGATACTAAAAATCAGTTTGTTGGGGCTAACTATTTAATTAGCGACACCAGATGCCATCAGTTATTGGTGTTCATTTATTGATGATAAGGCAATGAAAAATTCAAAAGCAAAAGACACTTTTTCGGTGCTTATACCGGATGGGGAAAGCTGGCTGAGCTATTCAGTACAAAGTTGTTTGGCGCAAATACCGGGTGTTGAAGTGATTGTACTTTCAAACAACAACTTAGATCCCATGCGATTTTCCAGAAATACCGGACAATTTTATAGTTATGTTCAAAATGAAGATGAAGATGACGATGAGGCAAAACTAGCCGCTATATACGAGACGTTAGACAGGGCAAAGGTGGATGTCGTGTTGCCGATTGATACGCAAACCATGCGTTTATTGTCAACACATCAAACAGCTTTACAGGCGCTAACGGCTCTTGCGCCAATTCCTGATGTTGAAGCCATTGATATTGCATCAAATAAATGGCTATTAGCGAAATGGTTGCAAAAACATCACGTGCCTTGTCCTGAAACCATTTTGTATCGCGCTAACAAAAAGTTTGAACAAGCATTGCAAGCGTTAACTTTTCCGATTTTATTAAAACCTACTGAACAAGTTGAAGATTTAGGCAGTGGCGGACGAGGAATACATATTTTTGAACAGCCGTCGGAAGTGCTTGAATTTTGTAAAGATAATGCAACAGTTGATTACGTGGTGCAATCGTTTATCAATGGCTACGATATAGATTGCAGTGTTTTGTGTCGAGACGGAAAAATTGAAGCTTACACGATCCAAAAAGGTTTTATGGATGGACAGGGACAATTTTCTCCCCCGGCAGGCATTGATCTGTTTCACGATGATAATGCTTATGAGGTCGTTAAAACCCTGGTGGCAAAAATGAATTGGACAGGGATTGCACATTTTGATTTGCGCTACGATGAGCACGATCAACAGGTAAAAGTAATCGAAATAAATGCCCGTTTTTGGGGAAGTTTATTGGGTTCTTTTTACGCGGGTGTTAATTTTCCTCATTTAACCTGTCTTGCCGGTTTGGAGCGCGTTATGCCAAAAACCAAGTTTCAACCTTTGCGTTATGTAAATGGACGTGCGGCGGCAAAGATATGGTATCAGCAGTGTATAGGAAAAAAATCAGCAGAGGTGTATTTTGATAATTCGGCTCTCGATTTTATGATAAAAGATCCACTGCCAAAGGTGGTTTCTTATTATTCTAAAACACTGAGTAAGGCCGCGTCCTTATTAAATATCAGCAACACATATACATTGCAGCATTATTTAAAAAATAAAAGCTAATCAGCTTAACTATTTACACCTTATTTTTAATCTCTATAGCGTAGACTGCTTAGAAGATGTCCCATACGTTGTAAAAGTCTCCTTTACTTTACACTCCCCGTCTATTACATTACGGCAATTCTTTTGTTGGGCGTGGCATGCTTTAATGCCCCTTTCTTTAGCCGCTAACTTTCTGAAAGCACACTTACTGTTAGGTAGCGCAAGCTAATTCTGAAATTTTTAGATAAACTTGTGATAATTTCTTAATTAATTTTGTGAGGAAAATAGATTGTCGGGTGTACTTGTTTCAGCCGCCCTTTTTCAAGGGAAAAGTGAATGCTTACTGTGTGGTAAGTTTTTAAGGGCCAAAGCGAAAAGTAGCCAATATAATAATTTTAAAAATAAAGCGGGATGCACTGTTTTAACGCATTAAAAACTTGCTTCACATCATTTAATCAAGTTAATGCGTTATGACTAACGCCGGTATTTCTGGCTGTTTAGTGGTAATTAAAAAGAATGAAAAATTCAAAAAAGAAAATTTTTTCGGTGCTGATACCGGATGGGGAAAGCTGGTTAGCTTATTCAGTTCAAAGCTGTTTAGCCCAAGTTCCTGGCATTGAACTGAACGTGCTTTCCAGTAATGCAAAAGATCCCATGCGTTTTTCGCGATATACCCGCCAGTTTTTAAGTTATTCCTGTAAAGGCAATGATGACGAGACCAAGTTGACTGCGATTTATGATGCAGTAAAAAAAACCCAAGCCGATATTGTATTGCCCGTGGATACCCAGACTATTCGTTTGCTATCGGCACATAGTGCATCTTTGCAAAGCATTACTGCACTTGCACTAGTGCCCACGGTTGAAGCTATTGATATTGCCGCTAATAAATGGCTATTGGCTGAATGGTTGAAAAAGCATCAGATTGCTTGCCCAGTAACGATTTTATATCGGCCCGGGCCAGCATTTGAGCAAGAGCTTTCTACGCTTAATTTTCCTGTTTTGTTAAAACCGACGCAACAAATAGGTGATCTTGGTATTGGTGGCAGAGGCATAAAGATTTTTGATACTCCATCCGAGCTACTGGAGTTTTGCAATGAAAACATAATGATAGAATATATAGTGCAAGCCTTTATTAAGGGCTATGACATGTGTTGCAGTGTTTTATGTCGCGAAGGAAAAATAGAAGCCTATACGATTCAAAAAGGTTTTATGGCTAGCCATGTGCGCTTTAAGCCTGATGTAGGTACTGATTTTATTGATAATGCTGATGCTTATGATGTTATAAAAAGCCTAGTCGCTAAAATGAACTGGACCGGTGTCGCAAATTTTGACTTGCGTTACGACGAAGAAGATCAGCAGGTAAAAGTGCTGGAAATAAATCCACGGTTTTGGGGAAGCTTGTTGGGTTCTTTTTGTGCGGGTGTTAACTTTCCTTATTTAAGCTGTCTGGCGGGTTTGGGGCAGACTATTCCAAAAACCGATTTCAAACCTATACGGTATGTGACTGGCGAGGCAGCGGCGGCTATTTTATATCAGCGGTTTATCGGTCATAAAACAAAAGCTATGTATTATGATAATTCGGCATTGAATTTTATAGCTAAAGACCCGATGCCGAAGCTGGTTGAATCTGGTTTTAAGGGCTACGCTAAATTAATGTCAAAACTTAATTTTAGCGCTTAATAAATTGCTTGGCACTTTCCCATAAGCCGGTAGGGACACCGCTTAAAAGCAGTTGTACATAACGTTGCTGTTGGTAATGGCCATTTAAAGGAATTCTGGGTAGCGCGAACAGATGGTTGTTGTGGTCTGCACGAATGACTTGCTTGCGGGTTGTAGTCGCGGTTTTAAATCCCAGGTCTTCAATAATTTTAAACTCCCGCGTATCGGCGGATGATCCGTCGCCGTAAGGATAGCAAAAATGGTCAGCATCAATTTGTAGGTGTTGGCTGAGTTTATCGCGGCACACAGTCACTTCATTTTTTACGTCTTCAACGGGCAGTTTAGCCAGAGCTAAATGGTTTGCCGTGTGTGTACCAATAGTCGCTAACGGATTTTGTGAAATCTCTTTAAGCATGTCCCACGACATTGCACAATTCAAGCACAACTCTTCAACGGATAATCGATATTTTGTCGCTAAAGCCAATATAACAGTGTGCTGCTGCTTAAGTGGCATGTTGCGTAGATACCAGTAGAGCTTGTCAAAAACAATTTTCTTTTGCGACAAAGATTTGCTTTCAAAACACTCGTTCCTACCGTTCATTTCCAGATCAATCTGATTTTCTTGAAGAATGATCTTTTCTAAACAGCGCCACCAAAGTATGGCTGTTCCTTCGGTAATGCCGGTGGTGACGTAGATGGTGAAAGGGATATTATATTTTTTAAAGATAGGAAAGGCATATTGATAGTTGTCAATGTAGCCATCATCTAGCGTAAAGCAAATAAAGCGCCGGCTAAATTGTTGGTTAATCAATCGTTGGCGCATTTCATCAAGCGAAACAATATCGTAGCCTAGAGCAATGACCTGCTGTATGGTTTGCTCTAAAAATTCAGGGGTAATTTCTAACAGTCGATTAATGTTAAAAGGGCTGGAATTCTCGGCCTTTACAACATGGTGCAAAGTGAGGATAACACCGACTCCTTTATATTTGTCCTCTAAGAGGCGATAGGCATTAGTGTAATACAGTCCATCCAATAAGGTACGGGCTATTAAAGTTTTTGCGCTCATGAGATTGTTACCTCTGGCTGGAATTTATAGCAATTAGGGTGGCTTCGCTACCGAACAGAAAAAGCTAACTTGTAAGTATTCACCTCCCCTTTGAAAAAGGGGGGATCGAGGGCTATTTAAAAATCTCCCCTAACCCCTCTTTTTCAAAGAGGGGGGCTGAATGATTACGCTAACTTTACTGGGAAGCAAGTTGTATACCAGTCATTTTATAGTTGGCTATTAAAATTAGAAAGGTAATATTTCACATTTATGATGAGTATAGCTTACTGGTGCGGTATTATTTTTACGTATTGTGCTAGTGTCTATAAAGTTTACACTGGAGTACTAGGTATTTGGATTTGTAGGGTACTTAGAAAAAAGGATTTCATGCGTGTCACGCGAGGGGCTGGAATGTTAAGGGCTAGATAAATGCAATGGTTAAGAAGTTTAAGCCATGTACGCGGCCATAGGTGTCAGGTTAACAGACACTATTTTTAATGATTAGGCGAATGCTTTAAGCACTTAATAGCATAGGAAAAAGCTTACAAGTGCAGATGCTTGCCTCTCAATGGGTGGTGTGGTGGTTTATAAGGTTGGTTTGATTAATTATTTTACAACTATTATGCTAAGCTGGCATAAAACAGTGCTTTTTTACCTTGATGTAGAAGGCTTTTTAGAATAATAATGTAAAAAATACGTGATTTTTTTTAATTATGTCTTATAAGAAATTTAGCTGTTTTTTACATCGCTATCGGTAAACGCGTTACAGGCTTATTTTTTATAATGTTGATTTACTTTACATTCATTTAAACGGCGGCTCATCTATTTATTAGGAAACCTACCGATGCCACTAAAAAAAATCTTAATTATCAATGGTTTTTTATAAAAAATAATTTTTTTAAAGAAATTGGCTTGAAAAGTGCTTGTAGTTAATTGTGTTGCTGTTCTTCTTGATCTATTAATCGCTTTAAAAGTGATGTATAAAAATTTATCAAAATCAGTATTTCGTCTAACTCAGCTTCTGTATATATATTTTGCGGTAAATTGAATATTAATAGTAAGAAACGTTATTTGACGCAATTCAAAGTCGATAGATTGTAATATAGAGAGTAATTTTTGTTCAGTAATTTTACATTTTGAATCGAGTGTGTTGTTAATTAAGGCGGTTCCGGCTGGTAATAAGCGGTGGCGATTTGATAACCGATGACGCTTACATACTAAATAGTTATGTTTCATACTTAGCTGACAACAAGCGCACTAAGTTTGCCGTGGGTAAATCAAAGGATGTTAAAAAAATTTTTGTCTTATTTTAATATTATCAAATACTTTAACTGCAATACAGTTTCTGGCAAAGTAGCGATAAGTTGTTTAATGGCAATGGAAGGAATAATTGTATGGTTAAGCGGCATGTTTACCTGCGTATTTGTTTTTCATGGTGATATTGACAATTATTTAACACACCAGTTGTTAATTATGTTGGTGTCGTTGTCATTGATTGGTTTGTTTTATATTTCAAACTTGTACGATTTTAATTCGACTGCTGATGCGATCGAAAAAGACAAAAAAATGGTTGGCATACTTAGAAGCACAACCCTGATCTTTTTCGTGGTTATGTTGTGTTCGTTTAATGTGTCGGCTTTCTCTCAGCAGTGGTTGCTGGTCTGGGGAATTGTTACGGTAATTGCACTTTGTGTGGAAAGAGCCAGTATTTACTATTTTCTTAAATTACTGGCGGTTAATGGGCATTTAATTCGCCAGATTGTGATTTTTGGTGTAAATGGTTTTACCGGCGAATTTATGGATGCCGTGCAAAATGATAAAAGCCCTTGGGTGAAAGTGACCGGTCTCTTCGATGATCGATTGGGACGTACACCCGCTACAGTGAATGGTAGCCCTGTTGTGGGTAATATTGATGAGCTGGTGCGTTATGTCCGTGATAACCGCTGCTATGAAGTTTTTGTTATCTTGCCTCTGGATGCTCGTGCACGCATAGAAGAAATCAGTATGAAACTTAAACTGTTGCCGGTACCTGTCAGGTTGATCCCCAGTGTTTCTATGAGTAGCTATGTTAATAACAAAGTTGAATATTTTAATGGTATCCCAACACTAGAAATTTTAAATAAACCATTGTCTGATTGGGAATATTTGATTAAATTCGCTGAAGACCGGTTGTTAGGGCTGTTTTTCTGTGTATTGCTTTTACCTGTGTATTTATTGATTAGCATCATGATTAAAATCGATAGTCCGGGGCCTGTTTTTTTCAAGCAAAAACGTTACGGCTACAACAACAGGCTAATTGAAGTTTATAAATTTCGTTCAATGTATGTTAACCAAGCAGACATTGATGCCAAAAAATTAGTGACCCGTGATGATCCTAGAGTTACCAGACTAGGGGCTTTTTTACGGCGTTCCAGTCTTGATGAAATACCACAATTTTTCAATGTACTCAAAGGAGAAATGTCCATTGTAGGGCCTCGTCCTCATGCGCTTTCGGCCAGTGCAGAAGGTAAATTGTATGAAGTGGCAGTGGCGGGTTACGCTGAAAGACATAAAGTTAAACCCGGGGTAACAGGGTGGGCTCAGGTTAACGGTTGGCGCGGTGAAACCGATACGGAAGAAAAAATACTGAAGCGCGTTGAATATGATATTGACTACATTAAAAATTGGTCACTTTTTTTAGATTTCTTCATTATTTTCCGTACTGTCTTTGTGGTTCTTAACCAAAAAAATGCCTATTAAGGACTTTAGGTTTTTATGAATTCAATATTTAAGTAATGATGATGTCATAATTATTTTATAACATGCACTTACTATAATTTACTTAAAGTGATTTTTATTTTGCAAGAATATGTTTTTTAATGTATTAATTGTTATAAGTTTAAATTTTTTTTTACCATAGCCACTTAATAAGGACTGTAATTAGATGAATATTTTACATGTGTTTCGTTCGCCTGTTGGTGGTTTGTTTCGTCACGTTTGTGATCTTGCCGAAGAACAGGCAAGGTTAGGTTATAAGGTAGGCATAATCTGCGATGCGTCAACCGGTGGAGACAGCGCTGCAAGCAAGCTAGAGGCACTGCAATCAATTTGTACTTTAGGGGTGCATCGCATTCCCATGAGCCGACATATTGGCTTTTCGGATGTTAAGGTTTTACGCGATATTCCAAAACTGTGTGCCGGAGAAAATATTGATGTCGTTCATGGACATGGTGCTAAAGGTGGTGCTTATGGACGTATTCTGGCAAAAATGTTGAGTTCCAAGGCGATTTACACGCCACACGGTGGCTCCATGCATTATTCCATTACTACCCCGACCGGGATGTTTTATCTGACCTTAGAACGCGTTTTAAAAAAATTTACTGATGGCATTATTTTTGATAGTAAAACCAGTGCTGAAACTTATCGCGGTAAAGTAGGCGGCTTTTCTTGTGCGCACCGTGTGGTTCACAACGGTCTGCGCGACCATGAGTTTGATGGTGTTTCTCGTACCACACCCGAAAATAAATTTGTGTTTGTGGGTGAAATAAGAAAGCTGAAGGGTTTGGATGTTTTATTGCAAGCCCTTGCGCTGATTAAAGAGCCTGATGTCAGTTTGTCGGTTTTTGGGTCGGGGCCAGACGAGGAGTTTTTTAGGAATCGTGTGCAAGTGCTAGGGCTGACAAATAAAGTCACTTTTCATTCACCCATTTTTCCCGCGACCAAAGCTTTTGTTAATGCGCGTTGTGTGGTGGTGCCGTCTTTGGCAGAGTCATTCCCTTATATTGTCTTGGAAACTGCTGCGGCGAGAGTGCCGTTGTTGACTACCAATGTAGGCGGCATTCCGGAAATATTTGGTCCCCATGCTTATCAGCTACTGCCGGCGGGCGATGCTAATGAGTTGGCAAAAGCCATGCAGCGGGTACTTGATGACCATGACAGTGCTGAAAGTTTAGCAGACTCATTACATGATCATGTGTATACTCATTTTAGGTTTTCTACGATGGTTGGACATATTGTTGGCTTTTATAATGAATTATTGTCTTTTCCTACGGAATTGTCAGAAAATAGCCAAGTAATAGTATAAGTTCAGTAATAACAAATATTAATCAATAACATAAAATTGGCAGGGAACGTTGTTATCTACTGAAAATATCAATACCTTAATTTATAATTCGTTTGATGAAATAGAAGCCGTATGGCGATCCTTTGAAGAGTACAGTGAAAACACCGCTTTTCAAAATTTTGACTGGTTAAAACAGTGGCATAACACTGTTGGTGTCGCATCAAGCTGTCAAGCGTGTCTTGTCGTTATTGAGTTTCCTGTTGGCCAGCCTGTTATGCTTTTACCTTTGGGTATTGAAAAACGCCAGGGCGTAAATTGTCTTGTTTGGCTGGGTGGTACGGTTTCTGACTATCATGGTCCTTTATTGAACCCTCATTTATCAGAAAATTTTACACCGGATTTTTTCCACCGAGTTTGGCAAGATATTCAAGCTGTTTTACCTGCGTATGATGCTATTGTGTTTGAAAAAATGCCCAAAGATATCGGCACACAGCTCAATCCATTTGTGTCGCTTGCGTGTATTCCTACCGCCAGCAATGCCCATTTTACCTATTTGGGTACGCAGTTTGATGGTTTCTTAAAAGCTAAGCGCAGCAGTAAATCGCTGTCCACTGAAAAAAGAAAACACCGGCGCTTGCAAGAATACGGAAAAGTTGGGTTTGTTATTGCAAGCGATTCTACGCAAATACAACGTTTTCTTGCGGAAATGATTGCTCAAAAAGTACGCAGTTACCTGGAAATGGGCGTGGGTAATTTGTTTGATAGCAAGGAAGTGTGTGATTTTTTTAATATCCTGTCGGCGCAAGCTATTCCGCTTGGCTTTGTACATTTAAGCGCTTTAATGCTGGATGACAGAATTATTGCAACGCATTGGGGTCTGGTTTACAAAAAACGTTTCTACCATTTATACCCTACTTACGAACAGTCTGAATTAACCAAATACGCTCCGGGCGGTTTGTTGATGTGGCATTTGTTTGAATGGTGCATCGATAATGGCATTGAAATCTATGACTTTACTATTGGTGACGAACCGTATAAAGATCAGTGGTGTGATCAGGAATTAAAGTTATACGACTATTATGAAGGCAAAACGTTATTGGGGTTGTCTTATGCCTGGGCTTTTAAAACCAGTCGTCTGCTCAAACGCAAAATCAAACAAACACCTGCTTTATGGAAAGTTGCACAGAATGCACGGACTTTTTTAGGCAAAATACGCCAGTAGTAATCAGTTTTTTATCTTTCAAATTTCATTTAAATAAGCCCTCGTAGCTCATCACCCTGGTAGAGACGCAAAATCTTGCGTTTCTACGTTAACAATCTCTATTTCCCATGACCTAATCCCAGCAAAGATTAGGTCTATTTGTTTAAATTTGGTTATTCCTGTAAGTTTTACCCCCACAAATCTAATAGATTCATGGCTTACTGCTACAATACGTTTATTTTAACTGACAGCACTGGAAAAAATGGACGTCATTCAACGCATTGCCCAAGAGTTATCTGTTCATATTAAACAAGTGAGCGCCGCTGTTACCTTATTGGACGAAGGCGCGACCGTACCGTTTATTTCCCGATACCGTAAGGAAGTTACCGGTGGTTTGGATGATACCCAATTGCGCATGCTTGAAGATCGCCTCGGTTATTTGCGCGAACTCAATGATCGGCGCGACACTATTTTGCATAGCATTCGCTCACAGGAAAAACTAACCCCTGAGCTGGAACAAGCCATTAATGCGGCAGATACCAAGACACTGCTGGAAGATTTGTATTTACCGTATAAACCTAAGCGGCGCACTAAAGCCCAGATAGCCCGCGAAGCAGGTCTGGAGCCCTTGGCTGATGGGTTACTGGCTGACCGAACACTCATCCCTAATGTAATGGCCACAACGTATATTGATGCAGAAAAAGGCATACCCGATGTTGCAGCGGCATTGGAAGGTGCGCGGCAAATTATCATGGAACGCATTTCCGAGGCCGCAGAATTGCTGGCAACATTGCGCGAGCATGTCTGGCAAAAAGGTGTTATTCATGCCGGAGTTGTTGAGGGTAAAGAACGGGAAGCAGAAAAATTTAAGGATTATTTTGATTACTTTGAAGCGATCAACAAAATTCCTTCGCACCGTGCTTTGGCGTTATTTCGGGGACGCAATGAAGGTTTTTTAAGCATGACATTGAAGCCTGGTATGGATGACCGGCTTGAGCATGATGTGTGCATACAGCAAGTCAGCCGTTATCTGAATATCCGTGATACCACAAAACCTGCCGATGCCTGGTTAGCTGAAGCGGCGCGATTGGCGTGGAAAATCAAGCTGTTTACCCGTATTGATCTGGACTTGAAGCTTACGCTACGCGAGGCCGCAGAGCTCGAAGCCATCCGTGTTTTTGCCAGCAATTTAAGGGATTTGTTGCTGGCCGCGCCCGCAGGCCCCAAAACCACAATGGGACTGGATCCGGGCATTCGTACCGGTGTTAAGGTGGCTATTGTTGATCCCACGGGCAAATTATTGGCGACCGATACGGTTTATCCACACCAGCCGCGCAACCAATGGCATGAGTCGATGAGTACCTTGGCAAAGTTGATAAAAACGCACGGCGTGGATTTGATTAGCATTGGTAATGGCACGGCATCACGGGAAACCGATCAGTTGGTTGCCGATATTATGAAGGCTTACCCGGATTTAAAATTTACCAAGATTACCGTTTCAGAAGCAGGGGCTTCGGTATATTCGGCCTCGGAATTGGCGGCCAAAGAATTTCCACAGCTGGATGTATCATTACGTGGCGCGGTGTCTATTGCCAGGCGCTTGCAAGATCCATTAGCAGAATTGGTTAAAATTGACCCTAAATCCATTGGTGTGGGGCAGTATCAGCATGATGTCAATCAAGCACATTTGGCCAGAGGTTTAGATGCCGTGGTAGAAGATTGTGTAAATGCTGTGGGGGTGGATGTCAATACCGCTTCTGTTGCCTTGCTTAAGCAGGTGTCGGGGCTATCTGCCAGTATCAGCGAAAATATTGTGGCTTTTCGTGATAGCAATGGATCATTCACTAACCGTAAGCAGCTTAAAAAAGTGCCTCGGCTTGGTGACAAAGCCTATGAGCAGGCGGCAGGATTTCTGCGTATTATGAACGGCGATAACCCATTGGATGCATCATCCGTGCATCCGGAAGCTTATCCGGTGGTTGAAGCCATTATCATCGATACCGGTAAATCAATCCGTGATCTTATCGGCCAGAGCCAGTTTGTCCGTGGTCTAAATGCGGCTAAATATACTAATGAACGCTTTGGTTTGCCAACTGTTACCGACATTTTGCAGGAACTGGAAAAACCGGGCCGTGATCCCAGGCCGGATTTTAAAAGCATCACCTTTAAGGCAGGTATCGAAAAAATCACGGATTTACAAGCCGGTATGCGTTTGGATGGCATCGTGACTAATGTTGCCAATTTTGGTGCGTTTGTCGATATTGGCGTGCATCAGGATGGCTTGGTGCATATTTCGCATTTATCCGATACGTTTGTTAAAGTCGCCCGCGATGTAGTTAAAACCGGCGATATGGTGAAAGTAACGGTGTTAGAGGTTGATGTCGAACGCAAGCGTATTTTGCTCACCATGAAAAGCCAAATTGATGCCGCCGATAAAAAAGACAGAAAAGATCAGCCGGAACGAAACACGCAAAAACAAGTCTATAAACCCAAACAACCAGCGCCGTTACAAGGCACAATGGCTGATGTGTTAGCAAGAGCCCTGAAAAAATAAAACCTCAAAAGCTCTGCTATACTGGTTTTATTATTCACTAAACTAGTAGGATTTGAGATGAGCAAATTCCATCGTTTTTTCGTTTCTTTATCATGCACTAGCGCGTTGCTGGTCTTTACGCCGGTAATTTGGGCGGATTATGCCCAGCAACAGCTACAAAATGAACAGCTTTTAAAGCACGAGATTGAGCGGCAAAAACACTTTCGTCAGCAACAATACAAAAGGCAGGTAGAGAAAAAAGCCATAAATGGCTTTGCCAATATCACCACTGGTTTTTTGGAAGTGCCAAAAAACATGATTAACCTCACCAATGAGGAAGACAGTAATATTGTGTATGGTGTTATTGGTGGCGGTGTAAAAGGTATTATTGATGCCGTTGGGCGTATGACAGTGGGTACGTTTGATCTATTAACCGCACCATTGCCGACTAAACAGGTGGTTTATCCTAAATACGTTTGGGATGATTTCGACAAGTCCAATACTTACGATAAGGTTTTCAGGCTTGATGAGTCCTATAAAACCGCTGCGCCTATTATTCAGCCAGTTGCTATTGTTAAACCTCGGTTGCCTGTTATTGAAGATGCTGATCAGTACAGCCGTGAAGAAGCCAACAGAAGATTGGATACCATCTTTGAAAACGAAATGCGTAAGTAATTTTTGTTAATGACCTGGGTTTTCTGAAAGACCTACTTATGGGGTGGGTCAATTTGAAGTTCTAACGCAATAAGTCGCCTAAGCGTAGATGTTGGAGATATTTATTCCAATAAGCTACGCTTGAGGTATTGTATCTGTATCTGCAGGATGCTCAGTCAATTCTTCAGTTTTTCACAATAACACAATTTTTCATGGGCAAATTCAGTGGCGTAGAAGTGTTTGTGTCTAAAACATGGTATGCCTTACTTTGCAAAAAAAATCTTATCTCCTTTGCTGGTATCTAAACTTAAGTGCATTGTAAAGGTAATATTACCTTAAAAAGGTGTGGATAATTACCTTTTAAGGCTGTTGTTTAATGAGTATAATTTTTCTGTAATTACTTGATTTTAAGCTTTTTTTCTAGATTGTTGTTGGTGCTGGCGTGCAATGCGTTACATTAAGTTTATGGATGTCTGTGTTGTGTTTTTATTTTTGGTAGTTCTGCCCCGCAAAGTATAAATCCTTTGCTTGATAGTGCCAACCTTGGCGGTCGCGCGGATATGTTATCTAGGTACGACGCAGAACTATCTTTTTTTACAAGGAGTGTAATGATGTCAAAGTGGTTTTATTTTATTTTTTTCACTGTTAATTTAGTGGTTAGCTTACCGGTTTTTGCAAAGGCTGTGGTTATAAAAGCTATAGATATTAAGATTGAAGTCGATGGCCGTCCTCTTGATACAGTTGCCGTAAATAAAGTGCGTAAAATAAGCGGCGCTGCGCTAGCGAGAGGTGATATTGATATCTTTATTGTTGATGTACCCAAAAGCGGTGGGCAACTTTATATAGAAGGGGGGTTGTCGGCTTGTGCGGAGTTGGGATACTATTCAACGCAAAAAAGATTTAATACTTTTATCAAAAATTTGCGCAGTGTCCATCCTAAAGCAGGCACTACTATAAAGGTTAAAGCCGCCGCAAAGTGTGTTAAAGCTCCGCCGCTATATGCTATGTGTGGTGGTATTGCAGGTATGGCGTGTCCTATTGGACACGTATGTGTTGATGATATCCGCGATAGTTGCGACCCTAAAAAAGGTGGCGCAGATTGTTCCGGAATCTGCAAAAAAAGATAAACCCCAAGCCGTAAGCTTAAGTTTTTCGTATGTGTTCATCTCCTCTTTTTCAAAGAGGGAGGCTCAACGTTACGATTGTTCATCGTTTTTAAGTCCCTCTTACAGGAACGGTTTTGGCCGTTCCTGTCATTTTTTAATACTGGCACCACGACTATTTAACCCCCTGTATAGCTAATCCTATCACTAAAGCACTATAATTTACGGGAAGATGTAAGGCTAGACTCTTTGCCAACATCTGTTTTTTTAGTCTATGGAGATATGAATGCACGCGGTTACGTTAATTAAAGGTGATGGAATAGGGCCTTCCATTATGGATGAAGCGGTTAAAATAATTGATGCGTCTGGCGCAAAAATTCAGTGGGAAGAAGCTTATGCTGGGCTGAGTGCTTTTGAGCAGTTTGGAAATCCCTTGCCGGATGCCACTATGGCATCCATCGACAGAACTCGTGTTGCTTTCAAAGGGCCGTTGACCACCGTAGTAGGCAGCGGATTTAGAAGTATTAACGTGGCGTTGCGGCAAAAATATGAGCTGTATGCCAATGTTCGTCCGGCTAGCAACTGGGAAGGCGTTAAAACCCGTTATGATGATGTGGATATCGTTATTGTCAGGGAAAATACCGAAGGGCTATATTCCGGACTTGAGCATTATTTAACCCCCAAAAAAGACATCGCCGAAAGTTTGGCGGTAGTTACCCGCAGTGGTTCGCAGCGCGTTATTGAATATGCTTTTAAATACGCCCGAGACAACAATCGCAAAAAAGTCACTGTTTGCCATAAGGCCAATATTTTAAAGTTTACCCAAGGATTGTTTCTGGATGTCGCCAGAGAAACTGCTGCACGTTACCCTGACATTCAGTTCGATGAAAAAATTGTTGATGCGGCCTGTATGCATATGGTGATGAATCCTCAGCAATTTGATGTTGTCGTTACTACTAATATGTTTGGCGATATTTTGTCGGATTTAACCGCCGGTTTGGTGGGGGGGTTGGGATTGATTCCAGGCGCTAATATCGGTGATGATGCCGCTTTATTTGAAGCAGTACATGGTAGTGCGCCAGATATTACCGGCAAAAATTTGGCTAATCCTGCGGCGGTGATTATGGCCGGGGTAATGATGTTGAATCATTTGGGCGAGTTTGAAGCCGCCAAGCGCATAAAAACAGCTATCGAAAAAGTCGTGAGGGAAGGCAAGTATGTTACGCCGGATTTGAATCCACAGTCTAATTGCGGTACTAAGGAAATGGGTGATGCTATTGTTGCGGCAATGGGTTAACCGATAAACGGGCTACCCACGTAAGACGGGACAGTTTTAAAAAGCCGTTCGTGGTGAGCCATTCGACAAGCTCATGAGAGCCTTGTTGAACCATGAGCGGCACAGCTTCACTTGTCCGGCCTTAAGTTGGAAGCCAAGTTATTCAATTTATTTCCAGTCTATGTTTAAATAACTTAGGCAATAACTCTTCACGGCTGTGTATATCCAGTTTTTTAAAGATTTTGCCGACATGATCTTTAACGGTAGTGAGTTTGATATGCATGTCTGTGCCAATTTGCTCATTGGATAGCCCTTGTGCCAGCAATACAGCCACTTGATTTTGGGTAGGCGACAGCGACATGGGCTGCAAGGCGCGTAATACTTTTAATTCTACAGGCTCGTGATGTTCAATGGTCATGCCAATTAGATGGCCGGGTTCATTGTTCTGTCTGTTTAGCCAGTAGGCGCGAAATATAAACCGCCCACGGCCATTGTTGTAACTCCAACACGGCGGCGCAGCAACTTTTCCTTGAAATATGGCATCCAGATTAGTGCACAATTGCGTGAGTTTTTGTAACACCGCAGCCTCTCCAGTAGGCGCTTTTACTGTTAAGACAGGATGACACGCTAACGCCAATAAATTTTTGGCTTCAGGGCACATAAATTCAATCTTTCCTTGGGTATTCATCAGTATTAGCCCGGATGCTCCAGTTTTGCTGTATTGAATATTATGGTCATCTGGAGCTTGCAGCGCATGGCTGATATAAGGCAGTAAACAGCTCATAATATATACATCCTTATTGTTAAAAGGTTTTTTATGAGAGGGTCGAAAAAGGTTCATAATTGCGGCCGGTTTGCCTTGCTGCATTACGAGCGCTCAAAGACCGTGGTGTTGGTTATAAGGGCGATAAATCAGGTTATACACATCACTTTTATAAAATGAGGTATCGATTGCGGTAGCATCTGTTAATGCAGGATAGTGGGTCAACCAATACATAAAGCGGGAAATACGATCCCGGGTAAAAAAATCCGCTAACAGAAGAGGGACTAAGTCCTCTAAACCAATCAAATCATCAAGGCCGTATTCCAGTATGAAATAAGAAAAGTTGGATTTTTCATTAATTTCCGTAAACACATTACTGCCCGATGGAATAACACTTTGCACGTCACGCAGAAACTCTGACATTACAATTTCTTTATTCAGCCCAGAACAGCATAACTGACGCAAATGGGCGAAAGCTTTGGTGTGTTTCATACTGGCCTCCGTATTATATTGAGCCCTGACACAGAGCTTCTATGAAATCGTATTCAGCCTACAACATTTTAAATAGATTGTCTGTGAACTATTTCACATAAATAGGGTGAAATAGTTCATATTTTTGAAGGCCGCAAGGTGATTCAGTGTCCCGTAGGTGAAATTCAAATTGTTGTTGGTTTTTAACGCACTAAGCTAATCATAATCCCAATATCAAGCTGCGACCAGATACGGTCGGTGGTGAGTACATGTCCGGCACGCTCTTTTGCTAAAGCAAGGCAAGCAAGGTCACCTAACGATAATCCTATGGATTTGGTACTGGGTTTTAATAAACCACATGCCAAGGCTTGTGCAGTGCTAAAGTCAACAATATTCAATTTTAGGCAATCGAGTGTCGCGTAAATTGCTTCTTGAGGTAAGTTTTTATCAGCGAGTTTACCCACTACCTCAGCGTAATTGACACTACTGATACAGTGTTTTTCAGCTTGCAGTATTAACTCAACTTTCTCCCAGCCTAGCTCGCGTCTGAGATAGCTTAATATGGCTGAGGCATCCAATACGTATTCACTCACCATCAGATTCGTTCCGACGTTCGGTAATTAATTCCTCTGACCAGATTGAGGGGTCCTCTGTTGCATACTGCGCCACAATGGCTTGCGCCTTACGCAATTGATGGCGTCGGGTTGTTAAGTGCATCTCGCCTTCTTGCAAACTTAAAATAACTTCATCGCCTTCTTGTAGGCCTAATACTCGCCGGTATTCAACAGGTATGACGATCCGCCCCCCAGTCGCGATACGTGTGGCAGTTTCTATTATCTCATTCATAATATGACCAATATAGGTTATTTTTAATAAAATGACATTTTATAGTATTTATAGATAAAAGTGCAATAAATGGCGCAAAAATACACAAATTCCAGTTCGGTTTGTGGTTTTTAGTCATCTTCATACTCTATTTTTTAAAAAAAGTAAGCAAAAGCGCTCAACTACCCTCCCTAAGGAGGGTATTGCTGACACAGTTTTGTGCTTATAATCTTTTGGTTGATGAGGATAAGGCTACAGTCGATCATAAAATGCTGATAATTAAGTTTTTTAGCTGAATTATTCTCTTTCGGCTTGATTTGTTAAACAGGTAGTTTCGATAACAAAAATAATAGGGTGGTATATCATGAAAAATATAATGAAATTAGGAAGTTTAGGCTTGGGGGTTGGTATTGCTTTGGTCTCAGTTGCAATAGGGCTTGGCTTTAGCAGTGCAGCTAATGCTGATAAAGGCAGCATTCTATATGTCGGAGACGGTGGGGATGATACGGTTAAGAGATTTGATGCTAAGACAGGCAGGTATCTTGGCGCTATTGTTACGTCGAAAAGTAATGGACTGCTCGGGCCGATGGGATTACTCAGCACAGACCATGAGCTCATCGTGGCCAACCAAAACGTGAATCAACCGTACAACGGCGAGGTGCTGAAATTCAACCGAAATAGTGGTATTTTCACAGGCGCTTTGGTTCCTTGTCAAGATGCGCTTGGTCGTCCCTGCGATCCAAATTCGCCTTTTACACCTCGTGGTATCATTAAAGGATCGGGAGAAAAATTATTTGTTGCGGATTTATTCGGATCAAGCTTTGATCCTACAACAGAAGGCAGTGTAAAAGAATACAACTTTAAGACTGGGCAATTTATCCGCAATTTGGATACCACAGGCTTTACCGATAAATTTTATCCGCGAGGGGTTGTTATTGGCCCTGATGGTCTACTTTATGTGTCTGTGAGAGGTTTTGGAGGTCTTGCAAGTCCGTTGCCAGGTTACGTGCTACGTTTTAATCCGTTAACCGGAAAATTTAAAGATGTGTTCACATCATACCAACCAACCGCTAATGATTGCTCTAAACATTTGCACCGCCCGGAAGGTTTGGTGTTCGGTCCTGATAACAAACTTTATATTACCAGTTTTCAAGCGTATCCCCAGGATAATGACAAGATACTGATTTACGACAGAACAACAAAGAAATGTATTGATCAGATTGATCTTTATGCTGTTGGTCAGACACGCGCTTTTTCACAGGCAATCGTTTTCGGGCCTAATGGTGATCTCTTCGTTTCTATCCAGAATACCCCAACTCCACCGTTCACAGGAGAAGTTCGTCGCTGCAACGTAAAAACCAAAAAATGTCAGGTATTTGTGCGTAATACCGCTAAAGGTGGAGCTTTACTAAATCCGTGGTATTTAACTTTTGGAGAGACCGATCCCAGAACTCTTAAATATGATGATTAATTTAAGTGGCCTAAGTTGAATTAGCCGTATTACTGTACAACCCAACATTTAATACCTAAATATTGGGTTGTACAACCTAGGCTAAAGCACAAATCCCATCCCACGGCTACCAGCCTTAAAGGTATGTCGCAATTATTTTAATATGGAGAAAAAAATGAAACACCAAGCCCATTATTTACCCCATCTTTTTGCCGAAGGGCTTAAGCGTTTATTTGCTTTATTATTTTTATTGTCCCTAATGTGGCTGATAACGCCAATCTCAGTGCAAGCCAGCACAGAAGTAGAGCCTAACGATACCTGCCAAACTGCACAGGATTTTACGGGCGCAAGCTTGCCGTTTTCATTATCAGGGCAAATAACTCCAATTCCAGGTGTGGGTACTGAAGAGGACTACTTTAAGTTTGAAGGAACGTCTGGCGCATTAGTCAAAATCGACGTGAAATCTGCCGATCCAACCACTCTAAATCCCTATTTATATGTGTTTGATGAAAGCTGTAATCAATCTATTAAGTATACAGGTTCCAGTCCATTAATATTGACTGTACCCCAGAATGGCAAGTTCATTGTATATACATGGGCGAGTGGATCGCAAAATTATACCCTGACGATAACACCAACAAACGCTATTGGCTCTATTACCGGTAACGTTATTGATGCGATAACCGGCCAGCCAATTGCCAACAATGCAATTGCATTTCTTTATCGTTGTTACGATAGTACGTGTAGTGATCTGAACCCGGTAGCTAGTCAGGTTCCTAACAGCCAAGGTATTGTTACATTTACTCAAGAGGATGACCTTACATCCTTAGCGGTAGGTAATTACAAAATTATTGGCTATAGCGATCAGTATGAAGCTGGAGAAACGCCGCAATTTTTTGTAGCAAAGAATCAGAATAAACAAGTGGATGTGCCGCTAAAATCATACCCTGCACGTGTTTCGGTTAAAGGGTGTAATAACATTCCCGGCACAGGCGGCAAATGTAAATTCAGCGTAACTGTCACAAATGGCAAAGCAAAAGCACTGGATGCCATGGTGTGGAGCGTTGTAAATGGCTACGGTGTTAACATCTTAGGCCAAAGTACACAATTTCAACTCCAGCAGGATTACGATATTTTATTGCCAAAACTGGGTAATACAAAAACCTTGAATTTTGAATTTAATGTGCCTGCGGGTGTGCGTGATAATGCGTATTTCTATGTAAACACGTACGTAGGCGGGGTAAAGCGTAACCCTAACTTTAACATTAAAGGTGAATATGGGTTTTCCCTTGAAAAGTTGCCTAACAATACAGCGTTAACCATAATGCCAGAAAGAAGAGCGGCTAAACTTAGACACCACCATAGAAATTAACCCAAGCTGATAACAAGCGCCTGATACAATGTTGGGCGCTTGTTATGTTTCCGTAGCATGGGCTTTGGTGGCGGATATTTGAAGTAGGGTATATGATTACAAGTGAACTACAATAAATAGGACTGGCAATCATGGCTACTGAAGCATTTACCGTTAGGGCAGAATCAGACATTGTGCATAAAATCGACTTTTTGGCCGATTCATTGGACAGGTCGCGTAATTATTTAGTTAATTTGGCGCTTAAGGAATATCTTGAAACTCATGCTTGGCAAATTGAGAAGATTACTCAAGGTATTGCCGCCGCTGACCGTGGCGAATTAATCGCCCATGAGGATGTGATGCGTGAAATGGATGATTTGATCGACAGCAAAGGCAAAAGCCGCGCGTGAAAATAGTCTGGACTGAACCCGCCCGCCAAGATTTACGCAATATTTTTAAATACATCGCCGAAGAAAATCCGAAAGCCGCCCGTATCCTGCTGGGTAAAATTAAAGAACGCGCTGCTGTGCTTCAAGACAATCCACTCATAGGCCGAGCCGGTCACATCGATGGTACGCGGGAGCTGGTGGTGACAGGAACCCAGTACATCCTCCCTTATCGTGTGAAAGATGACCGGATTCAAATTTTGGCGGTTTTTCATGGCGCCAGGAAATGGCCTGACATTCTTTAATTTATTTATTTGTTGCATTGAGGAGTCACCATGCGCACTGTTACCGTTTCCGAACAAGGCCAAGTCATTTATTCCTATCGATATCGGCAAACAATTGGGTATTACGCCTGGTTGCCAGCTTAAGAGTTGAAGTTAACCAGCGTATTCAGCCGACGCGTCCCGAAGATGGCTATGGACTGCTTGTTTGCAAAGAACTTGGGCTAAGACGGCCAGTTACGTTAATACACTTTTTTCTGTAAAAACCTTTTATACCGTATAAGGATGTACAGCCTCAAAGCCATGTACTTTGGCTTTGCTACTAAACGTCGGTGCAGTCCACGGTGCTTGCTCTAATCCCATCATAAAACTGGCTAACCAATTGGCTTGGTTGCGTATCGGTAAAATATAAGCATACAACTTACCGCTCGGTAACTCTGCTACATCGCCCAGCGCATAAATAGCATCGTCATTAGTTTGCAAAAACCAATTAACCTTAATACCGCGTGTGACATTAAGACCCGCTTTTTGAGCCAATTCCGTGCGGGGTTTAAAACCACAAGCGACAATTACGCCATCAAATTCAGTACTGCGATCTGTTTGTACGCTAACTTTTTCATTACATTTAGCAAAAGACCTAACGTTTTGATTTAGCAATACGGTAACTCCCGAATTTTGCAAGACATTCATCAATAAACCAGAGTCTTCACTAGCCAGTTGGCGTTCCATCAAGCGATCCATAGCATGGAACACGGTGACTTTATCGCCGGAAACGGCAAGATCGGAAGCCACTTCACAGCCAATTAAGCCACCACCAATAACGGCCCAATGTGGTTTATGATTTTGGTTCAGCATTTTTTGCCGAAATGCCCGCATCGCTTTTAAATCACTTAAGCTGTTCAAGCAAAAAAACAGGCCTGCAAAGGCCTTAAAAGGCGGTGGGATAAACGCTTCCGAACCTTGAGCCAATATGAGTTTATCGTAGCTTAGCGATTTTTCTTGAGAAACACTGTTGAGTGTTAATAACTTAGCGTGTCGATCAATCGCTAGGACTTCAGCGCCACTGATGACATTAATGCCATTATCGCGGATTTTATCGAAGTTTTTTAAAATAATGCTGCTCTCAATATCCGTTTTGGTAAAACCACGGGAGAGCAGTGGCCGTGAGTAATAACCATCATGCTCATACGTTACTAAAGTGATCTCGGTTGCCCCGCAAAGATCTTGTGCGTCGGCAGATAACGCCCGACATTTTTCGGCGAAACTAACACCGGCAATGCCTGAGCCAATAATAACAATGTGCATACTGCTCTCCTGTAAAAATTAAACAGACGCCATTAGTCGACTAAGAGTTGATAGTCAGTTTTTTCCACGCCACATTCGGGGCAGCGCCAATCATCGGGAATATCCGCCCATAGTGTACCCGGCGCGATATCAGAATCTGGATCGCCTTCTGCTTCATCATAAATATGCCCACAAACGTCACATTGATATTTAGCCATTTATCACCTCACTTTTTTTAATTATTAAATTAGTCCTAGCCTGTAGGACATCGCTGACTTTATCAGTTTTATAGCAATTAGCGATAGTGTTTTATACGTCGGTGTTTAGAATCGTAAATAGCGTTTTTATTAACAAAGAGGCAATGCGGCGAAAATAAAAACTTATTACCCCAAAAAGCCAGGTAATAATTTACTGATGGGCTGGCATATTCAGTGAACAATCGCTTGCTTGTTATAAAAAACACCTTACAATGGAAAGCTAATCAACTAAGGCTAGCCATAGATAAACCCTTTAAAGCCATTGCAAGTTGGGTTTAAATATTCCTTCTTAGCGACTCGAGACGTGCTTTTTGCACTCGCTATGGCTCATCTATTACTATTACAGAGACTGATAATGTTAGACGTTCTGATTTTGTGTACGGGAAATTCTTGCAGAAGTATTTTAGCTGAGGCACTGATAAATCATTTAGGTAGCAACCGTTTACATGCTTATTCAGCGGGCAGTCACCCCACCGGAACAGTTAATCCCAACGCATTAGCCACTTTGCAACGCAATGGTATTCCAATAGATGGGCTTAGCAGCAAATCATGGGATGAGTTTGACGGCAAAGGGATTGATATTGTCATTACCGTTTGTGATCGCGCCGCTGCTGAAAGTTGCCCGGCTTATCTGGATGGCACTATTAGAGCTTATTGGGGTTTACCTGATCCTGCGCACGTTAGCGGTAGCGAAGACGACATCACTAAAGCTTTTCAAGCCACTTACGATGCGCTGCATGTAAGAATTTCTAAAATGCTGGAACTACCTTTAGAAGATATGACTCAGGTGGAAATTGTTGAGGCGCTGAGCAAAATTGGTAGCCAATCAGAATAATAGCAATGCACTGGCTAGTTTTTAAAGTGGCCTAGCGAGGCAGGCCATTGTGTTATCGGCAGGCAAAAAAAATGCGACTTTATTAAGTCGCATTAAAAGAAGGATATAAACTCTAGTTCCTGCTAAGGAATTTGCATCTCAAGAGTTAACTATAGTGTAACCATAAAATAAAAAAATGGAATGTGGCATATTGTCGCAGAGCCGGTTTTCTGTTAATTCAGCGCATAATTAGTCATTAATAGTTACATGTTGTGGGTAAATAATGCTTAATTTTGCAAAATCTGCCAAGGAAATCTCCTCGGCCCTTAAACTTGCATCAATATTTAGCGCAATAATGGCAGCTTCCGGAATCATCTTTTTTAAGGAATTACGCAAGGTTTTTCGCCGCTGCGAGAAAGCCTGGGTAACCACTTTATTCAATATCGCCACATCATCAACATGAATAGGCGGGACTTGGTGCGGAATTAACCGGATAATGGCTGACGTCACTTGCGGCGCAGGGTCAAAGCTTTCCGGCGGCACATCAAATAAGCTTTCAGCCGTGCAGTAATACTGCATCATCACGCTTAATCGGCCGTATTTTTTACTGCCTGGCCCTGCACAAATGCGATCAACCACTTCTTTTTGCAGCATAAAGTGCATGTCTTCTATACAGCTGGCATTATTTAACAAATGAAACATTAACGGCGTGGAAATGTTATACGGAAGATTGCCAACAATACGTAGTTTTTCATTTGGTGCAGCCAGCGCAGAAAAATCAAAACGTAAGGCATCTGCGCTGTGTATATGCAGCTTAGGGTGATCTTTATATTTTTCCCTCAGTAATGTTACCAAGTCCCGATCCAGTTCTACAATATCAAGCTGTTTAACCTGCTGTAGCAAAGGTGTGGTTAATACACCTTGGCCGGGGCCTATTTCAACCCAATGTTCGGATGCCTTGGCTTCTAAACTAGCGATAATATTGTAGATAATGGCGTGGTCATGGAGAAAATTTTGACCAAAGCGTTTACGCGGGGTATGTTTCATATTTTTATCAAGTAGGGGATGCCATCATTAAGGCGGTGTGTAAGGCATATTGTAAGCTTCCAAGATTCGCTTTACCGGTACCTGCCAGTGTTAATGCCGTACCGTGATCCACCGAGGTGCGAATAATCGGTAACCCTAAGGTAATGTTTACCGCTTGGCCAAAACCCATGTGCTTAAGCACCGGCAAACCCTGGTCATGATACATGGCTAATACCGCATCGGCAGCTTGCAAATAATGCGGGGTAAATAAGGTATCGGCAGGTAAGGGGCCTTGTAGGTCCATGCCTTGTCCTCGAAAATCATTTAATACCGGTTCAATAATATCCATTTCTTCCCGTCCTAAATGGCCGCCTTCACCGGCATGAGGATTAAGTCCGCATACCAGTATTGCGGGATTGGCGATATTAAACCGAGTTTGCAAATCGTGGTGTAGTACATCAATTACCGTGCGTAAACGTAAATCTGTAATCGCTTGTGGAACCTGTGCCAAGGGCAAATGAATGGTGACCAAAGCCACTCGCAAACCGGGTGTTTCCAGCATCATCACCGGATTGCCACCGGCAATATCCGCAATAAATTCAGTATGGCCACTGAACACAAAGCCGGCATCATTAATAACCGCTTTATGAACCGGTGCAGTGACCATGGCATCAAAGGTATTGTCAAGACAGCCCTGAGTGGCTTTGGTAATGGTTTGTAACACGTAATGGCTATTGGCGGGATTTAACTGGCCACAGTGTACAGGCGCTGCCAAAGTAACCGGCATAACGGTTAAATGCCCCGCTGTTTGGCATTTTCGCGCTGACTGATTGTTAAAGGTGTTGATTTGCACAGCTAAGCCCAGCTGCTGCGCACGTTGCGCCAATAATTCCGGACTGCCGATAACAATCAGTTCACAAGGCAACGCCTGCTGAGCTAACTGAATACACAAATCGGGGCCGATACCGGCCGGTTCGCCAGGGGTTAAAGCAATGCGTTTGATAGAGGAATTGCTTGCAGGCATAGTTTGAAACTAAAAATATTAATTTTACCTTATATTTAATGAAGTTGATTAAAATTAAAATGCACTCAACGCGCCCCAATAAATTCTTAAGGTAGGACGATGCTAGGTATAAGCTTGTTCAGGCACTGTCGTGAGTGAGATTCACGTCATCTTTTATAGTCATTGGCTTCTTATCTCGGTAATTAATTAATCTTCATCCACAGCTAATTCAGCCAAGCCCAAGTTGATTCGATATAATGGCTCAGAAAATGGAATGACGTCTACTATACAACCATTGGAAAGTAACCTGTTGACGATACATTATTTTAAAAATAGGGGGAGCGATGCCGGATAGCCATCAAAAACATAAAATCGTGATTGTAGGAGGTGGCGCAGCGGGATTGGAGCTTGCTACCAGCCTGGGTAAAAAATTAGGTAAAAAAGGTTTGGCCGATATTACGTTGCTGGATGCAACCGCAACGCATATCTGGAAGCCCTTGCTGCATGAGGTTGCTGCCGGTACGTTAGATGAATCCGAGCAGGTTGATTATTTGGCGCAAGGTTATCGTAATCATTTTGGTTTTCGATTAGGCAAAATGGAAGGCTTGAATCGGCGCAACAAAGAAATTTACGTCGGTGCTACCTTAAATAGCGAAGGTGAGCAGATTATCCCCAAACGGACAATCCGTTACGATACGTTGGTATTAGCGGTTGGCAGTGTCAGTAATAGTTTTAATGTCACCGGTGTTGCAGAGCATTGTTTGTTTTTAGATACCACTACACAGGCTTTTAAGTTTCAGAAGCAAATGTTGGAAACTTACATCAAAAATTATATCGGCAATGAAGGCATACTGGTTAAGCCGCTGTCTATTGCCATCATCGGTGCTGGGGCAACGGGCGTTGAATTGTCCGCGCAATTGCATGAAGTCACCAGCGTGTTGGCAACCTACGGCTTAAAAGAACCCAATGACGTTAAGCTATGTATTATTGAGGCCGCGCCGCAACTGTTACCGGCATTACCTGCCAAGCTAGCTTTAGCCACCCAAAAACAACTGGAGGCATTAGGTATTGAGCTTAAATTGGGTCGGCGGGTGGTTGAAGTTACCCCAAAAGGCATCGTGGCGCAAGATGGCGATTACATTGCCGCTGATCTTAAAGTATGGGCAGCTGGCATTAAAGCCGCAGATTGGTTGAAGAATTTGGATGGATTGGAAACCAATCAAATCAATCAATTAGTGGTCGACCGGACTTTAAAAACCAGTGATGATGCTGTTTTTGCGATGGGCGATTGTGCAGCCTGTGCTTGGCAAGGTCATAAGGGCAATGTGCCGCCGCGTGCCCAAGCCGCGCATCAGCAGGCAGCCACTTTAAGCAGATCGCTGATTAACCGTTTAAATAATGCGCCTTTGGTCGAGTTTGTTTACCATGATTACGGTTCTTTAGTGTCGCTGGGGCAGTACACTACCGTAGGCAATTTAATGGGTAATCTGATGGGTACCGTGAGCATTGGCGGTTTTATTGCCCGTGTGGTGTATTTGTCATTGTATAAAATGCACCAGGTAGCCATTCACGGCTATTTTAGAACTATTATGCTGACGCTTTCCAATCTGTTTAGACGCAGTGCTTTTGCCAAAATAAAAATGCACTAACCTTTCAACCTTAATAATTAAAATAAAAACCATGTTTCAAGTTGAATATGAATTTAGAGAAGAAGATTTAGTCCATTTTAACCAAATGCGTTTTATGCAGACGGACGAATATCAAAGTAATATCAAGAAAAATCGTTGGATTGTGCCAGGGGTTATGACGTTAATTGCCTGTTTTTACTATTACTATTACGGTGACATGAAATCAGCGGGTTACATTATGGTGGTTGCTGTGTTGTGGAGCCTGTTTTCTCCCCGCATTATATTGCTGGATGTACACCGTAAAATACTAAGCCATTACACGCATAAAGAAAAAAAGCAGATGTTTGGCATGTATACGCTCACCATTGATCCGCAAAATCCACACTATTTACTGGAAAAATCGCCCAGCGGCAATAATAAAATGGCATGGGCGGATATGGTCAGATTGGAATACGGTAGGCGTTATGTGTATATCTATCTTGATTTAACCACCGCTTTGGTTATTCCTGTGGCTACCGTTAAATCAGGTGATTTGGAAGAGTTTTCCAAGCAAGTGGAAAAAATGATTGACCGCTATGCGTAACCGGTTATTTTAATAGCTAATTCTTTCATTAAATAGTTTTGTAACCACAGTGATGCAGCTTATGAAATTTATTAGTCTTGTTTTCGGTTTTGGTTTATTTTTATCAGGGCAGTGCTTTGCGCTAGAAAAAGCCACGCTGCGCATTGGCGCTCAAACCACGGGGACGCTAGGCTGGGAATTATCGGTAATGCAAGCCGACCCGTCATTTAAAACCACTGAGTTTCAATTGGATGTCACTCCTATTGCTAATGCCGAAGCAGGTAAAATCGCTTTGCAGTCGGGTGCGGTGGATATGATCGTTTCTGACTGGATTTGGGTGTCTAAAATGCGTGCCAGTGGTGCTGATTTTAGTTTTTATCCTTATTCAACCACTTCTGGTGGTTTAGTTGTCCCTGAAAAAAGTGCTATTCATTCTGTTAAGGATCTTGCTGGCAAACGCTTGGGGATAGCAGGCGGCGAGCTGGATAAAAACTGGTTATTTTTGCAAGCGCTGGCAGCCAAAGAAAACGTTAATCTGGATAAATCGGTAGAAAAAGTCTTTGGTGCGCCACCGTTAATTAACGAACAGCTTAAGCAAAATCGTGTTGATGCGGTGCTGACTTATTGGCAGTTTGCGGTAGGACTGGAAGCCGAAGGTTACCGTCAGATTATGGATGGTAAAGATCTGTTGAAAGGTTTAGGAGTTGAAGAGCAAGTGCCGCTGCTGGGCTATGTCTTTAAAGACAGTTGGGCGAATAGCCATAAACAAGCCGTTAATGGTTTTTTTAAAGCCAGCAAGCAAGCCAGAGATGGCTTATGTAGCTCAGATGCTGTGTGGCAAACCGTGCTTCCTTTGTTGAAGACTGACAACGTGGCCACGCAAAGCAAGCTGCGCCAGCGCTATTGTGTAGGCAATGTTACCCAATGGGGCGATAAAGAACAGCAAGCGGCAGAGCGTATTTACAGTTTGCTGCGCGCCACAAGTAAAGGACAGTTAACAGGTGATACAGAAACATTGTCTGCTGGTACGTTTTGGTTCCCTGATTAGATTTATCGTGCATGTTCAATAAGTTATTACCCATCTTGTCAGGGCTGATTTTTTTAGCAGTTTGGCAAGGATTATCCAGCTATTTACAGTCAAATACGCTACCGACACCCGCTACCGTTGCCGTTGTTTTCTGGAAAGAGTGCCGTTCTGGGCAATTGCCGTTTCATCTGGGCGTAACTTTGCTCCGGTTAGTCGTAAGCTTTGCCATTGCCATGAGCTTAGGTTGCGCCATTGGCATAATGCTGGGACGCCATAAAAAGCTGGATAGTTTTTTTGATAATTGGCTGGTTATTTTTTTAAATATACCAGCACTGGTCACCATTATTTTATGTTATGTCTGGTTCGGTCTGGTAGAGTCGGCGGCGATTTTAGCGGTGGTGGTTAATAAATTGCCCAACGTTATTGTCACGATAAGAGAAGGCACACGCACACTGGATCAAGATTTGCTGGACATGGCGCGCTGCTACCGTTTCAGTCGCCGCAAGACCTTGATTCATGTCATCTGGCCACAACTGCATCCATTTGTGATGGGCGCGACGCGTTCTGGGCTGGCGTTAATTTGGAAAATCATTTTAGTGGTTGAATTACTGGGGCGCAGTAATGGCATGGGCTACCAGTTGCATCTGTTTTTCCAGATGTTTGATGTCGCCAGTATTTTGGCCTATACCGTGGCTTTCGTGTCCGTTATTCAGCTAATAGAACTCACCATACTCAAGCCGCTGGATAGAAAATCGCAACAGTGGCGGCGCTGATGGTCGATATTCACGTCACTATTAACAATAAAACCTTTGCGACAGTCAAAGAGCCGACGATTGCCGATTTTAAGTTGTCGCTGAACTCAGGTGAATTTGTATGTTTGGTCGGTGCTTCTGGGTGTGGTAAAACCACCTTGCTCAATATTATTGCCGATTTAGATCACGATTACGACGGTGCTATTTGGGTCGGGCAGCAACACAAATCGCCCAGGATTGGCTATATTTTTCAGAATCCACGATTGTTACCTTGGCGCACCGTCAGGGAAAATATTGAGTTGGTATTAGAAGATAAGCAATCTGCTAGTACGATTGAGGCGTTGCTGGAAACCATGCAAATGGCACAACACCAGCATGTTTACGCGGATCGTTTGTCATTGGGTATGAGCCGTAGGGTATCGATTATCCGGGCCTTTGCGGTTAATCCGGATATTTTATTGATGGATGAACCTTTTGTATCGTTAGACCCGCCTACCGCACGGCAGGTAAGGGAATTGCTGCTACAACTGTGGCAAAAACGCCCGCATACTGTGTTGTTTGTTACCCATGATTTGCGCGAAGCCATTACCCTTGCCGATAAGCTTATTTTCCTGTCCGCGACACCCATGCAGATCATCAGTGAAATTAATGTACCTATTCCGCGAAATGAACGCCATAACGAACAGGCGGTAGAAACCTTCCGGCAACAGTTGCTAAACGATCATCCAAAAATTAGGCAGCTTTTGTGATGGCATGTTTTTCAGTAAAAACGGTTGCGGAAAGCCTTAAAATATTCGATACTCTCAATAAGCTTGCCTTGTTATCAAACTTTGGAGATTAATTGAGTATGAAAAAAGCATTTATCTTGGGATTAGCCATCATTTCCGTGAGTCCCTATGCAGCCTTTGCGGGTGATGACAAGTACCCTGCGTCTAATTTTGAACCTAGCGTGGTTTATATGGATGAACAACTTGCCGCACAATCTAATTCTGCTAAAACAGAAGTAGATGCTAAGTATCCGGCTGCTAGTTTTGAACCTACAGTCATCTACATAGATGAAAACGCGGCTCAATCATCAGCTACGGTGGCTGCGCAGGTAGAAGTCGATCCCAAATACCCAGCTTACAATTTCCAACCGAAGATTATTTACCCTTAAACCGCTATTTTTGCCTGATCTAACCCATCAGGCATTGACTTGTTTTAATATGTGCACGTTAGTGTGTGCCTATAAAATCGCCAAATTATTGTGATGTCACTACTATAAACATGGAACAACGCACCGCCGAGATTGAGCGCAACACGCTCGAAACTCAAATCACTGTCAGCATCAATCTTGATGGCACTGGCAAGTCATCGTTTGCCACCGGTGTGCCGTTTCTGGATCACATGATGGATCAAATCGCCAGGCACGGATTGATCGATATTGATGTCCGTGCTAATGGCGATTTGGAAATTGATGCCCACCACACCGTGGAAGATATCGGTATTACCTTGGGACAAGCGTTTGCCAAGGCAGTCGGTGATAAAAAAGGCCTGCAACGTTATGGTCATGCTTATGTGCCGCTGGATGAAGCCTTGTCGCGCGTGGTAGTTGATTTTTCCGGTCGCCCAGGTCTGTTTTACGAGGTTAAATTTACCCGTGGCATGATAGGCCGCTTTGATGTCGATTTGTTCCGCGAATTTTTTCAAGGCTTCGTTAACCATGCCGGTGTCACCTTGCACATTGATAACTTGAAAGGCACAAACGCCCATCATATTGCCGAAACTATTTTTAAAGCCCTGGGGCGTGCATTGCGCATGGCGATTACTCCTGATCCCAGAATAGCCGGTATCGTACCGTCTACCAAAGGTAGTCTTTAAGCCTAAATACCCTTTGGTCGCTTGTTCACTTTTTCTCAGTTTATTCATCACTATGTCTTCAGTTGCTGTTATCGATTACGGAATGGGTAATCTCCATTCCATCGCCAAGGCGCTTCAAGTTGTTGCTCCCGAAACTCAGGTACACGTTGTCTCCGATGCGGCCAGCATATTGGCGGCAGATCGGGTGGTTTTTCCGGGTGTAGGGGCAATACGCGATTGTATGCAGGCACTTGAGCGAACCGGTTTATCCGAAGTGATTAAAATTGTCGCCCAAACCAAGCCGTTTTTAGGCATTTGTTTGGGTATGCAGGCATTGCTGTCGGATCATGAGGAGAATGACGGCACGGCTGCGCTGGACATTCTGCCAGGCCATGTCGTGCATTTTGCTGAAAAATTAACAGACGATGCGGGCAATTCCCTAAAAATTCCGCACATGGGCTGGAATCAGGTGCATTATAAAGCGCATCCGCTTTGGGAAAATATTCCGCAGGACAGCCGGTTTTATTTTGTCCACAGTTACTATGCCAAGCCTGATGACGTGTCTATAGTCGCGGCAAGTACGCAATATCCCGATGATTTTGCCTGTGCCTTGGCGCAAGATAATGTCTTTGCCGTACAGTTTCACCCCGAAAAAAGTCAGGCCGTTGGCCTGCAATTATTAAAGAACTTTTTGCACTGGAATGGTCAAGCCTGATTATTCGTCGCCTAGGACACCCTGTTTATGATACTGATACCCGCAATTGATTTAAAAGACGGCAAGTGCGTAAGATTACGCCAAGGCCGCATGGAAGATGACACGATTTTTTCCGACGATCCGGTTGCGGTCGCCGGTAAATGGGTGGCGCAGGGTGCGAAAAGAATTCATTTAGTTGATCTGGATGGCGCTTTTGCTGGCAAGCCCAGAAATGCTGACATTATTAATGCCATTGTGGCGGCTTTCCCTGATGTGCCGGTGCAGATTGGCGGCGGTATTCGCGATGAAGACACGATTCAGGCGTATTTGGAAGCCGGTGTGGAATACGTGATTATTGGCACGAAAGCCGTCAATGAACCGCATTTTGTCCGCGATATGGCGAGGGAATACCCTCGCCGCATCATTGTCGGCCTGGACGCGAAAGATGGCAAAGTGGCGATTGACGGTTGGTCCAAGCTGTCCAAGCATGATGTCATCGACATGGCGAAACATTTTGAGGCCGATGGTGTCGAAGCCATTATTTACACGGATATTTCCAGAGATGGCATGATGCAAGGGGTTAATGTGGAAGCCACGGCGCGGTTGGCAAGAGCCATTACTATTCCTGTCATTGCCTCCGGTGGCATCACTAATATTGATGATATTATTGCCTTGGGTGCAGTGGCTGAGGATGGCATTATGGGCGCTATTACTGGCCGCGCTATTTATGAAGGTACGCTGGATTTTGCGGAAGCAGCGAAATTGGCAGAATCTTATCTAAAATGAGTTTAGCCAAACGTATTATTCCCTGTTTAGATGTTGATAATGGCCGCGTCGTTAAAGGCGTTAAGTTTGTTGATATCCGTGATGCCGGCGATCCGGTTGAAATTGCTCGGCGGTACGACCGTGAAGGTGCAGATGAGCTGACCTTCCTCGACATTACCGCCACCCACGACAACCGCAATACGATGGTACATGTGGTGGAGCAAGTCGCCAGCCAGGTGTTTATACCGTTAACGGTCGGCGGGGGCATCAGAACGCTGGACGACATACGCCGTATGCTCAATGCCGGTGCCGATAAAGTCGGCATTAATAGCGCCGCTGTATTTAACCCGGAATTTGTTCGCGAAGCTGCACAGCGATTTGGTTCGCAATGTATTGTAGTCGCTATTGACGCTAAAAAGACCAGCGTTAAAGGTGAGCCTGATCGTTGGGAAACTTTTACCCACGGTGGCCGCAAAGGTACCGGTATCAATGCTATTGACTGGGCAATAAAAATGGTGGATTACGGCGCGGGAGAAATCCTTCTTACCAGTATGGATAGGGACGGTACACGTGAAGGTTTTGATTTGCCATTAACACGGGCGATTAGTACAGCAGTTACAGTTCCTGTAATTGCCTCCGGTGGGGTTGGTAATTTAAATCATTTAGCAGATGGTGTTATTGAAGGCAAAGCCGATGCAGTGCTGGCGGCAAGTATTTTCCATTTTGGCGAATATACTATTGAGCAGGCTAAACAGCAGATGCGTTCTCGTGGGATTGAGGTGCGTTTGTGAGTAATCCAGACTGGTTGAATGAAATACGCTGGACAGCAGATGGCTTAATCCCTGTCATCGCACAACAGGCCGAAACCGGCAAAATACTGATGTTCGCCTGGATGAACTCTGAATCATTACAGTTAACGGTGCAGGAAGGCTATGCGGTGTATTGGTCCAGGTCACGCAATAAACTGTGGCGCAAAGGTGAAGAGTCAGGCCATCGGCAAAAAGTTGTCGCGTTATTTATGGATTGCGATGAAGATGTATTGCTGCTTAAAATTGAACAAGAAGGCGGTATTGCCTGTCATACAGGTCGAGAAAGTTGTTTTTATCGGCAGTTAATAGATGAGCAATGGCACGCGGTTGAACCCGTATTAAAAAATCCTGACGCTATTTACAAAAAACATGAGTGATACATTAGAGCAGCTTGACCAAATTCTGGAACAGCGCAAAAGCGAATCTCCCGACAAATCTTACGTGTCTAGCCTGTATAATAAGGGGCTGGATCATATTCTTAAAAAAATTGGCGAGGAAGCCACCGAAACCGTCATTGCCGCCAAAGATGGCGATCCGCAAAAAATTATTTATGAAACCGCCGATTTGTGGTTTCATTGCATGGTCATGTTGGCGCAGCAAGGCTTAAGTTCGCAAGACGTATTGCTGGAGTTGCAGCGTCGGTTTGGATTGTCTGGCCTAGAAGAGAAATCTCAGCGCAATTAAGTGAATAGTCGTACAAGCCGTACTATACTAATCAGTTGAGTTTAAAAATACTCTTTTACTTCATGATAGTCATGGATAGCGTAGATTTTAGTCGATTGACGGGAGCATAAAATGGGCATAAGCGTTACTAAGTTATTAATCATACTGGCGATTATTATTATCGTATTTGGCACCAAACGCCTTAAAAATATAGGCGCCGATTTGGGTGGAGCCATCAAAACCTTTCGCAAAGCGGTTAAAGATGGTGATGAGCCGACAGCTGATGCCAGTGAAGATGTGATTGACGGAGAAGTCAATTCCAAAGACAAAGACAAAATATAAACCATGATTGAGAATATAGGTTCTTCGGAGTTATTAATGGTGGGTTTGGTTGCCTTACTGGTAATCGGGCCTGAGCGTTTGCCGAAAGTTGCCCGCCTCTTGGGGTTTTGGATAGCGAAAACTCGTAATATTGTCGCTTCAGTAAAAGAAGAGATTAAAGAAGAGTTTCACGCTGAGGAAATCCGTCAGATGTTAAAAGAAAAAACCGGCAGTCTGGAAGATTTACAAGGTGTGCTTGAAGAAATGAACACCAATACCGATAATCTTAAAACGACACTTGAAAAGCATGCGCAACAGATAGAACAATCGATTAAATCTCCGCATGAAAAATAATTTTGAAGAGGCAACGGAACAGCCTTTTATCAGTCATCTGATTGAGCTGCGCGACAGGCTTTTACGCATTGTTTTAAGTGTTCTGGTGGTGTTTTTAGGATTATCTTCTTACGCCAATGATATCTACACCTACCTAGCGGGCCCGTTGTTAAGGCACATGCCCAAAAATAGCACAATGATTGCTATTGAAGTGGCATCGCCGTTTTTTATACCGTTTAAATTGGCACTGGTTCTAGCCATTTTTATTTGTGTCCCGTTTATTTTGTATCAGTTTTGGGCATTCGTTGCCCCTGGATTGTACAAACGCGAACGCCGGATGATTTTCCCGTTATTAATCGCCAGTACCCTACTATTTTATTTGGGTGTGGCGTTTGCCTATTTTGTGGTCTTTCCGTTGATTTTTGGTTTTTTAACGGCTGCCGCACCAGTGGGTGTTGCAGTGATGACCGACATTGGCAAATATCTGGATTTTGTCTTAACACTGTTTTTTGCCTTTGGTGTGTGTTTTGAGGTTCCCATATTTACTATTGTACTGATTTGGACAGGTATTGTGAGTAGGGCATCTCTCGCTGAAAAACGGCCTTATGTGATTGTTGGCGCATTCGTGGTTGGCATGCTGTTGACACCACCAGATGCCATTTCTCAAACCTTATTGGCTATACCCATGTGGATGTTATTTGAAATTGGTTTATTATGTTCACGGCTGTTTACGCCAGGCAACAAGCCCGAAGATATTGATAATGCTTTAGAATATTTTGAAGAGCACGATGATTAATCTTTATGCGTTTATATCAGTGCAATAGGACGTTCTACTTTGAAGGTAATGCAATGAAAAGCTCTGTTTTGTGTTTAAGTCTGGCCACACTGTTGTGCTCGCTACCTGTATTTTCTGCCGACCTTGAACGACCAGAAGTAGAGCGGCGGCTCGCTAAAGCGGATGCGACACACAAAGCCGATTTAAAAAGAAAAGACCTCACAGAAATGGATTTGTCTGGCCTGGATTTTAGAAATGCCAATTTGTGGGGTTCGGATTTACGTCGCGCTAATTTAAGTAAATGCGATCTTTCCGGATTGAATCTTGATTTAACGGTCATGACCAATATCAATCTCGCCGATTCAAATTTGTCCAAAGTCAGTGTATTTGGTGTGCATATGAACAGCGCCAATCTGACTAATGCAAACTTGTCTGAAAGCCGCTTTATTGCCAACTTAGATCGTTCCAATCTCAGTCATGCCAATTTAGAAAAAGTGAACTGGGGCGTGGATATGAAAAATCAGTCGATGGGCGTGATGCGGGTCAGTTTAAATGGCGTTAATTTATCGGGCGCTAATATTAAGAATGCCAATTTGGATCGCGCCTTAATGCGCCGTGCAGACCTTACCGGCGCACAGCTGCAAAATGCCAATTTGTTTGGGGTCGACCTGTCTGGTGCGGATTTAACCAATGCCGATTTATCTGGCGCTGATTTAACAGCCACTATACTGGTGGATACCAAATTTACCGGTGCAGATTTAAATGGCACTCACTTTAGCAGTATGTCTGATAAAACAATGCTTAAGAATATTGCGACAGGAAAGGATTTTGATAAGGCCATTTTTAAATAAGCTACCCTTTTGATAGTCGGTTAATTATTGCCTTCGCACCACTTTACAACTGCCAAACCGCTTAGTTTTCAAAATGTTCGCGTTCCAGGCGTTTTTTCATGCGTTTTTCAATAACCCGAAAATGCGCTTCATCTTCTTCGCACAGCAAAGAAATAGCTAATCCGCTTTGTCCTGCCCGACCTGTTCGCCCAATGCGGTGTATATAATCATTGGGTGAACGCGGTAAATCAAAGTTAATGACGGCTTCAAGTTGTTCAATATCAATGCCTCGTGCGGCTAAATCGGTCGCAATTAACACACGGCATTCGCCTTGTTTAAATTTTTTCAGAGCTAAATTACGCGCCGCCTGAGTCTTGTCGCCGTGTAAAGCCATGGCGTAAATGTCCGCTTTACCCAGTTTTAAAACCAGACGGTTACAGGTGTTCTTCGCATTGGCAAACACTAATACTTGCTGCAAATTGCCCTCGTTAATCAAATGAGCCAAAAGTGCGTTTTTACGTTCCTGCGTAACAGTAATTACGCGCTGTTCAATGAGCATTTCTTCCGGCGCTAGGCAGTCAATTTGCACGGGGCTTATTAATAGCTTTGCAATCAACTGATCCAACTCATCAGGAAAAGTGGCAGAAAAAAGCAGATTTTGGCGTCTTTTAGGTAATAGCTTTAAGATTTCATTCAGTTCTTCGCTAAAACCCAGTTGCAATAACCGGTCAGCCTCGTCCAATACTAAACATTGGAGATCAGTAAATTTGATGGCATTTTGCTGTGCTAAATCCAGTAAACGTCCTGGTGTTGCCACCAGAATATCTGCGCCGCCGCGTAATGCCAGCATTTGCGGGTTGATGCTGATACCGCCATGCACACTCTGAATTTTAACCTTGGGCATAATTGCACTGGCATAACCGGTAAGCGCTTCAGCAATTTGTATGGCCAATTCTCTGGTAGGAGCCAAAATAAGCGTCCCTATTTGATTACCTGTTGTGGCAAGTTTAGGCTGCTCACGATTGTGCAATATTTTTTGCAGCAGCGGTAAACCAAATGCGGCGGTTTTGCCTGAACCGGTTTGTGCTTTTGCCCTTAAGTCGTGGCCCGATAAAATGATGGGAATGGCTTGTGACTGAATCGGGGTTGGGCTGCTATAGCCTTGTTGCTGGATAGCTTTTAATAATGCAGGTGATAAATCTAAGCTTGCAAAATCTATAGGGGTTACGTGTGGCTGCATGATGTTAACGATGGATGAGTGAGTAAGTGAGCATAAAAGAGAGTGCTAATAATTTAGCATTGATTTAAAAGTCACTATACTCGATGGCGCAAGCTTAGGCGGCGCTAATTTAAAGAAAACACCTGTGGGCGGTGTTTTGGATAATAGATAGTTACAAAATTAGCACCTAATAACTTGAAGCAGTAATTTTTGTCCTCTGTTTGTAGTATAAGCAATTTCGTCTAGCCGTTTTTTCGGTTTAGGCCAGTTACTCTACCAAAGCTGAAAAGCTGCTGGAAGCTAAACCTTCGCTTGTTTTCCAAATTTCAAATCCCGCTTCAAGGCCAATTAAATACCAGCTGGCTTGAACAATGTTTCTTGTGGTGGTGGCGTCTGTGATAAATGCTTTTATATTAAGGTTGGCCACCGAAACCACGTTGGCAGTTCTTACATAAGTAACTATAGCAATGCCGTTATTCAAGCCTTTCCATATATTCCACGTACTCCCTGAAATCGTTTGATTGCTGGCGATTTTTAGACCTATAGGGGCTACGCCACCTTTAGAAGCAAGCCAAATCATTAGTTGTGCACCATCTGCTTGAGCAGACGCGGTAGCTGTTTTGTTAAACCAGATATTGTAAGAGACATCATAAGCGCTTTTAGCAGTAGCAGTAGTAGCAGGTTGGACAGTTTTCCAGCTACTGGTCACATTCAATAACGCACTCACTTGTTTAGGCATGCCACTTTTTGTGGTGCAATAGCCCCAGTGACAACCTTTGCCAATATAAACAAAGTTAACAGGTAAGCCGATAGTAGGGAAATTAGCTGTTGATGTTATGACGTTAAAGTTGCCATTTGCATCATCAACTTTAATACATTGCGAGTTGTTGAGGCTATATACAACATCATTGTAAACTTTATAAGTATTACTGGTAGGGGTAATGTTGACTATATCAAATTGATTGCACTTTGCCACTACGGTTGCATGCACGCTTTGAGCTAGAAGCAAGGTACTTAAGAGCAAGGCACTCAATACAGGCTGTAAGTATTTTTCTTTACATGACTGTCTGTTTTTCACTTTATTTTCTCCAGAAAAGATTATAAATGTGATATTTTTAGGTCTCGCAATCAATTCTAGTTCAATCCTAGAGGTTTGTGCTACTAAATAATTATAAAAGCGTCATATTTTTTAAAATATCGTAAAATTAAAAGTATAGTTGTAATTTAATTTTAGCATTAACGTAGGTGGTATGTGGCTTGTAAGGATAAGATTTTATTAGCCACCATCGCCAATATTTTCCCACATATAGTAATAGCCTGTTTTATCCATGTCCCATTTTCGTAGTTTTTGAGTAGCTAAGCGTTGTTTTACGCGTAAGTCATCAAGCTCTTGAGCAATACTTTTTGCTGTTGTTATCGCAGCCTTCTGTTTTTCAAGCAGAAAATTTATCTTGACGTCCCATTCTTTAAGTTGAATGGTCACTGTTTGAATTTCTTCATCATTAGGTTTCATAATATGTTTCTCCAAGATTAGGTGGCTGATCTGTTTAAAACTACTACAAATAAAAGCAAGGTGTCGTCAGGCTGAAATTTTAAAGTCATTACGAAACTGTCAACCCAGCTTGTAATTTACTCCTGTTATTTACCTTTATACAATGACATTTTGCATTCATTTCATGCCAAACTAATTTAAAAGCAGATGCACCTGATAGTTGTTGGCTGAAGGATGAAAATTTATTAATGTGCAGGGAATAGCTGATTTATTCATACGTGTTAAAAATGTAGCGAAGAGCTTGTTTTTCTTGAGTTAGCGATGTCGTTTTACAATTTGGTTGGTTTTTGTGTAAAACGCATTAGATTCTTCCTGACCTTGAAATAAATAAAGTCCCGTTACATAAAAAACGATAAGAATGGCTATGCCAATAAAAAGGTCTTTATATTTCATGTCTAATCCAATTGTTAATAACACATTAGAAAGAAATTAAGCAGATAAAGTTCCAAGATGCGGAAGATGTTTGAAAGGTAGGGTTATCCACATAAGACGGGACACGCAATAAGGCACACTGTTCGGCCTTGTCGAATGGCTCACCATGGGTACGAACAGCACACCCTCACCTGTCCCGCCTTAAGTGGGAAGCCTGAAATAGAGACGCAAAATTTTGCGTCCCTACAACTTTTATTAGTGCAATTTTGTCAATAATGCCGGATCAATATGGCAACCGCCAACATCGGAATGATCAAGCACATCTTGTTCAAAGTCACGATAGGTGGGTGACTGAAAGGCAATACGGTTAATTTTACCCGCAGAAAACTCAAATTCCATTGCGCCACCTTTAGCACGAAGGCTTGTGGGTTGCGTGGTAAATAATAAAATACCGATATTGCCGGTTTGTTTATCGCGTTGTTCAGGAATAATACGTGCGCAGCTTAGTTCGTTAATGGCCAACCCAGAAAAGACTTGTACTAACTGGCGGGCGCTGATAATTAAGCCTGTGCCAGGGATAGTCATGGGTGCTGGCGCTGATAGAGTTGGAGTAGCTTGTCCTCCAGACGCTGGCATAACCGCAGATGCGGGTTGCAGTAATTTCTCCAGGCCAAAGTCTCCTAAATGATTTTGCAGTAACACCGTGCCATCACCATTTTGTGACGTGTGTAATAACGGAAAAATCTGGCTTTCCATTTCGGTTTTATTAGGGTTTTTAAGCACTGCAACCAATTGTCGTTCTATGGATTTAAGCGGCATAAAAAACTGTTCTTTTTTCTGGCTGGAATCGCCCATCTGTGCCCAATCCGTTTCTGTGTTGACGGGCAATCCCATGGCCTTCATAACGCTATAATCATCCACCGCCAGACAGTTATCGAAATTCTTACTGCGATAATCCTGTAATGTTTTTGCATTGATGTTATTACCCTGAACTTTTTGGGCAGTGATGTTGTAGTTTTTCCAGTCGTTGTTATTGGCCAGAAAGTAATAGATATAGGCATTGCGGTCAAATTTGTTAAAGCCCAAATCTTTCATCACCAGCTTCAATTTACGGCAATTGCTTTGCACGTCTTGGTAATTATTCCAGTCCGGTTTTAAATTGGGTTTTTCAGGGTGTTTGGATTGTTCAATAAGTTGCTGCAAATTAATCTCGCCAGCCGCTGATTTTACCGGTAAATAACTGATCTCATTTAAGGATAAATCACGTGCATCCGGTATGCCATCGGGTTTGGTTTTAAGCAGTAAAGATGGCGTAAGCTCTGGATAAATCTTTAATTCACCTAAAGGCTTGGTATCCGAACTCAGGATATTAATGCCGCCTTCGGCAACGGCATAGACTTTAAAAACGGTCTCTTTGAGTGTGCCGGTTTTGTCGGAGTAACTCACAATAGCAGGCAGCGAATGCGATTCTGTGCTGCTGTTTGCAGTAGTCGATTTTACCGGCGCGGCTTTGGCTTGCTGGGTGTTGTTAAACCATTGCCCTGCAAACTGTCCCAATACGGCAACACCCATCCCCACACCGGTAAACGCCAGTAAATTGCTGGCAGTGGACACATTTCCGACAATACCGGCTACATCCACATCGCTATTGGCACTGGAATAAACGCTATAGTCCACCGAAGTTTCCTTGCCTGTGTCCAAACGCATCCAGGGTGTTAAATTAAGTTTTTTGGCATCAAATTTAAAATTACATTTGCCGGTAGCAGCTTGATAGGAAAATCCCGTAGCTTGGTTAGTAAATTTAAGCGGACTATTTCGGATGTTGAATATCAGCGCCGACGACAAATCACTTTTTTTGTAAGACGGCGTTATGGTATCGCAGCCGCTTTTTAAGATATTGTCGCCTTTAAAATCAAATTCAGAAATCAAGCGGACGTAATAATCATCACCATCAATAGCCGTAAATCCCGGTAACGCCTGAAAATGATGGGCTTTAGTGGTTTGCGGCGCATTGGGATCAGTGCTTTCGCCTGTTGGATAATCAACAGCAAGTTGCCGTGTTTGGGCGCAGCCCGCTAACACTATGCCGATTAATAAATTAAATGTTAAAGAATGATTGTAACGAAGCGTCATGTTTTAAACCTTGTTCCGTAAATATTACGGTGAAGCGTACGAAAAGCTAAAGATAGCGGTATCTAACTACCTGGCAAAGATTGATGGCGTTGTATTTTTATCAGCTAAGTAGTTAGCAGAACTCTAATGCTAGCAAAAAATTAGGATTTGTTCAGTTAACCATAAACATTAATCTTCAAAAGCTGCTCTATACTGATAACTTTATAGCCATTATGTTTCGCAAAATCAAGCGTTTGTTTTAATGCTTGAATGGTTTTAACCGATGTATCATGAAACAAAATAATAGCACCGGGTTTTATTTGCGATTGTACACGCTGGGCGATAGCTTGTGCGGATTTGGTGGTGGTATCAAACGAACGTATATTCCAGCCTACGATAGTGTAATTCAATGCTTTAGCCGCCTGGGCAAGATGGGGCGTGGTTACGCCGTAGGGCGGACGGAATAATGTCATTCGTTTGCCGATGACGTTGAACACGCTGTCTTCGGTTTGTTGTAGCTCATGTTTAAAGCCTTGTACACTTTTAAAATCTATAAAAAAAGAATGGCTGTAACTGTGGTTGCCAATGCTGTGTCCGGCGACATCAATTTGTTGCAAAATACTTTCATTACCGAGTATGTTTTTGCCGATGACAAAAAAAGTTGCTGGGGCATTGTACTGCGCTAAGGTTGATAGCACCTCTGGGGTATATTGCTGATTGGGGCCATCATCAAACGACAGCGCGATATATTTATCGACAATATCAGCACAACAAAGGGCAGGCGTAAAAAAGTTAGCTTGGATAGTTATCGAGCCATAGGCGATTAACAACAGAAAAACTACAGCGGGTAGTACCAGCCAAACTAGACTGCTACCGAAAAATACGTGCAATAGGGCTATAAGGCTGATGATAAGGAGAACGCTTGTGCGGGTGGATTTAAAGGTCATCTAAAAGTGTGAAAGGGTTGTCTGAAGAATATGGGGACTATCGTAGAGACGCAAAACTTGCGTCTCTACGATGGCAGTGCGCTTAAGGTTAAACTTTGCGATTATCGTGTAGATTAACCTGATGTCCAACCAGCGGCGAACACGCCAGCGCAGTAAAAATACCCGCCGCCACGGTAAAGCCAAAAGCATGCACAATTTCGGTAGAACTGACTGCTAATAAACCAAAAGCCAGCAATGTCGTTAATGCAGATAGTGTTACCGCGAGTGACGTACTCGCGCGTTTGTCTTCGTTATCGGTAGCGCTAGGACTTGACTGCTCGGAATTGTAAGCCATAAAAAAGAAAATGGCATCATCCACGCCTATACCCAGTACCAGCAATAGTGCGAATAAATTGAACAGGCTGAACAACTGGTCAAACCAGCCCATCATGGCTAATGACACCAGCGTCGCAATAATGGGAATTGAGATGATGGTTAACGCATTGCGCCAACCAAATTTTAGTGCAAAGCCAGTAAAAACCAATAGATAAGCCGCTATGAGCAGCAAACTGACCCGGATTCTATAGCGTGTAAACAATGAAGACAATTGCTCAACCTGATCTACCCAGGCAACACCTTGCAAGTTTTGTAACGAGGATAACGCCGATAAATCAGTGATGCCGGTTAAGGAAACCAAGCTAAGGCAATGCGTTGCATCACAACCCAGCCATAAATTCTGTTTGGCTTCATCAGCTGTTGCCAGCCATTCAGGAAGTGCAATGGATTTGTTTTTGGCATCATTAAACTGTTTGAGTTCGCTAGTTATGGCATTTTTGCTAAAACCCAGCTCCGTCATATAGTACTTCAGCAGACCGGATTGATACAGGGTTTTATGCAGCAACTGGTAATTTTGCTGCTGGCTGTGTTGGTCTGGCCAGTAATTACTCAGGCCTTGGTAAGCCATGAGCTTATGCTGTTGCGTTAATGATTTTAAGTGTTCAAGCAATTGCTGTTCATTGTGATGCCAATCATTGAGATTAGCGCCTGATACTAGAAAAAACTGATTTTCCTGACTGACTGGCAGTAATTGCTTAATTTTATCGGCGGTTTTCAATAATTCAGCAGGTGCTGATTGCAATAGGCGCACATCATCACGCGGTGTCAGTTGCCAAAGTCCACCAGCTATAAAAACCACTGCCAGTGGACAAATCCAGCGTCGATTTTTTAACAGCCACACTGGCCAGTGTTGTTGCCAGTAGTTGGCTACTTTTAAAATGATCGGTTTGTGATCGGGCTTAAAACCGGTCAGTAACAATGGAAACAGCAAAACCACCGTAAGCCACGCAAATAACAAGCCAATGGCTGAAAATAAGGCCACTTCCTGCAAGCCTGGAAAAGGTGAGAAGACTAGCCCTGCGTAACTCAACAGATTGGTTAATAAACCAATCAGCAATCCAGGAAAGATATAACGCAGGCTCTGGCGCGGCTGCCAGTTTTTGGCCCCAAAGCTGTCGCAAACAAAATGCAGGGCATAATCATCCGCAACCCCGATTAAGCTGGCACCGAAAACCAGGGTAATAATGTGTATTTTGCCAAACACCAGCACGCTAATAACGAGAGCCGCAAACAGACCGCTGCCTATAGCCAAAAATGACAGCAGCAACGGTCTTACACTTCTAAACGTCAACATCAGCAAGATAATAATACCTACGCTAGAACCAACGCCAACGGTGGAAATTTCCTGTTTGGCAGAATCTGAGCCTTGCGCTGTAAACAGAGGCATTCCGGTCACCATTAATTCGCCGCCAGCGGTTTGCACTTGCGTGGTGGTGGTTTTTACCAGTGCCAGCAAGGTTTCCAGTTTATCTAACTGTAAATGCGCATCTTCCAGATCGGTGAGTAATAATGCCCAATATTTGTCAGCATCATGCAAGACAACAATGCCTTGTTCCAGGGTTAATTTGATGGGATTTTGGGCATTAAAATAGCGACTGAATATTAACAACGGATCGTGCTCAAGATCAGCCGACGTCATCTGAGCCATTGGGCTGTAGAGAGTTTGCAGATTTTGGCCCAGCAAGTCTTTGGGGTTACTGTTCAGCGTGAGTTGCGTCTGGGCATCCAGCAATTGGTAGCGGTAGGGAAATAATTGCTGATACTGTTTAACCATGTTTTGTTGCGGCATCTCCAGCACAATGCTGGCAAACAGCTTACTTTGTTCTAGCTGCTGTTTAAGCTGTCGCGCATGGCTAATTGCATCCTTAGAACTTGCTGCACCGGTTAACCAGATCACTTTCCGGTTAAGCAGTTCGTTATGTTGCTGTATGGCTTTAGCGATTTCCGGTTGTTGTTCGCTAGCAGGTAACAAGGCTAAAAAACCGGTTTCCAGCCAGTCTTTGCTTAATGCTTGGCTACCCAGTACGCCGATGATTAACATCATCGTCAGCCATAACCACGCTGTTATTTTAGGGTGATAAACGTTCAAAATCGGCTTGTTGTTCTTGGCTTAATTGGTCGGGATGGGTGATTTGTGTGAAGTTAATCTGCGTCAGATTGCCACTGGCTTCCTGGAGTTCCAATTGGCGCAGCTCAGTATCTCCGGTTAAGGTAATGCTGCTGATAACTTTCTTCAATAACGCATCTTTGGGTGTGAGCTGTAACTGCCAGGAGTTTTTTTGGTCTTTTCCTGTTATGTCAAAGCTTTCGGTCAAGCGGTTTAATTCGCCGCCTAATAATGCCTTAAACACGCTGCCAAAAGCAGGTGGTACGGCTTGCTCGCCTTGTCCAGTCAATAAATGCGTTTCATTGATTAACAGTAACGATGGCATTGGCGTTAGTGTTTTCCAGATTACACCTTGGCTGTGATGGTAGGTGAATGTGCCGGTAGACAGCAAGGGTTTTCGTAAGATTTTTAAGCGTTTTTGTTGTTGAAATTGGCCCTGAGCTATGGGTGTTTTTACTAACTGCGCAGTGATTTTCGCTAGTTCATCGTTTGCATAACTTTGGCTTAATGACAGTATGAACAGTAATAATGCTTTTAAGAAAATTGGCATGATAATTTGAATAATAGTACCTGAATTTAAAAGTGGGCATGTCGCCGTGGCTGTATTATAGGTTTTTCTAACGATGCCGAGGAACTTTAGGGATATGGGAACGTCTTATTTGCACATTTCTATTGAATTAATCTGCCTTTTGAGAAATTTACCCTGTCAAATGTAGTCGTATGGGCTATTAATTAATCCTGTATGATGAAGATTAGAAGCTATAAGCTTTTCAATGATTTATTTCCAGAATTTCTGGCAATCCTACCCCACAGGTTTTATAAAATTATGAATCTCATTAAAAAAACAGCATTAACGTGCTTTATGGCTATTTCTTTAATTGCCAGTAGTACGCTAGCCTTTGCAGAAGAAACCGTTAACCCTTCAGCTGCAACTATCAACGAAACTATTGCGCATGTTGAAAGCGCTATCGTCGAAATTAATAAAAGCGATTTTGCCGCGTCTTATTTACATCTAAAATCAGCGCGTGAAATTGGAGCGCAAATTACCGGTAATGATGAAATAGTAAAAAAGGCCAACATTATTGTTATTCAAGGGCAAATTGCTTCTAAAAAAGGTGAAGTTAAAGAAGCAACTGATTTATTGAATGAAGCCTTAAAGCTGTATAAAACATTGTAACTTAGCTCGTTTGTTGCGATGCCTTGGGTGTCGCAACAGTCGGCGTAATATAAGTTCTGACTGTTACGCGATAAAGTCCTGCTAATTGTCGCTCAGTTTGTTGTAGATTGGCTCGGAGTTCAACACTGAATTTAACTGACTAACATCCAATTCATTTTCCCATTTGGCCGCCACCACCGTGGCAACGCCATTGCCTATCAAATTAGTTAAAGCTCTGGCTTCAGACATAAACCGGTCAATACCCAGAATCAAGGCTAACCCTGCGACAGGTATGGTGGGGACACTGGCCAGTGTTGCGGCTAAGGTGATAAAACCACTGCCGGTTACGCCCGCCGCCCCTTTCGAGGTCAACAGCAATACGCCCAGCAAGGTCAATTCTTGCGTGAATGACATCGGTGTATTGGTCGCTTGGGCGATAAAAATAGCCGCCATTGCCAGATAGATCGAGGTGCCATCCAAATTGAAAGAATAACCGGTGGGAATCACCAAACCTACCACGGATTTGGTGCAGCCCAGTTTTTCCATTTTAAGCATCATGCGCGGCAATACTGATTCTGACGACGACGTACCCAGGACAATCAACAGCTCTTCCTTGATGTAGATAATGAATCTAATAATGCTAAAACCAGTCAGTTTGGCTATCAGCCCTAATACTATAAAAATAAACAGCAGGCAGGTCAGGTAAAAACTGCCCATTAATTTAGCCAGCGGCAATAAGGATGCAACACCGTATTTGCCGATAGTAAACGACATTGCACCAAATGCCCCAATAGGTGCAAGCTTCATGATGGTTTCGACAATACCAAACAGTACATGCGACATTTTGCTTATAAAAATCACCACTTCGGTGCCGGTTTCTTTCATCGCAGCCAATGAAAAACCAAACAACAGTGAAAACAATAACACCTGTAAAATCTCGCCTTTGGCAAAGGCATCAAAGATAGTATTAGGAATAATATTTAGCAAGAATTCAACGGTACTGTGGCTTTTAGCCTTTTCGCTGTAGTCATGAATGCCGCTGATATCCAAGGTATTGACATCGATATTCATTCCGACACCGGGCTTTAGCGTATGTACTACGATTAAGCCGATAATTAGCGCCAAAGTGCTAACCATTTCAAAATACAATAAAGCTTTAGCGCCAATACGACCGGCCTTGCCCATATCTTGCATACCGGCAATACCGGTTACCACTGTACAGAAGATAATCGGGGCAATAATCATTTTTATCAGCTTGATAAAACCGTCGCCCAGTGGTTTCATCTGAGTCGCTAAATCTGGATAAAACTGTCCCAATAAAACGCCTAAACTGATGGCACATAAAACGTGTAGGTAAAGCTGGTGGTGCAGGGTTTTAAGGGTCATAAATAATCCGTTATTTTAGCGCAAGGCTTTTTCCCAGCGACTGATGACAGCGGCAGCAATACTGTTGCCGAATACGTTGGTGGCGCTGCGGCCCATGTCGAGAATCTGGTCTATTCCCAGCAACAGCAACAAACCGGCTTCTGGAATATTGAACATGGATAAGGTTGCCGAGATGACAATCAGTGATGCTCTAGGCACACCGGCCACGCCTTTACTGGTAAATAACAGCACCAGCAACATGGTCAATTGGTCTGTAAGTGCCATATCGATACCGTAAGCCTGTGCAATAAACAGCACGGCAAAGGTCATATACATCATGCTGCCATCTAGATTAAACGAATATCCCAGCGGCAATACTAGCCCGCAGACTTTCTCATCGCAACCGAAACGTTCCAGTTGTTGCAATAACTTAGGATAAGCACTTTCGCTACTGGCAGTACCGAAAGCCAATAACATCGGCTCACGAATGTGGCGCAGCAGCGAAAAAATTCTCCGGCCAATAAACAAGCTACTAATACAACCCAACAGCGTACACAGCAGTAACAAGCCAAAGTAGAATTCGCCGATAAATTTGCCATAGGTTAATAATACGCCGATACCTTGCTGGGCAATCACCGATGCCATCGCTGCAAATACCGCAAACGGTGCTGAGTGCATGATATAGCTGGTGACTTTCAGCATGATATGGGACAGGGAATCCAGTGTCTTGACAATAGGCAGCGCCAGATCACCGAGTGATGCACAGGCAACGCCAAAAAACATCGAAAACACTACAATCTGTAAGATTTCATTATTGGCCATAGCATCAATAATACTGCTCGGAAACATGTGTTCGGCAAAGCTTTTTAAAGATGGGGAAACTTGCGGTAGTCCCGTTTCAGCACCCGCAGGAGGTAGTGGTATATGCAATGACGCGCCAGGTTCCAGCATATTCACTAAAAACATGCCCAGTAATAAACTGAAAATGGATGCGGAAAAAAACCAGAAAATAGCTTTAGTGCCGATGCGTCCAACAGTTTGGGTATCGCCCATTTTGGCCATACCCACTACCAATGTAGAAATCACCAACGGGGCAATAATCATTTTTACCAGGCGTAAAAACACCTGAGTTATGACAGTAAAAACTTCGATAATATGTGCTAATGCCGGATGTGCGTTACCTGTTGCGGTATTACCTAGCGTTAAGTAGAGTAGTTCACCCACCATAATGCCGAGTATCAAGGCGATACTCACATACAAGGTTTGGCGATTGGGTTTTTGCGGGTGGTGGTGCGATGGGGCTGTCATGATCTGAACCTTGTTGGTGTCTTTAAGCTTCAGATTATCCTCACAAACTAATCTCGATGCTATAGACGCTTGACCAATGCGGCAATTTTTAACGTGAAATCTGGGTTATTGGTGATGAAAGCAAGTGAAGGGAGTGAACGAAGCAAAACTTATCTTTAACTGGGTGATACGTTTTGCTTCGTTCGGTATGCTATATGGATTTAATGCTGAACAGCTTTGGGTAAGGTTTTGGCTTCTGCAATCCAGTTGGTGACTTGAGTAACTGACGGCGTGGATTTAGCCAGCTTTTTTTCATCGTTGGTTTTTGCCAATGCCAGTTGTAAATTTTCGGCATTTCTTTGCGCTAATTCAGGTACGGTATCTACACCGGCGGCTTCTAAAAGTTCGGAAAATTGGCTGCCAATGCCTTTAATACGGAATAAATCCGCATGATTTACCCAGCCTAGAATATTCTTGGCACTGATTCCAGTTTTAGTGGCAATTTCTTCGCGGCCTTTGGCGGTAGCGCCCATTTCCAGCAATTTGTCTGTAGATGCTATCTCCGCTGCTCTGAGCTTTTCAGCGTATTGTGGGCCAATGCCTTCGATGTCTTCAATTTGTGCCATGAGTGTTTCCTGGGATTAATATTGACTGGTTAGTATAACTTGAACCCACCACCCATTCCAAATTGAAAGAACGCAGAAAACTGAGTGCTCAAGACTTCACAGTTTCAATCAACTTAATATCTTGCTTAAGCATCTCATTAACCAGCTGACTTACATCAACCCCCTTAGCTTGAGCGCATGCCTGTAAATAAATTCTTACTTCATTGTCCAGATAAACGGGTAGATTTAACGTGGTATTCGGACGATAAAATTTACCGCGTATGCCTTTGGAAAAATCATATTCTTCTTTCATGGGTTTTCCTCGTATTGTTGCTGTTCGTACTTGGTGGCTTTTCGTGCTGAAATAAGGCGTACAGTTGCCATTTGTTCGTTATGTTCTTGAAAAGTATGCACCACAACGAGAATGCGTTCGTTGGTGTTTTTACCTAATGTAATCCAGCGTTCTTCAATCCCGTTATGTTCAAAGTCAAAAACAGGGATATGTAGGGCATCTAAAAAAACTTCAGCAGCTTCTTCAAATGTTACGCCATGTTTTTCAATGTTACTTTGTGCCTTATTGGGATCCCATTCAAAGTTATATTGCACCAATTTCTCACCTTACCAAAAAATTCCTAAGCAAATCATGCCCATGCTCAGTCAATATCGATTCAGGATGAAACTGCACTCCCTCAATATCCAGGGTTTTATGGCGCACTCCCATGATCTCATCCATGCTGCCATTGTCATCCAGTGTCCACGCCGTCACTTCCAGACAATCCGGTAAACTGGCTTGTTCTATAACCAAAGAATGATAGCGCGTGGCGGTAAATGGATTATTCAAGCCCTTAAACACACCCAAATTTTTATGATACACCTGCGAGGTCTTGCCGTGCATGATGCTTTTGGCATGAATGATATTGCCGCCGAACGCATAGCCAATGCTTTGATGCCCCAAACACACGCCCAAAATCGGGTAGATCCCAGCAAACTTTGTGATGGTTTCAACCGATACACCGGCCTCTTTCGGTGTACAAGGTCCTGGTGAAATGACGATTTTATCCGGTGACAGCGCCGCTATCTCATCCACAGTAATTTGGTCATTACGCACCACGGTGACATCCGCGCCCAATTCACCAAAATATTGCACCAGGTTGTAGGTGAACGAATCATAGTTGTCAATCATCACCACTTTAACCGCGCTCATAGCAGACCTCCTTGTTGTTCGCAGTGCTGGTCGCCATCAATACCGGCTTCCGCCATAGTAACGGCACGGAAAATGGCACGGCCTTTGTTCATGGTTTCATCCCATTCGCTTTGTGGAATAGAGTCGTAGACGATACCCGCCCCCGCTTGTATGTGTAAAAGGCCATCTTTAATGACGGCGGTGCGGATGGCAATCGCGGTGTCCAGATTGCCCGACCAGGCGATATAACCCACCGCGCCGGAATAAATGCCGCGCTTGACCGGCTCCAGTTCGTTGATGATTTCCATGGCGCGTATTTTAGGCGCACCGCTGACGGTTCCAGCCGGAAACGTCGCCGCCAACACATCAAAAGCATTCTTGCCTGCCTGCAATTGGCCCGTCACATTGGACACGATGTGCATGACATGCGAATAACGCTCGACAATCATCTTGTCGGTCAACTGCACCGTACCGATTTCCGCCACCCGACCGGTATCGTTGCGGCCTAAGTCGATCAGCATTAAATGTTCGGCGAGCTCTTTGGGATCAGCCAACAAATCTTGTTCCAGTTCCATATCGTGTTCGGGCGTGGTGCCGCGTCGCCGTGTACCGGCTATTGGGCGCACGGTGACTTGGTTGTCTTCCAACCGAACCAGAATTTCTGGCGATGAGCCGACGATATGGAAATCATCCAGATTGAGATAGAACATGTACGGCGATGGGTTCAGGCAACGCAATGCGCGGTAAAGGTTAAGCGGCGCGGCGGTGTAGGGTATGGTCATGCGCTGGGATAACACCACCTGCATAATGTCGCCATCGGTGATGTAGTCCTTGGCTTTGAGCACGGCATCTTTAAAGCCCTGTTCGGTAAAACCGGAGATAAAATCGGATTCTTGAACGTGTACCGGATTGCTGTGTTTGGTGGGTTCGGCTTTCAGTTCACGCAGTTGTTTGGCCAGCTTGTTTAAGCGGTCTATGGCGTTACAATAAGCCTTATCTTGTGCGGGATTGGCATGGGTAAGCAACAGCATTTTGCCGGACAGGTTGTCGAACACCAGGATTTCTTCCGACACCATCAGCAATATATCAGGACAACCCAGTTGATCAGGCTTATCGGTGGCACGCAGGCGCGGTTCGATGTAGGCAATGGTTTCATAGCCAAAATAACCGACCAAGCCGCCGTTAAAGCGTGGCAGTTCTTCTATATCCGGTACGTTGTAGCGGGACTTGAATGCTTCTATCCAAACCAGTGGATTGTCGTGAGTCAGCGTTTCCAGCAGCTCGCCATCTTGCTCCACGCGGATGGTGTTGCCGGTGATTTTTATCAAGGTTTTGCACGGCAAACCGATAATTGAATAACGTCCCCATTGTTCGCCGCCGTGGACAGATTCAAACAAATAGGAATACGCGCCATCGGCGAGCTTTAAGTACGCGCTGAGCGGCGTATCCAAGTCTGCCAATACTTCTCGGCTAATCGGGATGCGGTTATAGCCTTGTTCGGCGTATTGGTTGAATTGTTCTGGGGTCATGGTGTTATTTTAATAATTATGGCAATAACTGGATTTAATAAACGAAAAATATCCAACTTTTCTACTGGCTGACATTACAAATCATTTTCTGATATGTCGGCGATTTTCATAAAATGCTTAAGTAGACCAAGTTTTAAATCTTGACTTCCATGTATGGGTATTGAAATACGCGACGGGTTTTCAGGCTTCATATAAACATGATGGCTGCCCTTTATCCGAACCAAATACCAGCCTTGGCTTTCTAAAAGACTTGCAAAATATTTTCCAGAAACCGATTTCACACGGCCAATTCCACTACCTGATCATTTTCGGAAATTTCAACGTGTTCCAAATCGACAGAAAGACAGGCCTCGACTGCTTCATGTAAGTTAATCATCAACTCTTCCATCGTGTCGCCTTGGCTAGCACAGCCTTGTATGGCGGGCACTTCTGCCCAAAAGCCGCCTTCTTCTGCAGGATGTACGATAACTTTTATTTTCATGTCGCTGGATTCTCTCTTTATGCAGAAACACTCATTGGTTGAGCGTCTTATTTAAGCTACTGAATAACTTGTAACTTCAAATCACGTATTTTCATGGCTTCAAACATTTTTACTACCTGAACCAGTTCATTTTTAGCAACGACTAAACGACACTGTTTAGCGTGTTTTTTAGCCACCTTTAATACTGTATTCGCTTGCATGCGATCTTTATCAACTAAGTCACTTGCATTAATTTCTTTGCTGGCATGTAATGCTTCTAAAATTAAAGTGGCAACTTCTTCACAGGTAGAACCCTTATCAATGGCTACGACAGCAAGTTTTATTTTGTAGATAATTAACTCTAAAGCCTCAACAGGGCCGTAAGCTATACGACCTTCATCAACTTCAGCCAGTGCCACCGTGGAAAAAGTACCGGTAGACATTGCAATCAATAACGCTAAACTGACACTTTTAAAAAAAATCATAGCGCCGTCCCCAAGTGATAATTAATACATTTCAACAACAGTTGGAAACTCCGCAAAGATAAAACTGTGCGCTAATTCACCGGTGTTTTTGAAAAACTGCACAGTGCCATCTGAACCACACAACCAAAACTCCTGACAGCCTCTGGCAAAATACAATTCCTTTTTTTCAGTCATCTCCGCCTTGGTATTTGACGGCGATAAAATCTCCACGCAAATTTCCGGCGCTTCCACAAACGGTGTCGAACTCTTGTTAGCCAGCATAAACGGCTTGGAAGCCCAGGCCACATCGGCTACTTTTGTGCCTTCACTGGTTTGTACCGAGCACTCGCTGATCACTGTGCCAGTAGTCATCAATCGGCTTAACAAGGCAATAATTTTTGCCTGATAAATACCGTGCGTGTTAGTCGCCGGACTCATGACAATATTGCCCCATTTATCAGTTTGAATTTTATAGGGTAAATTGGCTAAATCAGGGTTTTTACACAAACTTGCCCAATTCATACGCTATCCTAATCAAGTTTCATTCAAAAAGCTGGGTGGTTTGCTTGCGCGAAACCACCCTACCTATTGCAAGATACTAAACCGCCAACGCCATTTCTGCACGCAGCTCATCAATAATCTTTTTGTAATCCGGCTTGCCAAAAATAGCAGAACCCGCCACAAAGGTATCGGCCCCTGCGGCTTTTATCGCACGGATATTAGACGCATTAACGCCGCCATCAATTTCCAGACGGATATTAAAACCGCTGTCATCAATACGTTTACGCACTTCACGCAATTTGTCCAGCGCAGAATTAATAAACGACTGGCCACCAAAACCAGGGTTAACCGACATCAACAAAATCATGTCAATCTTGTCCATGACATAATCCAGATGGTTTAACGGCGTACCGGGATTAAAAACCAAGCCAGCCTTGCAGCCGTTATCTTTGATTAATTGTAAGGTTCTATCGATATGCACAGAACCCTCAGGATGGAAGGTGATAATGCTGGCACCGGCTTTAGCGAAATCCGGCACAATGCGATCAACAGGTTCTACCATTAAATGCACATCGATAGGCGCGGTAACGCCGTGTTTTCTCAGCGCTTCACACACCAAAGGCCCAATCGTTAAATTAGGCACAAAATGGTTGTCCATGACATCAAAATGCACAATGTCAGCGCCAGCCGCCAACACGTTGTCCACTTCTTCGCCCAATTTGGCAAAATTTGCAGAAAGTATGGAAGGGGCAATCCAGTTTTCGTTCATCTTATTCTCCTTAGCGGTATAAATAAGCCATTATATCTTTTTTTTGCCTTGCGCTCTTCTATACAATAACGCCATTGAGAATCAAACAGGAAACTAACAATGAAACTGGTGACATTTATCCATAATGGCCTAGCGCGAGTCGGGGCTGTGTGTGGCGATAGCGTGGTTGATAGCCAAGATGATCCGAAAATCCCGGCCACTATGATCGATTTTTTGGCAGCAGGTGATAGTGCTATGGAGCGTATGCGACGGCTGGTTGAGTCTGCACAGCCCCAATTTTTATTATCCGAGGTTAAATTGGCAGCACCTGTAGCAAGACCTGGCAAGTATTTGGCGGTTGCGTTGAATTATGCCGACCATATTGCCGAGACCGGCAAAGACAAACCGGAATATCCGAGCTTTTTTACCAAACAAAGTACTTGTGTGATCGGGGATGGTGATGCTATCCACATGCCCAAAGTATCTGATAAGCTGGATTATGAAGGTGAACTGGCGTTTGTCATCGGCAAACGTTGTCGTCATGTGCCGGTAGATATAGCGCACCAAGTAATTGCCGGTTTTACCGTGGCCAACGATGTGTCGGTACGGGATTTTCAGGCACGTTCGCCGACCATGATGCTTGGTAAGTCGTTTGATACTTGCGGCCCGCTCGGTCCTTGGTTGGTGACCAGCGATGAAATCACCGATCCGCATAACCTGAATCTTAAAACCTGGGTGGATGATGAGCTACGGCAAAATTCTAACACCCAGCACATGATTTTTAATTGTTACGAGATGGTGGCGTATTTGTCGCAAGCCATGACCTTGGAGCCTGGGGATGTGATTACTACGGGTACACCGAGTGGGGTTGGGGTAAAAATGCAGCCGCGTGGCTATTTAAAGGTTGGGCAGACAGTTAGGATTGAAATTGAGGGGATTGGCACGTTAAGTAATTCGGTGGTTGATGAGCCGGATGATATGGTTATTTTCTGAGGTTATTCATTACCCACTAAAACTAAAGATGGATTCTTGAAACGATAGAAAGGTACGAAAAAACATAGAGCGCAGATGAAACTGACCATAACGGATATTTTGTTTTTATCCATGACTCTTTTAGAATCGTACACTTTTTCTTTCGTGCCTTTCCGCGACGAAGTACCTCATAAAAAACTATTGTGTAAACGGCGGTTTTAATAGCGTGTCAGATTTTTTACGGCTGAAAAAACTTAATTTACTTTGTAATGTTAACTCATTGAGTTTTTTAGGCAGAGAAAATAATACAGTTACTTTAAGGCCACCTAGCTCGGATTTTCCTAGTGTAAGTGTTGCGCCATGAATACTGGCTATGCGTTGCACAATAGAAAACCCCAGTCCGGTGCCTTGTGCCGTACCGGCAGTTTCAACACAGCGGTGGAAGCGTTTTAACGAGAGTTCGTACTGATCCGGTGCTATTCCTGGGCCGGAGTCTTCCACACAAAAGGTCAGATGGCTGTTATTGTGGGTCAGAGTCACCATAACAGTGCCTTTATTAGGGGTATATTTAATGGCGTTATCAATAATATTTTTGACCAGAATATTGATAAGTTGACCATTGGCGATTATTGATGGCTTATGCTCATCGGCAACGACTTCTAGTTGTAAGCGTTTTTTATGGGCATGAGGTTCAAGCTCGGTAATCACCTGAATGATTTCATCGTGCAAACACAACGTCGTCTTAGCCAAAAATGCCGAGCTGGAGGATTCAATCCGTGAAAAAGTCAGTAACTGTTGCACCATGTAGGTCATGCGGTTAACGCCTTGCTTTATCCGTTCCAAGGCTTGGGTGCGTACGGTTTCATCGTTAGTTCTTAAGGCCACTTGCGCTTGGGTCAATAATCCCGCCAAAGGCGTTCTTAGCTCGTGAGACGCATCGGCGGTAAATTGCCGCTCATGTTCCAAGGCTTCTTCCAGTTGTACAAACAGATTATTCATTTCATTAACAACGGGCACTATTTCGCTGGGGAGTTTTTGTGTTGACAAAGGCTTAAGGTAACTGGCTTCGCGTTTGGCCAGTTGCTTTTCCAGGCGGTTAAATGGCCTTAACGCATGACCGACAATTAACCAGATGACCACACCTAAAAATGGCATGCCATATAAAAATTGCGTGACCAACTGGGATGAAATTTCTTCCGTTAACTCGGTACGAATGGCTTGTTTTTGCCCAACCTGAATAATATATTCGCCGCTGGTATTAGCTAAGCTAAAAACGTGCCATAAATCCCCATCAATCGTGGTTTTACTCAGGCCTTCTGTGCCTTTGGCAAAGGGCTGTTCTGGCGCGTTTTTGGAATGCCGTAGTAAGCGGCCATCTTCACTCCACAATTGAAAAACAATTTTACGTTCGTATTTGTATTTACGGTCAAAATCTTTGGCTTGTAGCAGTTCGTCAAAGGCATGTGATAAAGGATCACTGGTATCGATTTCATTGAAATTGTGCAGATGAAATCGGGGATCATTTTCTTCGTCTAAAAATAAATCCTGATTTTCATTATCAAGCTGATAAGGAAATTTTTTTGGAAAATAGCGATTGAGTGCTTCGGCTTGATTTTGTTTCCAATTTTCTTCTAATGGCTCATCTTTGGGTAAGGTTTCCAAGAATGCCAGCAACACTTTGCCCGATTGCGCGAGCTCGGCATCAAATAATTCACCCACTTCGCTGCGCGTGGTTTTATAGCTGATATAGGCGGTAATGCCCCAGATCAGCATGGACGCAGAAAGTAAGCTAATCAGCAGGCGTTGCCTGAGTGAATAGTTCATGCGTCGTCATCGCTATCAATAATATAGCCTACGCCTCTGACGGTACGAATCAGAGCAGCATCCAGTTTTTTGCGTAAATAATGGATGTGGACTTCAACGGTATTGCTTTCTATATCGGAATTCCACGAATACAGGCTTTCCTCCAATCTTGCGCGAGATACCACGCGGCCTATGTTGCTCATTAAAAAACTCAGTATTTCGAATTCTTTTTGCGATAGCTCTACTTTTTCGCCCATATAGGTGATTTGGTGGGAGGCTGGCTCCAAAATAACGCCTTTGTGCTCAATATGGGGCACGCTGCGGCCTTCATTACGGCGTGCCAGTGCACGTAATCGCGCGCAAACTTCATCCAGCTCAAAGGGTTTGATGACAAAATCATCCGCGCCGCTATCAAGCCCCAGTACGCGGTCGGGCACGGTATCTTTGGCGGTGAGTACCATGACGGGTGTTTCGTCTTTACGGGCTCGCAACGCACGTAAAATATCCATGCCGTCCATGTCAGGCAGATTAAGGTCAAGCACAATCAGCTCATAGCTGTTAATTTTCAGGGCTTCGTCAGCCAGTTTGCCATTGGTTAGCCAATCTACGGCGTAACCTTCCATTTTTAAACCAGCAACCAGGCCATCGCCCAGTATTTCGTCATCTTCAACAAGCAGTAGTCTCATGAGCTTTGAATTTATTGGGTTGTTAGTGAGTGATGTGAGTTATTGTCCACGAAAAGCAGGAAAAATCGTAAATAATGCAGGGCAAAAAACAGATTTTATTTCTACCCTTCAAATTAAAGATAATCTGTCATTTTTAGTGCAGAGCATTCATTGCATTGGATGCCCATAGCATAAATTAAAAAATTTAAATGTGGAAAATTACCTTTTTCACAGTCAGTCTAATGATAAACTGAAAGGACTTTTAACTAAACATTTTAGATAATCTTGTTGCCACTTAGTTTGTATGTCCATTTTCCTTGGTGCATAAAAAAATGCCCTTATTGTGATTTTAATTCACATGCCGTGAAGTCGGCTATACCAGAAGCGGAATACATCAATAAATTACTAGAAGATTTGGCGGTAGATATTAATCGCTATGCAGTGCAACGACCGATTAGCAGCATTTTTATGGGGGGAGGAACTCCTAGTTTGTTCTCACCTGAGGCTCTGGATCGGTTACTGCGTGGTATCAAACAACAGTTAACGTTAGCGGACGATATAGAAATTACCCTGGAAGCCAATCCGGGTACTTTCGAGAGTGATAAGTTTAAAGAGTTTAGGGCTATCGGAATAAATCGCTTATCGATAGGCGTGCAATCATTTAATGATGATCTGCTGGCTAATTTAGGACGCGTGCATTCTGGAATAGAAGCCATTAAAGCCGCAGGTATTGCCCATCAGGCGGGATTTGATAATTTCAATCTAGACTTAATGTACGCCGTACCCGGCGCTACTCTGGAAACCAGTATCAGCGATATGACAACGGCCATTAACCTTGCGCCTACACATATTTCTTTTTACCAGATGACGCTGGAGCCGAATACTTATTTTTACCGTTTTCCCCCGTCTTTGCCTCATGATGACTTGGTTTATGATATTCAACAGCGTTGCCAAGCGTTATTGGCGGCACAACAGTACCAGCAATATGAAATCTCAGCCTATAGCCGTTTTGGAAAACAAAGCCAACATAATGTCAATTATTGGCAATTTGGAGATTATTTAGGTATTGGTGCTGGAGCGCATGGCAAGATAACGCAAAGGTTACCCAACCAAATTGTGCGCACCGTTAAACCGAAAAGTCCGGCGCACTATTTGGCGGCATCCTTTAAACCTGCTGAAGCTAAAGTAATTGCCCTCCATGATGTGCCTTTAGAATTTGTTATGAACCGCCTGCGCTTACGACAAGGCTTTAATTTGGCAGCCTATCAATCCGCTACAGGGCTTAATATAGAGACATTGGAGCCGGCTTTAACTGAATGTGTTCAAGAAAATTTGCTTATTAAACAAAATGATCACTATTATTGCTCCGCAAAAGGCTGGAATTTTCTGGATAATATCCTAGAAAAATTCATGCCTTAATAAACCTGCCCAGAATCAACAGACACATTAACTATGCTCGATTATCAAAAAAATTTCATTGCCTACGCACTTGATTGTGGTGTACTTAAATTTGGCCAATTTCAGCTTAAATCGGGTCGAACCAGTCCTTATTTTTTTAACACCGGTTTATTTGATACTGGGATGAAATTGGCAAAACTTGGGCAGTTTTACGCCCAAGCGCTGGTGCAATCCGATATTAATCCGGATATTTTGTATGGGCCAGCCTACAAAGGCATTCCTTTGGTGTGTGCGACGTCCATTGCCTACAGTCACTTAACGTCTAAAGATATTCCTTTTGTGTTCAATCGCAAAGAAGCTAAAGATCACGGCGAAGGGGGGGCTTTAGTCGGTTCTGCTTTGCAAGGGCGTGTGCTTATTTTAGATGACGTGATTACTGCCGGCACATCCGTTAAAGAGTCTGTGGATATCATAAAAAACGCAGGAGCCACGCCAGTCGGGGTTTTAATTGCATTGGACAGGCAGGAAAAAGGCAATAATGACGTTTCTGCCATTCAGGAAGTCAGCATGCTATTTCAGATGCCAGTGGTTTCAATCATTACGCTGGCAGATATTATAGAATACACTAAACTTAATCCTAGCTACCCAGTTGATGAGATATTAGCGTATCAACATCGTTATGGAATTTAGAATTAAATTTAATTTTTCAAATTTTAAAAATAAAAACATCTTAAGCTAACAGTTACTGAGATATAGGCTACAATTAACGAGAAACAACTATCTAATTAACTAGTTCGACTTACATTATAGAATTGTGTTAGCAATAAAAGGCTTGCCATGAGGAATCTGGAATTTAAAGATCAAATGCACGAGTATGCGCTCTGGCGTGCCAAAGTGGTGCAGGCTATAGAAATGTATCATCAATGGCGCATTCGTTATGGAATGAATGATCCGCACAGCACTAATACGATTCTAAATGCAATTAGTAATCTGCAAACTGATCGTATTACTTTGGCTTTTGTCGCGGAATTTTCACGCGGTAAAACCGAATTAATTAACTCGCTGTTTTTTGCTGAAACAGGCGTTCGGTTACTGCCATCTACGGCAGGTCGCACGACCATGTCGCCGACAGAGCTGTTTTACGATGAAGAGGGCGGCAGTTATATTCGCTTGCTGAATATAGAAAGTCGGCTTGAAGATATTTCGCTGGCAGAATTGAAGCAGCAACCGCAAAGATGGACGCAGTTTAAGCTGGACAGTAATTCGCCAGGGCAAATGCAAGAAGCTTTTAAAGAATTGTGTGCTACAAAAATGGTTGATCGGCAAGTTGCCGACAAACTGGGTTTGTGGAATGAAAGATTGGCCGCAGAACAAGGTGTTGTCAATCCGGAAAAAGTGGAAATTCCCTGTTGGCGCCATGCCTTAATCAGTTTTCCTCATCCTTTATTACAGCAAGGTTTATGTATTTTAGACACGCCAGGCTTAAATGCCTTGGGGACTGAACCTGAGCTGACCTTAAACATGTTGCCCAGTGCACAGGCTATTGTGTTTGTGCTGGCTGCCGATACCGGTGTCACCAAAAGTGATATGGATATGTGGATGAACCATGTGTGCATTACCCGTGGTGGTAATAAGCAAGGTCTTGCTGTCGTCATGAATAAAATTGATGCTATGTGGGATGATCTTGCCGGTGATCGAGGTTACCAGGATGCCATCAATTCGCAAATTAAAACCGCAGCGGCTACGCTAAAGCTTGATGAAAGTGCTATTTTCCCGGTCTCGGCTAAACAGGCGCTATTAGGTAAAGTGAAAGGCGATAACGCATTGCTGGAAAAAAGTCGTTTAGAGGGGCTGGAAAAATACCTGGCTAACGATATTTTATTACAGCGGCGCTCGATATTAATGGGTTCATTGACGCGAGATATCGGTTTTTTAGTGAATGAATCATCAAGCATTACTGATTTGGCAATGACCAATGCAGCTAAGCAGCTTGAAGAATTTAAAAAAATCGATTTTGAAAATCACGATATGACTGCCAAATTGATGGCTGAAACCCGTGATAGACAGCAGCTGTATATGGCAAATATTGAGAACTTTCAGGCCAGCCGTCGCGTGTTCTCTGTGCAAGCCAAGATGTTAATTGACTCATTTTCGAAAGAAAAAATCGATCCGGTCATTAGAGGTACCCGTAGTGACATGTCTAAAAGTTTGACGACGTTTGGCATGAAACAAAACATGCGTAAGTTATTTGATGATTTACGTGATTTGTTACAGGATTCTATCGATATCACTAACGAGACACGGCGTTTGGTTAAAGCTATACACAAAAAATTTAAAGACGAATACGGCTTTAAAGAGATTGAGCCGCCGTTATTTTCAATAAAACCTTATCAAGTTGAGTTGGAACAGATATTTTCAGAAGGCGAAGCGTTTCGATTGAGCGCAAAAACCACAATGACCGAACAAAGTTTGGTGATACACAAACTTTACAGTACCTTGATTGCCAAGGCGAGAAATGTACTTCGTCAAGCCCATGCTGATTCTATTGCCTGGAGCAACGGTGTACTAACGCCGTTAATGCACCAAATTAAAGATCATAAAAAGCAAATTGAAAGCCGCATGCAGTTGCTGAGAAAAATCAATGATTCAAAAGGCTCGGTAGCAGAAAAGATCGCATTGCTTGAAGCGGAAATAGAACCGCTCAGAAGGCAACGTGATGAGCTGGCTATGATGATTAGGGCAATGCAATTAGATAGCACAGTCAAGTCGTAAACATAAACCCAGTAACGCTGTGATGAGCAGCGTTACAGTTTAGTAAAAATCAAATCCCACACACCGTGTCCTAAACTCAGTCCTCGTTGTTCAAACTTCGTAAGCGGCCTATAATCGGGACGTTCACAGTAATTGTGTGTGGCGCTCCTGTTTTTTAGAGCTTGCTCGTTAGACAACATCTCAAGTATGTGTTCGGCGTAGTTTTCCCAGTCGGTAGCGGCATGAAAATAACCGCTGGGTTTAAGTTTTTTAAGCAGCAGTTCAATAAAGCTAGTACGCACGATACGTCTTTTATAGTGTCTTTTTTTCGGCCAAGGATCCGGAAAAAACAAATGCACGCCAGTTACGCTCTCATCAGCAATGTGGTTTTCCAAAATATCTATGGCATCGTGATTATAGATTCTGAGGTTGGTAATATTTTCCTGTTTAATTTTCATCAATAAATGGCCTACACCCGGCCGATGAACCTCGATGCCAATATAGTTTTTATCAGGGTTAGCAGCGGCCATTTCAGCTAAGCTTTCACCATTGCCAAAGCCTATTTCTACGATTAAAGGCGCATCACGACCAAAAACTTCCGCAAAATTGTATTTTAACTGGGTATCAAGACCATATTCATGCCAATAATTTTCCAAGGCAAATTCTTGGCCAGCCGTTATACGGCCTTGTCTGGGCATAAAACTTCGGATTTTTTGCGTAAAAGTTGGGGCGGTAGAGTTCATGGGACGTAACGCTTCACAGTAATCGTTGGAATAGGGGTGTATTAAAAAAACAAACCGTCGAGAGGCGATGAGGCAGAAGCAAAGCGTCGTTTGGGCATACGTCCGGCCAGAAAGGCTTCACGGCCCGCTTCAATACCTTTTCTCATAGCAGAAGCCATCAGTATTGGGTTTTGCGCGGCGGCGATAGCGGTATTCATCAACACTCCTGCACAGCCCAGTTCCATTGCCATCGCAGCATCAGAAGCCGTGCCGACACCGGCATCGACCAAAATAGGTACGCTAGCATTTTCAACGATGGTTAAAATATTATACGGATTGCGTATCCCCAGTCCTGATCCAATGGGTGCGGCCAGCGGCATAACAGCGATGCAGCCGATTTCTTCCAGTTTTTTTGCCGCAATCGGATCATCGTTGGTATAGACCATAACGTCAAAGCCTTCTTTAACCAGCATTTTGGCGGCAATAAAAGTTTGCTCCACATCCGGAAATAAAGTTTTTTGATCAGCTAACACTTCCAGTTTTACCAGTTTATGGCCACCGAGCAATTCTCTGCCTAATCGACAGGTTCTGAGGGCATCTTCAGCGGTATAGCAGCCTGCGGTATTAGGCAAAATGGTATATTTGTCCGGTGAAATAACATCCAGCAAATTAGGTTCGCCTGGATTTTGGCCAATGTTGGTACGGCGTATGGCAACCGTGACAATTTGTGCGCCGCTGGCTTCAATGGCCAAACGGGTTTCTTCCATGTCTTTGTATTTGCCTGTACCGACCAGTAAGCGTGACTGATAAGCTTTTCCCGCAATGACAAACGAATCATTTTGTCCGCCGCCAATAGCATGAACAATTTCCAATCGATCACCGTCGACTAATTGTTGCGTGCTGTATTGTTGAAATGGCAATATTTCAAGGTTTAATTCGACCGCTATTTTTTTGCCAGTTAAACCTTGTGCGGCAACAATATCGGCCACTGATTTAGTACCGGTTAACTCATGCGCTTCACCATTGATATAAATTTTCATGGTATAAAACTCCGACGGCGCTGGACTGCCGTAGATAATGTCTGTAACAGCGGCAACGTATCTTCCCAGCTTAAACAGGCATCGGTAATGCTTTGGCCATACGTTAGCGGTTGGCCTTCTATCACTTTTTGGCTACCTGATTTAAGATGGCTCTCAATCATTGCGCCCATAATGCGTGTATCGCCACCGGCAATTTGTTCAGCCACATCTTCGCCGACAATAAGCTGCCTATGACATTGTTTAAGGCTGTTAGCATGGCTAAAATCAATCATAATGTTGGGTCTTAAGCTGGCTTTAGTTAAGCTCTCCCCTACCTTTTCTACGTTGACTGCATCGTAATTGGGGCCATCATTACCACCGCGTAAAATAATGTGCACATCTTGATTGCCAGTGGTGGAAAAAATGGCTGAATGGCCCGCTTTGGTCAGCGATAGAAAATGATGTGGACTCATCGCCGAGCCGATGGCATCAATGGCAATTTTTACCGTGCCGTCGGTAGAATTTTTAAAACCAATTGGACAAGACACGCCCGAAGCTAATTCGCGGTGGCCTTGGCTTTCTGTCGTTCTGGCACCGATAGCGCCCCAGGCGATTAAATCAGAAATATATTGTGGGGTAATTAAGTCCAGGTATTCGGTTGCGGCGGGCATGCCCATTTCATTGACATCTTGTAATAGTTGTCTGGCGACGCGCAAACCTTTGTTGATGTTAAAGCTTGAATCAATATCAGGGTCGTTAATTAAACCTTTCCAACCTACGGTAGTCCGTGGTTTTTCAAAATACACCCGCATGATAATAAGCAAGTCGTCGGCCAGATCATCTTTGGCCTGCTTTAACAATTGTGCGTACTCTTTGGCGGCTTGGGTGCAATGGATAGAGCAGGGGCCTACCACCACTAAAAGTCGGTCATCTTCACCCACAAGAATTTTGTGTACGGCTTGACGCGCTTCCAAAGTGGTTTGCGCCGCTTTATCGCTAATCGGCAATTCATCATGAACTTGAACAGGTGCAATGACTTCGCGGATTTCACAGATTCTAAGGTCGTCAGTTTTATATTTTGTGTGCATGTAAGGGTTACCACCCCGTAATTTTGTTGCAGAATTATGTGGTTAATCTGCCCATTTTAACTGTTTTTGCCTTTTGTTGGTTAGTTTTCACCAAGCTTATTTAGGGGGAGTAGGGCATTCAGATAGGGAATGACGTTGCTAATCGGGGGAATCTGCACTATTAATAAGTTCCGATGCAATGTTTTTAGACAGAAATTCGGCTATCTTTGTAACATCGGTAAAGTTACCGTAAGCTAGAGATAGCTTCACATACGCAGCTTCCAGTGACATGTTCCACAACATGGTTGCGCCAAGATCAAGTAAAGCACGGGTACTTTGATAGGCGTTTTCATTTTTAATAGCCGGAGCCATATAGACAGGTATGCCTTGCTTAGCGCAGCGTTTGATGAATTCAGATAGCGAATAATCATTGCCCCATTGTTGGGTAGCGCAGGCTGTGCCGGAATGGTACAAGTCATGCAGGACGGCGACAACGTTGTTTAAGCACAGATGAGTGTAATTAAGTCCTGGATAGGGTTTTATGAGTAAAATGTTGTCGGAAAAAACCGGCTTTAGCAGCACGGCTTTAATAGGCGTATCTGTTATTGGGTTTGGTTCTGAGAATTGGCCATTATCGAAAGTCAGGTGATGTTTGTTCTGAACGCTGATGAAATCGCCGCTTAATTGTAAAGATGCAGCCAGATGTGTGCCTCTGTGGATGTGCATGATTTGATGGGGATTGCGATAGGGTACAAAAACGCCGGGCTCATTAATCTGCAATATAAACTCTACGGCACAGATAAAATTTTCCAGACCTTTGGCTTTGGGGTTGTCCAGTGGGTAATTGCTGGCTACCAGTAGTATGGGTTTTTTGAGTGCATAGAAATAATAGCTTAACGCGCAAGCGGTAAAGCTTAAGGTATCTGTGCCGTGGGTGATGATGATGCCGTCGTAGTTTTCGGGATGTGCTGATTCTATGGCGGTGATCAGGGTTGTCCAGGCGGGCGGAGCAAGGTTTTCGCTTAACAGTTGCAGGGGTTGGATACTGGTAAAGCTGATGTGCTGATGGTTTGGGTAATGTTGCTGGAACAGCTGGATGAGTTTGTAGGCTGTGGCTGGATTGGTGTTTATGGTGCCTTCGGTGGCGGTGGAGCCTATGGTGCCGCCAGTGAATACGATTAATATTTGTTTGGTCATGGTGGGGTGGCTGTCTAACGATTAGGAAGTCTACTGCTGAGCAGGTGAATCGCCTTGTGTTTCTTTATCCTGAAACTGACAATCAAAAATGATATTGCTTTGCATCCATGCGTATGTGTGGAATCCCTATAATGTCTATATATTTCTCACCTACGCGGTAAAAAATCAGATGTTTTTGCACCTGTAGCGCCCTGTAGTGTGTTTTAACATCGGGTCGGGCTTTTCCAAGATAGGGATTCTCGAGCAAATCATAAAATCCCTGTTCAATCAGCCCAACATATTTATCGGCTTGTCCTTCACTCCATTCAGCCAGAGAATAAGTCCAGATTGCTTCAAGATCATTCTCTGCCGCATGAGCAAGTCTAATCTTTAACATTCACTGATTTTCCTGCTTTGGCCTGTGCCTGAGTTTTTATAGTCTGAAAAAAGGCACTCATATTTTCTTGCTCTAATTCCGTATAGCGCCCTGCTTCCAGATCTCCTTCGCCCTCAGCCAGTTTCGCCCGTAAGTTATTCAGCTTCATCTGGTCAATCAGCTCCTCATTTGTCCTCATAAACCGCAACGCTTCCCGTACAACTTCGCTAGCATTGTTGTAAAGACCGGATGCAACCTTTTCCTTAATGATGCCTTCAAGTTCTGGTGTAAGTGAAATGTGCATAAAGTTTAGTCCTCCAATTTCCATAATTGCTAAAAATACATAGTTTGTCAATCTTTGTATTTGCTATGAAAATCATTCTGCTTATTTAAGGGCGGGCGCGATAACCTTCAAATTCGCTTAGTATTAAAAACCATATTGTTTGTGAAAAAATCTTATTTCGAGAACGGTGATGGGGGGAATGTTTTTGCTACAGTTGAATGAGTTGGTAGGCTGTGGTTGCGTTGGTTTTTAGGGTGCCTTCGGTGGCGGTTGAGCCTATGGTGCCGCCGGTGAATACGGTTAGGATGTTTTTGATCATTTTTGTGTGCTTTATTTAACGATTAGGATTCATTAGTTTAGACAAATATATTTGTTATCAGGCTGTTCTCAATATCGAAAAATGCCTAAATAATTCAATAGGCATTGCGTTTTTTAGTTCCCATGTAATTGAAATAGGACGCTGTCTTTCAGCTTTGATGAGTAAAGCTTCTCCAAGTGCAGCATAAGCAGAGTATTTATTTTCACGAACGAACAAGTAAAAGCGCCAATTGTTTCTGTTTGATCCTGGAATACTGTCTAAGTAGCGCTGTCCTATTTTATTGGTTTCACTAGCAGCATTTTGTGTTTGCCAATGAAATAAATTAGGGCTAATAGCATAGTCATGGTATTGAACACGTTCGGCAAAACCTTCGGTTTTGTCCAAAGTTACAAGCATTAGTTCTATTTTATGTTCTGCGATTGGTAAACAACCTTCTCTAAAGGCTGGACGTTTTGCGGCATTTGCATAACCAATTGCTGTGATGATATCGGATCTTGAGTAACGATTATGAAGAGAAAGCAACCAGTTGGATGGTGTGCCTTGAAGTTGTGAATAGGGCAAGATTGCTTGTTCTAATTGCCAATCAATGACTTCAAGCAATTCTTCTTTAATGGCAGGATGCGCATACATTAAAGATATGAATTGCACTGGATTAATTAATTCAGACGAGTTTGCTATAATTTTATACGCAAGAACCTGAACCCTGGTTTCATTAATTGTTTTATGTGTTAAGCCTTGTTGCCAGGCCTTCAACATTTCGACATCATCGATATACAATATACTTTCAAACCTGCGAGAAAGCTCATCGTCTCTTGGGCCTTTGCTAAGGGCTGGAATCTGTGCTAATCGTTTATATTCACCCCAATAATGTTTAGCCGTGTAAATATCAGAAATTTCAATTTCATTCTCAATCAAAAAATCTTTGAGCTTTATTTGTGTTTTATCTTTGCTATTAGCCCAAGCAATTAATTCAGCAGTGAGTCTTTTTACATTTAAATTAAGTGCAAATTTAAGACTCTCTAAAATACGCTCCCGAGCCACTCTATCAAATTGAATATGACAACCCGTCGGCAATAATCCAAAGCCTTTATCAACAGAGTCTTTAATTGCAACCCTACTTTGTCCCGTTAAAGATCTCAATAACACATCAAAACGGAAGTCTTGTGAATAGGTACCTATAAAATCCAGGACTAAACAGCTATCTTTATCTGGGGAAAGTCGTAAACCTCGGCCAATTTGCTGTTGAAATACCACTGGACTTTGCGTAGGACGAAGTAATAGCAAAGTGTTTATTTCTGGAATATCGACGCCTTCATTGAACAGATCACAGGTAAAAATTACTTTTAATTTTCCTTGCGTTAGTTCCTTTATCGCATGGTCCCGTTCTGTCTGATTATGTTGTCCAGTAATTGATTTTGAAGGTATGCTGCGAGAATTAAAGTATTCAGCCATAAATTCCGCGTGACGGACGCTAATGCAAAATCCAATCGCCCTGAGCCTTTGTAAATTACTGACGTAAGTTTCAATAGCTTGAAGTGCAGAATGGGCGCGAATATTACTGGCTGAAATAATATTATCTAACTGGGTATCAACATTTATTTGTTTCCATTTAATGCTCGTTAAGTCAACCGTGTCATGCGTTGCATAATACTCAAAAGGTGCCAACAATTCTTGATCTAAAGCATCCCATAGCCTTAACGTTACGGCAGGTGAGCCATCAGGCCTTGCATCAAAGTATTGATTTAAACTTTTACCATCTGCCCGCTCTGGAGTTGCAGTTAACCCCAAAAGAATGGCTGGGTTAACTGAAGTAATGAATTTGTCAAAAGAACTGGCCGGGGAATGATGTGCTTCATCAATGATGACCATATTCCAGAATTTCGCACCATGTTGACTAACTAAGTCACGGTTATGAACGGTGTTAATAGTTGCAAATAAATGGTCATGCTGGCTGGCTTCATTATTACCATCTAATAATTCACCAAAATTTGAATCACGCAATACATGACGAAACGTATTAATAGCTTGCTTTAAAATTTGAATTCTATGGGCAACAAATAACAATCGTGGCTGTCCGCCTTGTTCTTTTGCCAGACGTTTATAATCAAAAGCAGCAACAACTGTTTTACCGGTTCCTGTTGCAGCCACAACCAAATTGCGGAAACGCTGATGCACTCTTTCAGCGGCTAATCGATCAAGCATTTCTTGTTGATAGGGTTTGGGGCTTAAATCAAACCAAGTCTGAATTGCAATAAGTTCAGAGCTGTTATGGCTAGTACTTCCGTGTCTCGATTCTTCACGCAAAGCTTTTTCTAAAGCAGTGCGGTGGTCTTGATTATTGGGATCATAGTGTAGAAATTCACCATCGTTCCAAAGTGTTTCAAAATGGGCTTGAGCATTTTTGAAAATAGGCTCATTTGAGATTTGTGTTAATTTAACCGTCCATTCAATGCCACTAATCAGCGCCGATTCAGATAAATTGGCACTTCCAATAAATGCCGTGCCGAAACCGCTATTTCGATTAAAAATCCAAGCCTTAGCGTGTAAACGCGTGCGTCTCCCATCCAATGATATTCTTACTTCAACATTAGGAAGCTCAGCCAAAGCGTTCACCGCTTTAGCATCAGTTGCGCCAATATAAGTAGTTGTTAATATGCGAAATTTTGTACGTGAATTTCCATCTGCATCAATCGCAGTAGCTTGCTTTAATACATCGATTATTTTTCTTACGCCACTCCATGTAATAAAACTGACCAGAATATCGACGGTATCAACAGCTTGTAATTCGGCAATGAGTTCATGTAACAGAGAGGGTTCGTTGCGTGAAGAACTAAATAACCAGGGTGTCCTTAAGCCAGTAACCGGAAAAATTCCTGGCATATTCGGTTCGTGAATAGAGCGTAATATTCGTGGTGGGGCTGCGATATAACCAGTTTCAATTTCCGATTTTGTCGTAAGCCTTGCGTTTTTTAGCAAAGTCGAAATAAGCTGGAGTTCCGCATTCGCTTTATCTGGGCTGTTAGCTTGTGAATATGATATTTCATCCAATAACTCAGGTAATCTATCCATTAATTCAGCTAATAAATATTCTCTGTTTTCGGCTGAAGTAGGTTGTTTCGCAATCGCTTTACCTTCAAGAATCAACTGATCTATTTCCGTCAACTCGTGATTATAAATAAGACGATCATATAGCCCCTTGGATAACTTAGGCATCAAAATGATTATATGGGTGGGGTGCTTATAAATATTGGAATTTAATTATCTACGATTTAACATCAATCGTAATAACACGCAAAGATCCTAGCAATGATACCATTTCATAAGCTTTCCGTACCAAGCCTTCAGCTATAACGGCAAAAAATGGGGTTTTAAGATACAAAGGACACGCTATTTTTTGAATTACACCTGTCCAGAATCAGGTGGATTCAACTCCGCATACAATCCTAGTACTCATGCTGCCTTCTGTAAAAAACAGCCTTCGGCTTACTTCTGTTGTCTTTAAATATATGTCTGATTTCTCCTAAGTCCACCACCCACGCAGACTATATTATTGGTTTTATTTTTAAGTTAAACTTTAATCCAAAATTAAAATCAACCTGAAGTCGGACTTTGCATAATCAATTTGCTGCCAATGTGTTTATACGAGGGAGTCTATAAGCATGAGAACACTGCTCACACTATTATTTATTTTATTGGTTGGCTGCAAGCCAGGAAATTATCCGGCTAGTATGAAAAAACACGCGCCAGAATTACACGATCAATACTTTCTTACCGATGATGGCCTGCAACTTCCCTTGCATCGCTGGTTACCCCATACAAGTCCACCGCGAGCAGTCATTATTGCTGTGCATGGTTTTAACGATTACAGTTATTTTTTTAAGCAACCGGCGGAATATTTTTGCAAGCAAGGTATCGCGAGCTTTGCTTATGATCAGCGCGGATTTGGCGGCGCACCGCAAAGGGGTTTGTGGGCAGGAAGACAAGTTTATGCCACCGATTTACAAAATTTTGTTAGCTTAATAAAGCAGCGTTATCCAAAAATCCCAGTGTATTTACTCGGCGAAAGCATGGGCGGCGCCATCGTTATCGCAGCTACCAGAGATGTTGATATGCCGTTTGTTGATGGGATTATTTTAGCCGCCCCTGCATTATGGCCAAGAGAAATCATGCCATGGTATCAAACAAGCATGCTGTGGATTTTGGCGCACGCAGCGCCTTGGCTGACTTTAAGCGGCCAAAGTGTTAAGGTAAAGCTAACGGATAATCGTGAAGTATTGCGCGAATTGGATAATGATCCACTGGTGCTCAGAAAAACGCGAATGGATGCTTTATACGGGTTAACAAATCTAATGGATGCCGCTTTCAATAATGCGAGATTGCTTCAAGGCAAGATATTACTGCTTTATGGAGACAGGGACGACATTATCCCTAAAGTAGCTATTTATGCCTTTTTACAACGGTTTTTCGCCAGCGGAACAGATGAGAAAACGGTGGGCTTTTATCCTGAGGGGTATCATTTATTGTTACGTGATCTGCACGCTTATACCTTATGGCAAGACATTGCCGCCTGGATTAGCGCAAACGGCACAGGTAAACTTCCTTCCGGTGCGGATGATAAAGCAAAGCAGCAACTGCTTAAACCGCTTATTACTTGGCAACAAGCAAGTAAGTAACAAGCGCCCCCAAAATCGACAACAAAGTGTTGATTTTATCTTCATTGGTTCAGCGCTGTCCCGCATGAGAGGCCGTGATTTTCTGTAATTTAGGGTAGTGCGCTGTTATGTTTACTGAGCACGAACACTTCGACAAGATGAGTTGAATAAACCACTGATTTAAATCCACCATTTTAATGTGGTTTATTTCAACCAATATTGTTTATACTCAGTTGTTTTGGTAGGCTATTTTATTCTTTACTGATTGATTTTATTATTATTTTTTTTATTTTTCATGTGTTGGCACGATATAAGCTGAGTCTATTGATGAGCCCAGTGCAATACTTTATTAATAGGTACTGGCGGGTAAAAAATAACTTAATCAGCCGGAGAAAAATCATGAAAAACACTATTAAAAAGCTGACCCTCTGCGTTTTAATAAGTAGGGCATCTACTTTTGTTTGGGTTGGTAACAGTGTTGCAAAAACTGAAATTCATCAAGCGCTTCCTGTAGCGGGTAGCGACAGAATAACAGCGGCAACAAAACATAAAATTCTTAAAGAAAAAGTGCAGCCCATTGTGGGTGAGGCCGTCGAGATAGAATCTGACACACAAAAAGCAATAGTAGCGTTGGAAAATAAGGACTCAAAAGGCGCTATAACAATTTTACAAGGTGTTTCCAGTAAGTTAGATGGCCTTTTAGCCAAAAACCCCGGTTTGGCTTTAGTGCCAGCCAATATTGAAGCGGATGTTTTCGATTTTAAAGGTAATAAAAAAACGGTTGCCCAAGCCATTGATGATGCTGATAGCTTACTCAGACATGGAAAACTGCAAGGTGCTAGACAGATTGTAGCGGGTCTGGCGAGTGAAATTCGTATCAGCACAACGAGTATTCCTTTAGGGACATTTCCTGCGGCCATTAAACAAGCCATCACATTGATTGAATCTGGAAAAATAGACCAAGCTGTTGTTGATTTAGACAATGTGTTGGATACTTTGGATGTCACCACTGAAATTATGCCATTGCCGGTACTTCGCGCTGAAGAGTTACTGACTTTAGCGGCTGAGCTGGAACACAGGGATGACTTGTCAAAAGAACAAAACCGCAAGGAAATTAGAGCATTAACCGATGCCGCCAAAGACAAATTGGAGTTGGCTCAACTGCTTGGCTACGGTGATAAAAAAGATTACAAGGTGCTTTATGATGGGATTAATGGTATTGATAAAGAGTTATTCTCTGATCAATCCGCCGCTGCATGGCAAAAAATTAAGGATAAATTTTCAGAATTTAAAGATAGATTAAAGGCGCTTGGCGAAGCGGCGATCAGGGCAGGTCATCCCGCTAAATAAAGTGTGGTCAGGCAGCTTGCAATACATACTTCCCACTGCATCCAGGGTTCACTGAACGGATTGGAAGCGGACACGAAATACCGCAGACTTCGACTTTGCCCAGTCTGCGGTGGGAGGTGTGCAGTATAAATATGCTTATTACTTTACGGGCTATATTTGGCGGCTGCGTTGATAAGTTAGATAATGATATGGCTTGGAACTGCAATCGTCTTTGACGGTCTGGTAAGCATTCCCCTTTTAAAAGGGGGGATGAGCGCATACAAAAAGGTAATGAAGATCGCAGTAAATTAACATTCTCGCGAGTGCGCGGGATGGAGTTTAAAATGAGAAAGATTTCAAGGGCTGGTTTGATTGCCATCTTGATAGCAAGCGTAGCCAGTAACTCGGCATGGGCCAGAGGGGGCGGTGGGCATGGTGGCGGGGGAGGGCACTTTGGAGGCGGTGGACATGGCGGCGGGGGAGGGCACTTCGGAGGCGGACACTTTGGCGGCCATCATCATGGCGGGGGCTTTGGCCGTGGTTTTTATGGTTTTGGGCTGGGCTATGGTCTAGGCAGTTATGGCGGGTTTTACCCGTATGGAGGCTACGGAGGCTATGGTAGATATGGCGGTTATTATGGTTATCCCTCTACGGTAATAACAGTGCCGGAAACTCCTCCGGTTTATATCCAGCAATCCCGACCTGTTGCTCAAAACTATCAAGCGGGTTACTGGTATTACTGTAGCAATCCAGAAGGTTATTATCCTTATATCAAAGAATGCTTAACCAGTTGGCAGCAAGTTGAGCCCAGACCATCCGTACCTCGTTAAGGAGTTAAAGTATGTCATATTCACCCAAAATAGTTTCAGTCGCCTTTGCAGTAATAATAACCGGTTGTGTTAGCTTACCCACGGGGCCTAGTGTTATGGTACTACCTGGCAGTGGCATGTCTTTTGATCGATTCCGCAACGACGATGTTATCTGTCAGCAATTCGCGACGTTTCAGGTGGGCGGTAAAACGCCTAATCAAGCGGCCACCACTAGTGGAGTTACCAGCGCGGTTATTGGTACGGGACTAGGTGCAGCAGCGGGTGCTGCGATAGGCGGCGGCAGTGGTGCTGCGATTGGAGCCGGTACCGGTTTGGTGGGTGGTAGTTTAGTGGGCACAGGTATGGCTAGCGATTCCATATACGATTTGCAGCAACGTTTTGATATCGCCTATATTCAGTGTATGTATTCCAAAGGCCATCAAGTTCCAGTATCAGGGCAGTTCTCAGGCGCAACCAGCCAGCCCTCGGTAGCACCCACCTCTAATATTCCACCTCCACCGCCAGGTACACCGCCGCCTCCGCCCAGTCAGCATCCGTGATTTATCCACAATAACGACAAGCCTTAGCCGTGTTAAGTTCTTTTTTATCATTATTACAAAAGGAAACAAGTCATGAAAAACGCAGACGATATAGCAACTGAACTGGCAAATGTACAACAAAAAATGCAAGAGTATATGCAAAAACATTGGCGATTATTTTTACTGGAAGGCAGTATTTTTATTGTTCTTGGTATTGCTGCTGTGGTCATTCCGCAATTTTTTAGCGTAGTTAGCGTACTTTTCTTAGGCTGGATTCTTGTTATGGGAGGGGCAATTCACGTCGGTCGGGCTTTGTTTTTCTCGGAAATGCCAGGGTTTGGTTTATGGTTAGTGTTGGGTATTTTACAAATTATTGTCGGTTATTTGCTCATTGTTGACCCTATTGCCGGGGTAATGACCATTACCATGATGATGACTTTATTTTTTGCCCTTGAAGGCGCTATTAAAATTTATTGGGCCTTCATGCTGCGGCCTTTGCCGAATTGGAATTTTGTACTTTTTAGCGGCGTAACCGCATTGCTGTTTGCCTTTATTATCTTGGCGTTCTGGTCTGAAACTGCACATTGGCTGTTAGGCCTATTTGTGGGCATTAATATGATCATTTTGGGATGGTCGATTGTTAAAATGAGTCTCAGCCATAAAAGCGATCCAGTGTAAGGCTTTATTTTTAAGGATAAATCCATCATGGCATTACAAAACTTAAGCCTTGTAGAAAAATTATTAATCGCGTTAGTTTTTGCCGTGGTGGTTTTATGGGTTGGACACGAATTTAAAGTTTATCTTCCTGATTTGGAAGTTTGGCTTGCAGAGTTGGGTTTTTTTGCGCCACTTGGCTTTGTAGTCTTATTTGTGGGGCTATCACCGCTTTTTGTCTCCATTGATGTGTTGTGCTTTGCTGCGGGATTATTGTTTTCAATTGTGGTTGGCGAGCTGGCTGTTATTGTCGCTACGTACTTGTCGGCGATAATAATATTTTTTCTTGGACGCTATTGGTTGCGCGACAGAGTGTTGGCCTTTACAGCCAAATACCAGAAACTTGCGATATTAGATAAGCTCATCAGTGGCGATAATGCCTTAAAACTAATGTTTTTACTGCGTTTAACGCCGCTGCCTTTTGCATTGAATTTTGGAGAAAAACATGAAGATGATTAAAATTCGTTTACTAGCTGCAATCTTTATCCTTATGTTAATGAATGGTTGTATTCACCGCTCAGCTCAATATGGGGGATATTCTGGTTCACCAGGATATCAAAATGGTTATGGGTATCCTGGGCAGGGTGGATATAGAGATTATGGCTATGGCCATTATGGTAATCGGAATTATGGAAATGACGGCCATCACGGTAACTATAGGGGATATGGTGATAATCGCGGCAGGCAGCGTGGAAACTATGGTAATGGCCATCAAAACCATGATGGACATGGGCGGGGAAATAGAGGCGGCGGCCATCATTGATTGGCTCTTTAGTGCTTAATAAATTCAGATTTTTCTAAATAGTTGAGCAGATATTAATCTAAGTGACACGTTCAGTTAGACTGGTTTAGGTTATCAATTATATTGTGGAAACGGATATAATCAAGGTATACAGAAGGTGATTAATATAGCCACCGACAATCTTATCGAGTTTTTAAGGCCACATAAGCAACAGTGCTAAATCGGAGTTACAAAATGTTTAACCAAATCAAACTTTTTTTTGATCAACATCTGGCGCTTTCAGAACCGGCGGAGATTACAGAAGAAAAGTTGCAACTTGCAGCGGTCGCTTTGTTTCTGGAAATGATGATCATAGACGATAAAGTTGATCCTAAAGAACAGGCACTTATTTTCTCTCTGATTCAGAAAAATTTTTCTTTAACGGCCGAACAAGCCAGCTCATTAATGGCCTTAGCTGAACAGCAAAGAAAGCAAGCGACTGATTATTTTCAATTTACCTCCTTAATTAATAAGGAATACAGTTTGGAACAAAAAATTAAACTAATTGAATCACTGTGGAAAATTGCTTTTATTGATGGTGTATTAGATATGAATGAAGAATACTTGGTGCGAAAAATCGCTGACCTTTTATATGTGCCTCATGCTGACTTTATTATGGCAAAGAACCAAATAAAACCGAATGCGTAAGCTTATTTATTTGAAAAACCTTAAATGAGAGACCGTAATTCCAATGATCTTTCCCATCTATTTTGCCCAATTCTGCGACGATGGTTGGGGTTTGTATCATGGTTATCAGTATTGTTAAAACTTCACCGCCAGGGTTGGTTAACTATTTAATTGATAAAGCGTTAGCGATTGATAGCATCCTGTTTATGATTAGCGCACTATTGTCATTTTCATCGATTCGTTTAGAACGATGCACAGCAAGTTTGGAGCGTTGGGGAGAAATAGTTTTCTTATTGGGATTAGTCTCTATGGCATTGATTACGGTGATTTTCTCTTTTGAAATTGTCTGACGTGACTTGCTTATTAAGAACAAGGTTTGATCAATGATGACTTTTTTTAAGCGCGCACGTATTCGCTACATTCTGCACCGTCATGCCATCGCACATGACCTGTGGGTGGAAGCGACTGAAAAACTGGCTGTTTTGCAGGGAATGACCTCGGTTGAAAAAGCGCATTTACGCGAATTAAGCACGCTATTTTTATATGAAAAAAAATTTTTCGGCGCTCAGGAATTTCAGCTCACTGATTTAATGTGTTTAATTATTGCCGTTCAAGCTTGTCTGCCAGCGCTTGGGTTTGGTATTGACTGTTTATTAGGCTGGATAGAGGTCATCGTTTATCCGGCGGCGTTTCGGGTTAGCAGAGACGAAAAAGATGCGGCAGGTGTTGTACATCATCGCGAACAGGCACTGATCGGCGAATCGTGGTCGCGGGGGCCACTTATAGTATCGTGGGAAGATGTTGAGCGCGATATGCAGGACAAACACTCCGGCCACAATGTCGTGATCCATGAAATTGCCCATAAGCTGGATATGTTGAATGGAGCCGCCGACGGGTTCCCGCCTTTACAGCCGGGCATGATCATAACGGAGTGGTCAACAGCGCTCAGCGCAGCTTATGAAGGCTTGGTTAAACGAGTGGAACATCGCCACCGCCCCTATATTAACCCTTATGCAGCCACCAACCCTGGGGAATTTTTTGCGGTCATAAGTGAATATTTTTTCTGCGCACCGGAAATTCTCCAGGCTAACTTTGCCGATGTTTACCAGCAATTACAGCTATATTATCGCCAAAATCCGTTGCTGCGTCGCCAGCTGGATTCAAAATAATATTGTAATTATCTTTTAGCCACAATATTCGCCATCATGCCGTAATCAGCATATCCCAGAATATGGCAATGGTAAACGAACTTGCTTATGACTGATGCCGCGTTATACAAATCCCGCCCCACTTGAATAAGCCTATGTTGAACGGGATTTTTATGCGCTGGCTGTTAGTCGCCGTAAACCGTTAATTTATAGTGGCCAATTAAGCCTAAAATGTTATGCGCATGCCAATCAACATGATGAACTTTGGTAATGCTGGCGTTCTTTTTCGCGGTATCAATGCTGCAATCACCGGTAGAGACCATGGACAGGTAGCTATGACAAGTCGCTTCCCCCACTTTTGAAGGTATTCCTTCGTTAGAGGTGACTTGCACAGGTAAATTAATATCAGTCATTATTGAGCCTATCGGATAAGGTGATGCGCAAGCTGTTAAACCTAAAACCATACCTGTTAACGCTGAAATTCTGAATGTTTTTTTCATAATTAATCCTCGTTGAGTTTTCATGTCTCTCCACATGGAGAGGCCAGAGTATGTACGTTATTATTTGCCCTAGTCAAGAAATTTTACATAGATTCAGTGTTCTGTATCTTATCACTTCTCATAAGATACAGTGTGTTAGCTTGTTGGCAACTCAGTTTATTGCTTAGCGATATCTTAAGCCGGTTTAGAGTTAAAATTAATCCAATAAAACTGCGCTAGGTGATGTGAAGATTATATGATAAAAATCAGTAGTTTAAATTAATTGTGGCAGCGTTAAGTTATCAATACTTAGTAAATAATTAAATTAATATGTCAGCTAGTCGTTATATAATGCCGCGCTAGACAAGCCACTCGACAATTTTACAGGGAGAGTAATAATCATTCAGTCATCCGTTACAAAAATCTCGCGCCCACCGTATACAGTGGCCGTTATTGGCGGTGGGCCTGCCGGTTTAATGGCAGCAGAAGTGCTGAGCAATGCCCATGTTAAGGTTGACGTTTATGATGCCATGCCATCGGTGGGACGAAAATTTTTGCTAGCCGGCAAAGGCGGCATGAATCTTACCCATTCCGAGCCTTTGAACTCATTTATGTCTCGGTATGGGATACATGCGCCTCACTTGAAGCCCGCGCTTGACGATTTTAATTCAGATGCCATACGACTATGGACACAGAACCTAGGTATAGAAACCTTTATTGGATCTTCTGGCCGTGTGTTCCCCAGAGATATGAAAGCTGCGCCGTTATTACGTGCATGGTTGCATCGATTACGTACGGCAGGTGTTAAATTTCATAGCCGTTATCAATGGCAGGGCTGGGATGAAAATGATCCTACGCAATTATGCTTTCAAACACCCGACGGCGAACGAAAAGCTCAGGCAGATGCTGTCATTTTAGCTTTGGGTGGGGGTAGCTGGAAAAAACTGGGTTCTACCGGCGAATGGGTTGGCTTATTGACTGGGCGCGGGGTTGATGTCGCGGCGTTAAAGCCATCAAATTGCGGCTTTAACGTTAATTGGAGTGCGTATTTTCGTGAGCATTTTGCAGGACAACCGATAAAAAACGTGCGCTTAGCGGTGTATTGCCCAGAAGGCGAGGGGTTTAATCAACTTGGAGAATTCATCATTACTGAAAATGGTGTGGAAGGCGGTTTAATATACGCACTGTCTGCTGTGGCGCGTGAGAAAATTGAGTTACACGGTTTTGCAACTCTCTACGCCGACTTAGCACCGGACAGAAGCCTGGAGTATCTAATCGACAGGCTTGCACAGCCGCGCGGTAAACAATCGCTGAGCAATTATCTGCGCAAACGCCTACACTTAGATACGATCAAAATCGCTTTGCTACGCGAAACCGGTGTCAATTTTGATGATGTCGTTACGCTTTGCACGACCCTTAAAAAACTACCGATATCACTGGTTGCCACCCGTCCTATCGATGAAGCCATTAGCACTGCAGGCGGTGTAAACTTTGCAGGCTTGGATAAACAACTCATGATACGCGCTCTGCCTGGAGTTTTTTGCGCTGGCGAAATGCTGGATTGGGAGGCACCGACAGGTGGTTATTTATTAACGGCCTGTTTTGCTACCGGACGTGCCGCAGGTTTGGGCGCATTGTCATGGTTACAATTGCAATAACACTTAACAATCTAGGAAAGAAAAATGCCCCTAGCAAAACTTTTACAGCTTTCAGCGACATTAATACCGCGGGTAAAAGCACGATGAAAACACCAAAAAGAATGGAGCCGTTGGTGCGAGATGGACTGATTACTGAAGTGATACGTCCATTGAAGAGCGGCAAAGAAGCCGAAGTTTATGTGGTTTTGTCGGAGGGCGAAATCCGCTGCGCTAAAGTCTACAAAGAAGCTAACAAGCGTGGCTTTCATAAACAAGCGCTTTATCAGGAAGGTCGAAAAGTACGCAACAGCCGTCAAGCACGGGCTATGGAAAAAAGCACCAGCTATGGTCGAAAACAACAAGAAGAAGCGTGGCAAACGGCAGAAGTAGATGCGCTTTATCGCCTTGCTGCGGTCGATGTACGTGTGCCACGGCCTTACAATTTTATTGAAGGCGTGTTGTTAATGGAGCTTATTACCGACGCCAACGGCGCTGCCGCGCCTAGACTTAACGATTTGGAATTAACGCCTGAGCAGGCACTTGAATATCATAAAATTCTAGTTACCGAAGTCGTAAAGATGCTGTGTACCGGCATTATTCACGGCGACCTTTCTGAATATAATATACTGGTTGACTCGCACGGGCCGGTAATTATTGATTTGCCACAGGCAGTTGATGCGGCCGCTAATAACAATGCGGCCAGAATGTTAGAGCGCGATGTTGATAATCTTGCGGCTTACTTTGGCCGCTTTGCGCCCACTTTGCTTACCACACAGTACGGTAAAGAAATCTGGAAGCTCTATGAATCAGGTAGTTTGCATCCCGATGTTGAGCTGACAGGTATCTTCAAAAGCAGCACTAAAAAAGCCGATGTCAAAAGCATTATGCGTGAAATCAACGATGTGCGTGAAGAAGCGATGCTGCGTAAAGAGCGTTTAAATCCAACGCAACCGAATCCTAATAAAAGGCCACCTGATTAAGCTGCATTCATGACACATGGCTTGAAAAATGTAATGTCTTTTAGTCGACTGGATAATGCTTTTGCACGCTTTCTGAGTCAACGTTCAGATTTGATCGGGAGCCAGCAATTTGCCTTTGAAGAATTGCTTAAGCTTGTTTCTTGCCATCAAACTCAAGGCCATAACTGCATTCGTATCAATGACGAGCTTAAGGCTTTAGCATTAGCGTCTGGACTGGCCGGATTAGCCGATCAGTCAAACACATTACCTTTGATTGTTGAGCAAGATCGGCTGTATTTACACCGGTATTGGAATTATGAAAACCGGTTAGTGCAAAAAATCCAGGGCATGACGCATACAAGTCAGCCGCCTTTGCAATTAGAGGCGGCACTTAATCGTTACTTTACACCGTCAGAAGAAGCGGATTGGCAACGGGAAGCCGCAAAAATAGCCGTAACGCAATCGTTTAGCATTATTACTGGCGGGCCTGGCACCGGTAAAACCACTACTGTGGTTAAAATTCTTGCCCTGTTACAAGAGCTGGCCGACCGCCCGCTGTATATTGCCCTTGCAGCACCTACTGGCAAAGCCGCCATGCGCCTGCAAGAATCTATTGGGGCAAATAAAACCGCTTTGCCTTGCACGGATGCAATAAGGCAGCTGATTCCAGAAACCGTCACCACACTACATCGCTTACTAGGTGCAAAACCACCCTCACCGTATTTTCGTCATGATGCGGATAATCCTTTGGCGCATGATTTGGTTGTTGTAGACGAAGCATCCATGGTTGATTTGGCCTTAATGAGCAAGCTACTGGATGCTTTAAAAGTGGGGGCGCGGTTGATTTTACTGGGTGACCAAGATCAACTGGCATCGGTAGAGTCGGGTGCAGTGCTGACTGATTTAACCGCCGCTTTGCCATTGCATACACTTGAGCTGAAAAAATCCCACCGTTTTGGCGGCATTATTAAAGAATTTGCCGTCGCCGTTAATCAGCAGCAACCGGAAATTGCGTGGCAATGTCTGCACACGGAGAATGCAATAGTTTCGCTATTATCGTCGGATTTAATCAGTTACATTGCAGAACAGCAAATACCGTATTTATCGCTGGTTAAACGTGGGGCGAATTTTACGGATATTTATCATGCCTTTAATCGCTTTCAGGTGCTGTGCTCAAACCATCAAGGTAAAAAAGGTGTTAGCGATATTAATTATCGGGTTGAGCAAAAATTATTTGCCCAAAAACACATCTATTTAGCGGGGCAATGGTATGCAGGCCGTCCAGTGATGGTTACGCAGAACAATGCTGCACTGCATCTTTATAACGGGGATATTGGTTTGTGCTTGCCCGATAAAGAACAGCATAATAAGCTGATGGTGTTTTTTCAGGATGCCAATGGCCAAATCAAAAAACATTTGCCGTCACGTTTACCGCAGTGTGAGACCGTGTTTGCGATGACGATTCATAAAAGCCAAGGTTCTGAATTTGAAAACGTATTGCTGGTGCTGCCCGATACTATAAACCCAGTGCTGACTAAAGAACTGCTGTACACAGGCATAACCCGTGCGAAAGAAACTATTAAGCTTGCGACAAGCAACGTTATTTTTGCAGCCACAGTAACGCAAAAAATTGAACGTGTAACTGGCTTGATTGATAAATTTAAAGAAGCCATTTGGAGAGATAAAACACAAATGTGATGGGTAATAAATTTTTAAACCCATTTAAATCAGTGTTTTATTTTACATTGGGCGGTTTTCAGGGCTCAGTAATTACGCTGCACAGAAAACTTGGCTAACATAATCAATGCGGCTTTAAATTCGGAATCCTCTAGCACATCAAGCGCCTTAATAGCCTTTTCAGCCTCTTGGTCGGCGCGTTGCTCGGTGTAGGTAATGGCATGTGTACTTTGTACTATGGCATAAACTGCATTAAACGCATTACGGTCACCGTTTTTAATGGCATCAATAATAACTTTGGCTTCGCTAGCGCTGCCCTTTTGGATGGCGCGGATTAAAGGTAGCGTTGGCTTGCCTTCGGACAAGTCATCACCCAAGTTTTTACCTAAATCTTCCTGGCTTGCTTTATAGTCCAGCGCATCGTCAATCAATTGGAATGCAATACCTAAATGCTGGCCATATTCCGCTAAACCTGCTTCCACTTGTGCCGAAGCGCCCGAGATAATTGCACTTAACCGTGTTGCCGCGCTAAATAAAATCGCCGTTTTTCTGGCAATCACTTCCAGATATTTTTCTTCGGTAGTTTCTGGGTTATTGCAGTTCAGTAGCTGTAACACTTCACCCTCGGCAATAGCAGTCGTGGTCTTGGATAAAATCTCCATTACCCGCATATTGCCGGTGCGCACCATCATTTCAAAGGCCCTGGAATACAGGTAATCGCCGACTAAAACACTGGCGGCATTGCCCCAAACTGCGTTAGCCGATTCTTTGCCGCGCCTTAAATCAGACTCATCGACAACGTCATCATGTAGCAAGGTTGCTGTGTGAATAAATTCGATAACGGCTGCTAATATTAAGTGGCTGGGAGTTGTGCCCCCTAATGCCTTAGCCGCCAGTAATAACAGCATAGGCCGCAAACGTTTGCCACCGTTGCCTACAATATAATGCCCCATCTGGTTAATGAGTACGACATCTGAACTTAATTCATCAATAATCAGCTGATCGACTGCTTTGGTTTCAATGCTTGTTAGGTTCTTTATAGAATCAAAATTGATGATAGATACGGATGTGGAATGTAGTTGCGATACCATCATTTGAGGCTAAGTAAGTGAATTTGTGTTGTTTTCATGATAATAATCTATGAAATATAAAGTGACTACGCTATTATACCTGAACAGAGGCTTAATCGGTGATGCTATTCGCTAATCTATGGGTAGTGTGAGTAGTGCGTTTTTATTATTACAATCCAGCCTTTTAAATGGAACAAAACTTATGTTTGACTTGTGCGGTCTTTAAAAATATAATCGTCTGTTCAGTTATTTCACAGATTAATGCTTGATGGAGCTTGCTCGGATGTATGCGGTAATTCAAACAGGTGGTAAACAGTACCGCGTCGAAGAAGGTACTTATTTAAAAATAGAAAAGCTGGAGCTCGAAGAGGGCGCTAGCGTTGAATTTGACAAAGTGCTGATGATTCAAACAGACGACGCAGTCAAAATCGGCATGCCTTTTCTTGAGGGCGGCAAGGTAACAGCTACCGTGCTTTCGCAAGGCAGACATAAGAAAATCAAAATTATTAAATTTAGACGGCGTAAGCACCACATGAAACAAATGGGGCATCGTCAATCTTACACAGAAATCCAGATTACTGGCATTTCTGCTTAACCAATTAGGAGTGACAGATGGCTCATAAAAAAGCTGGTGGTAGTACCCGTAACGGGCGCGACTCCAATGCTAAGCGATTGGGTGTTAAGCGTTTTGGCGGTGAAAATGTCATTGCGGGCAACATTATTGTTCGCCAACGTGGTACGCATTTTCACCCCGGCACTAACGTAGGTATCGGCAAGGATCATACTTTGTTTGCAACAGCGCATGGCAAAGTGGTCTTTGAAGTTAAAGGCCCCAATAGTCGTAAGTATGTCAGTATAGTTGCCGCAGCCTAAAGCAACTGGCTTGGCTTTGCCTACAGCGCAAAGCTAGCCGCATCCAAAAGCCTCGCCTTGTTGTAAACGGCGGGGCTTTTTTGTTATTATCGATCCAGTCTTATCTCGTATTAACTCAGCGTGTAAACTATGAAATTTGTTGACGAAACAGAAGTACGCGTCGAAGCCGGCAATGGCGGCAATGGCGCAGTAGGTTTTCGGCGCGAAAAATATATCCCTATGGGTGGTCCGGACGGTGGTGATGGTGGGGACGGCGGCAGTGTTTATTTGATTGCTGTTGAAAATATCAATACCTTGGTCGATTTTCGTTACCATACCGTACACCGCGCCCAACCTGGGCAAAAAGGCATGGGGCGCAATTGCACCGGCAGAAAAGGCGATGATTGCTTTGTTCCCGTCCCTTTGGGCACACAAGTTTCCGATGCCGAAACCCAGGAAATTATTGGTGATTTGACCGAAACAGGCCAGACTTTATTGGTTGCGCAAGGCGGTTTTCATGGCCTTGGCAACACCCGTTTTAAAAGCAGCATCAACCGTGCGCCACAGCAGGCCAGCAAAGGCTCACCTGGCGAACATCGGATGCTTAATCTCGAGCTGACCTTGATTGCCGATGTCGGTCTGCTGGGTATGCCTAATGCAGGCAAATCCAGCTTGATTAGAGCGGTGTCCTCAGCTACCCCCAAAGTTGCCGACTACCCGTTTACTACCTTGTATCCTAATTTAGGGGTGGTACGTGTCGACGATATGCGCAGCTTTGTGATTGCCGACATTCCAGGGGTCATAGAAGGCGCTGCAGAAGGTGCTGGCCTTGGCTTGCAGTTCCTTAAGCATCTGGCACGCACCGGCTTGTTGCTGCATGTTATCGACATTGCGCCGTATGGCAGCGATGTAACGCCGGTGCAAGCTGCGCAAAAAATCATTTGCGAAGTGGAAAAATGGAGTGTTGATCTGGCCACCAAGCCACGCTGGTTGGTGCTCAACAAAATAGATCAGCTTTTGGAAGACGAAGCCGATGAGCAATGCCAAGAAATTATCGACGCGTTGAATTGGCAACAGCCGGTATTTAGAATTTCTGCTATCAACGGTGAAGGCACCAAAGAATTAAGCTATGCCATTATGGAGTTTTTAGAGCAACAACGACAAAAAGTCCATGAGCCGGTCTGAATTTGTAAACACTAAACGTGTCGTCATAAAAATAGGCAGCTCCTTACTTACTTGTGGGGGTCAAGGGCTGGACAAAATTGCTATCGCCGCTTGGGTTAAGCAAATGGCTGGGTTAAAACTGCAAGGCATTGATGTGGTTTTGGTGTCGTCGGGTGCAGTGGCAGAAGGCATGTGCCGATTAAACTTAAAAGTCAGGCCCAAAACTCTCCACGAATTGCAAGCTGCCGCTGCTATTGGTCAAATGGGTTTGGTGCGGGTTTTTGATGATAATTTTCAGCAACATGATCTGCACGCCGCGCAAATTTTGCTTACCCACGATGACTTATCCAACCGGAAACGTTATTTAAACGCCCGCAGTACCTTGTTAACACTGATTAATTTTGGTGCAGTACCAATTATTAATGAAAATGATACGGTTGCTACCGAAGAAATTCGTTTCGGTGATAATGATACCCTCGCAGCGTTGGTCGCCAATTTAATTGAAGCGGATTTACTGATTATCCTGACCGACCAAAAAGGCTTATTTACCAGTGATCCCAGTGTAAACCCCGATGCTACTTTAATTTCTGAAATTAGTGTTAACGATACCCGTTTAGAAAGTATGGCAGGAGAAAGTCGTAGCGGACTTGGGCGTGGCGGCATGTACACCAAGGTGCGGGCGGCGCGTCTCGCTTCTCGATCAGGCGCAGCGACCATTGTTGCGGCCGGTATTGTCGATGATGTTATCAAAAAAGTGCTCGCTGGTGAAAATCTAGGCACACATTTTTTACCGGATGCAGAGCCTTTAGTCTCCAGAAAACGCTGGCTTGCAGGGCAATTACAACTTAAAGGCCAATTAACACTGGATAGTGGTGCTGCGCGAGCACTTAAAAACGAAGGTAAAAGTTTGTTGTCCGTAGGTGTTAAAGTCGTATTAGGACAATTTGAACGCGGCGAATTGGTGGCTTGTGTAGATGAGGCCGGGGTAGAAATTGCTCGTGGATTAATTAACTACAGTAAAGTAGAGGCTCAGTTGATAGCGGGTAAAAATAGCTCGGAATTTGAAAGCATTTTGGGTTATTTAGATGATAGGGAGCTTATACATCGCGACAATATGGTGTTAATTTAAATTGCAATCATATAAATGAATTTGAATAAGTTCCAACTGCGCTAAGTTCAGAGTGAAAAAGGCGTTGTTTAAACGGCTTCAAGTTAACTTATGAGCTTTGTTAGCCAGCATCCTGCCTATAAATTGAACGTATTTTAAGGTTTAATAAAGCCTTAAATTTATTCATTTGAAAATTTTGCAAGTGATAAAAATATAAGTTTTTAAGTTGTTTAGTTACAAAGTAATAGGTTGTAAAGTAATGTAAATTGCCCGACAATATTTTGTGTCAGATACATGAAAATTTTAATAAAAATATGAGGAAAAGATGAACGCATTCACCAAAAGGCTGCTGAATTATTTTTTGATTGGCATTTTTGCGGTTATTCCAATCGTTATTATCCTAAAGATTATTATTTTTATAAAAGGTATGGTCTCTGATTTATTTAGTGTGGTTTACGGCTATGCGGACAGCTATCTTTATACCATGCTGTTTTTTACGGTTAGTTTTTTTATTTTGGTGTCTATTGGCCGAACGATTGTTGAAAAAGGCAAGCCTTGGATTATTACAATATTCGATCATATCATCGACAGAATTCCATTTTTAAACACCATTTACCGTGTGCTTAAAAAAGTTATCGCCATGTTTTCTTCCCGCGACCAAGAGATTGCTAAAGATATTGTTTACGTTGAATATCCAAAAGATGGCGTTTGGATGGCCGCTTACGTGACTAATCGTTTTGAAGATAAATACGTGCTGTTTATTCCGACATCGCCCAATCCAACTTCTGGTTTTACTGTGATTGTCGATAAAGAAAAAGTGGTGAAATCGGCAATGAATATTGAAGAAGTTACCAGCCTGATCGTCAGTGTGGGGGTGGACTTTAACAAGGTAGCAGAAGTGAAAAAATTGCCGTAATGTATTATATTGGATAATTAACTATTTTATACTTAGCGTCTAAAAACACGAAATATCAAGGTGACTTGACTAGTGCTCAATATTTCAAGGCGCATTCCTCTGTAATCAGCCTTGATTTAATAGTGCTTGCTCGTTATAATTTGCCAGCTATTGTGTTTGGAGTAGTTTGTGACAGATAGAAAATTCTCTACTGTCGTTAAAATATTAAGTTATCAGGTTTTGATAACACTAATAATCACTCTTGGGTTTGCCGTTGCAGGTGGGTGGCAAAAGGCGTTATCTCCCTTATGTGGAGGCCTTGCAGCAATAATCCCAAACTTATATTTTGCGCTGCGTATTTACAAATCGGCAGGGCAAGAGGCAAGAAAAATCGTCAGATCTTTTTATGCAGGGGAGTCCGGCAAGCTGTTATTGACCGGCGCACTTTTTGCAATGATTTTTCAGATTCCAGACATACAACTTTTACCGCTGTTTGCAGCTTATGCAGCAGCTTTGTCAGTTTTTTGGTTTGCGCTATTAATGCGCTAACACAGTAATTATTTTTTTGAGAGGAACGATGGCTACCGAAGCTCATGCCGCAGAAGGGGCAACCGGTTATATAATTCACCATTTAACGCCGCTCAGCGTAGGTAGTGGTTTTTGGACTTTACATCTGGATACCCTGTTTTTTTCAGCGTTATTAGGTGGATTGTTCATCTGGTTTTTTAAGTCAGCCGCCGATAAGGCCACCGCTGGTGTACCAGGCTTGGCACAAAATTTTGTCGAAATGATGATTGAATTCGTCGACACTCAGGTAAAAGACAGTTTTCATGGTACCAGCAAGTTAATTGCACCGCTGGCCTTGACCATATTTTGCTGGGTATTCCTGTGGAATTTTATGGATTTGTTCCCTGTGGATATTTTGCCGAGTATTGGCGCCGTCATGGGTATTCCGTATTTACGCTCTGTACCCAGCACCGATTTGAACGCGACTTTCGCCATGTCTATCTCGGTATTTGCGTTAATTATTTTCTACAGTATCAAAATAAAAGGCCCTATCGGTTTTGCTAAAGAGTTGCTGTTACAGCCTTTTGGCCCGTGGTTTATGCCTTTCAACCTGCTGTTAAAATTGGTTGAAGAAATTGCCAAACCTATTTCACTGGCATTGCGGTTATTTGGTAACCTGTATGCGGGCGAATTGATTTTTATTTTGATCGCCTTATTGCCAAGTTATCTTCAGCCGTTGCTGAGTTTCCCCTGGGCAATTTTTCATATTTTGATTATTACGCTGCAAGCGTTCATCTTTATGGTATTGACAGTTGTTTACCTGAGCATGGCGCACGAGCATCATTAACACAACTTTTTTTTAATTTAGAGTACCTTTGGAGGTATCATGGAAATCGCAGCTTTAATCGCTGATGTGCAAGGTATGACCGCTATCGCAGTCGGTTTGATTTTGGGTATGGGCGCTTTAGGAACCGCTATCGGTTTCGGTCTGTTAGGTGGCAAGTTTTTGGAAGGCGCGGCGCGTCAACCTGAAATGGTGCCTATGTTGCAAGTCAAAATGTTCGTTGTTGCAGGTCTGTTAGACGCGGTCACCATGATCGGTGTGGGTTTGGCGTTGTTCTTCACCTTTGCAAACCCGTTCTTGTCAGCTGTCACCGCTGCAACAGCAGGCTAAGAGCTGTTTATCTTTAATAGCAACAAAAGGAACGCGTCGTGAGTATCAATGCTACCCTGATTGGGCAAATGATTACCTTTGCACTTCTGGTATGGTTTACCATGAAGTACATTTGGCCTCCTTTATTTGACTCTTTAGAAGAACGTAAAAAGAAAATTGCCGATGGTTTAGCTGCCGCTGAAAAAGGTCAGGAAGAAATTCTTTTGGCTGAGAAAAGAGCCAAGGGTGTTTTGAAAGAAGCTAAAGAACAATCTTCAGAGATTGTTACCCTGGCTCAGAAACGTGCTAATGAACTGATTGAAGAATCAAAAGATGTCGCTAAAAAAGAAGGCGAGCGT